>NZ_JADPPY010000053.1:0-13917 GCF_018340035.1 Cobetia sp. MC34
CGGGAGCAGCTTCTTGAGGATGGCCTCCCGGCGCTCGTCGGAGTACTTCATCGGAACCTCATCACGCCCCATATGGTTCAGAGTCTAACAGCCGCTGATACTCCAACTAGCGTGACAGTGGGGGCCCGCCACCTCCGACAGCCGCACCACTTCGGTCGGCACCGCCGCCATTCACCGCTTCCTGCGTCCGGTCTGCTATCAGGACCTGCCGGATGCCCTGCTCCCGCCCGAGCTCAAGCATACTTCAGCAGAGGGCATTAGCCGCTTGGTGGATGGGGTGCGGGAGGGGTGACCAATGACGACTAAGTGCTAGCCCTCACAAGTAGCGCCATATTACGTTTCTCGTAAACTGCCAATCCCCAAACCGGCTATAGGCCCAGCCCTTACTGAGGAGCTGGGCCTAACACGTCACTGGACAATACGCTGCAACAAGATAGATCATTTTTTGATAGCAAAGACAATACCGAATCTTCCTGATAGTCGATATCATGTATACTATCTACGCACACACTCACACGAAAGTAGTCAATCATGCAGTCCTATACTCTATGGCCCTCTCATGAGGGATCAACCCCTCCAAGCTGGTTAAAACTGCTTGGAGTTTTATCTTTGCTCATATATGTCACGAGTCAGTTCTTATGGCCTGATCTCGCCGAGAAAGCTCAGACGCTACTCGCAGCTATAGGACTTATAGCTTTTTGTATTTATGGTAAAAATTTACGAAGAACACCGCTCCTGTTACTTACTTTATTCATATGCGTTCAATTATTATCTTGGAGCCTTGGCTTATGGCAATACCCACAATGGGCTATTGATAACCCTAGGGTCAAGGATTTAGCCAAACTATTTATTTTCATCTGTATAGCCTGGTGGTTAGGTGGTAGTACCAAAAACACACTAATCATCTGGGGGTTGGCAGCACTATTTTTCTTAATTGCTACTTTCATGGCACCTATCGGGGACGGTTGGCTTACAGGACTGAGCGGCCAGAGAGTTGGTTTTGGCATACGTAACCAACAACATGCCTCAATGTTATTTGGTGTGACGCTTTTGGGATTAGTGTGCTTTTCAAATCGTTTCTGGACGGCTAAAAGCAAGCGTTTCCTATGGAGAGTCATCTGGTGTCTAAGTATTACGATAGTTCTCATCGGTATAGCTGTCGGTCAAACACGCGCAGTATGGGTAAGTTTAGCTTTAGCCATATTGATAGGGTTTATCATTTTATCTTTTATAATATTAAAAAGAGGGACGACTAAACGTTTCGCCTTTTACACAGTAATAACTGTCACAATTACGACACTGATACTCGGTGCTCTATATATGACTTTTGATGAGACAATTAATAAACGTCTCAATACAGAAAATAATGTAGTTTCTCAATTGCTCAATGGCGATATCGCTCAAGTTCCTTATACTAGCATCGGAATTCGCATCAACAGCTGGATTGCTGCGAGCGAATGGATATCCGAACGACCTTTGACTGGATGGGGTCCTAAGGGGCGTGACCTAGTAATGTCGGAGACCTCTTGGCTGCCAGATTGGGTACTTATGCAATATGGACACTTACATAACTATTTTCTAGAAACTTGGGTCGAATATGGCTTAATTGGGCTAGTCGCAATGTGCCTTTTAACTATATGGATTGGGCGAGCAACCTGGCTAGCTTGGCAGAGAGACGAATTACCCAATGATATGGCCATCTTTGGAATAATATTCTTTTTTTACTGGATAACGATCAATCAATTTGAATCATATAATTCATTTCCATCAGGACAATTTGTGCACAATCTAGTAGTAGGAGGCTTAATCACTCATTACTGGAAAAGCAAAAAATCATTAACAACAAAGCAATGTTAGAAACCATGCATAAGTATTGTTTTCGATTTTAAGAAACAAAATAATATTGGTATTACACCAATATTGGCACAACATGACGCTTAACTTACGACAAAAATTAATTCAAATAAGGGGCAAGAATCACTCTTGCCCCTGTTCCCTCACTCGAAGAATTGGGCTTTATAAAAGCTAACCCCATTATTATCTTTGTCTGACAACTGTGGCGTATCGCCATTCACCAGCGGCCATTCGATCCCGACGCTGGCGTCATTCCATTTCAGTGAGTACTCATCCCCCGGAGCATAATAATCCGTGCACTTGTACTGGAATTCTGCCGTTTCGCTGATGACATAGAAGCCATGTGCGAATCCCGGCGGCACCCATAGCATCTGCTGATTGTCTTCGCTCAAATGGGCACCGACCCACTGACCAAATGTCGGACTACTCTTGCGCATGTCGACGGCCACATCGAAGACTTCCCCTTGGGTGACACGCACCAGCTTGCCCTGCGGCTGGTTCAGCTGGTAGTGCAGGCCACGCAGAATGCCCTGACGGGATTTGCTGTGGTTGTCCTGCACGAAGGTGTAATCACCGCAGTGCTCGACGAATTCACTCTGGCGAAAGGTCTCCATGAAGAAGCCGCGCTCGTCACCGAATTTTTGCGGGGTCAGCAGCACGACATCCGGGATGGCGAGTTTTTCAAAATTCATGCGGTATTCGCTCCTTGTAGGGGACAGATATCACTTCAACAATCACAGGACTCGATGCCCTGCCGGCCCAGGGCACGACAAGGCTCAGTCTCGATAGCGCGCAGGCGTGGCGGGTCGCCATGAAAATTCCCGCAGCCCTCGCCTTGTTGGCGACGACTGCGGGAAAGCGGATACATCAGCATTGACTTCACTGCATGCGTATCCGGCCACGGCACCCTGGCTCAGGTGTCGAGCTCAGTAGTTGCCACGGCGCTTGTCATCCAGGCGCTTGAGCAGGTACTGGCCGTAACCGGTCTTCTTGAGTGCGGTGCCCTGCTCTTCGAGCTGCTCGTCGCTGATCCAGCCGTTGGTCCAGGCGATTTCCTCGAGGCATGCCACCTTCAGGCCCTGACGATGCTCGATGGTCTGCACGTACTGGCCGGCTTCCAGCAGGCTGTCGTGGGTGCCAGTATCCAGCCAGGCGAAACCACGCCCCAGTCGCTCGACACGTAGATCACCGCGCTCCAGGTAGGCATTGTTGACGCTGGTGATTTCCAGCTCACCACGCTCGGAAGGCTCGACGGACTTGGCGATCTCGACCACGTCATTGTCATAGAAGTAGAGGCCTGTCACCGCATAGGGCGACTTGGGCTTCAGCGGCTTCTCCTCGATGGAGATGGCCTTGCCGTCTTCATCGAACTCCACCACGCCGAAGCGCTCCGGGTCCTGCACGAGGTAACCGAATACGGTCGCGCCGCTCGGCTGATTCGCGGCACGCTTCAGCTGATCCGAGAAGTGCTGACCGTGGAAGATGTTGTCACCCAGCACCAGGCAGACCGGGTCATTGCCGATGAACTCCTCACCGATGATGAAGGCCTGGGCCAGGCCATCCGGACTCGGCTGCACGGCATACTCGAAACGCACGCCGTACTGCTCGCCGTTGCCCAGCAGCTTTTCGTATTGCGGCAGGTCTTCCGGCGTGGAGATGATCAGGATCTCGCGGATTCCGGCCAGCATCAGGACAGAGACCGGATAGAAGATCATTGGCTTGTCGTAGATCGGCAGCAGCTGCTTGGATACACCGCGAGTGATCGGATGCAGTCGTGTACCGGAACCACCGGCGAGGATGATGCCCTTGCGCGCCATATCAAAATCCTTGTCGTATCGACGTGTAGCGTTTCATTCGAAGAAGATCAGGTGCCGCGGGATGCCACACACTGAAGATGATCTGCCAATGTGACAGAGACCGCTGACTCAGCGATCCAGATGTTCCTTGAGTGTCAGCGCCAGCTGAGACTGCCAATCAGGCAGCTCGAGGCCAAGTGCCGACTCGAGTTTCGCCAGCGCAAGACGGGAATTCAGTGGGCGTGTCGCCGGTGTCGGGTATTCCGCTGTCGGGATGCCACCCAGCGTTTGTGGGTCTATCGCCAGCGTTTCACCCTGCGCGATGGCCAGACGGAAGATGCTCTGGGCGAATCCGTGCCAGCTGGTGGTGCCCTGCGGCGCCAGGTGATAAAGCCCAGAGTCGATCCGTTGGCGCAATGCCTCACAGGTGAGCTGGGCGATCAGGCGCGCAGGAGTCGGCGCACCGATTTGATCATTGACGATGTTCAGCGCATCGCGATCACGCCCCAGCTTGAGCATCGTCTTCATGAAGTTGTTGCCACGGGCGGCATACACCCAGCTGGTGCGGAACACCAGGTGACGACAGACACTGGCCAATACCGCCTCGTCGCCAGCCAACTTGCTCTCGCCATAAACGGACAGCGGCGCCGTCGGGCTGTCTTCACGCCAGGGCTGATCCCCATCTCCCGGATAGACGTAATCCGACGAGTAATGCACCAGGGTAGCGTCGAGCTCAGTGGCTTTCTCGGCCAACAGGGCAGGCAGCTCTGCATTGAGATGCATGGCGCCCTCGCGCTCTTCTTCTGCCTTGTCGACGGCCGTCCAGGCGGCGGCGTTGAGAATCAGCTGTGGTTGATACGCCTCCACCCAGGCTGATACCGCGGCCAGATCACTGACATCCAGTTCACTGCGGCGCGGTGCACTCGCCTCACCGAAGGGCGCCAGGCTGCGCTGCAGTTCAAAGCCGACCTGACCGTTGCCCCCCAGAATGAGGATACGGCCCATGCGATGGGAAGTCGTCATCATCAGCTCCCGGTCCCCAGGCGCTCACCACGGTAGCTGCCATCCTGCACGCGCTGCCACCAGCTCTCATTGGCCAGATACCACTCGACTGTCTTGCGTAGGCCGGTCTCGAAGGTTTCCTGCGGCACCCAGCCCAGCTCACGCTCGATCTTGGCGGCGTCAATCGCATAGCGCACATCGTGGCCGGGGCGATCCGCCACATAGGTAATCAAGTCTTCGTACCTGGAGATTCCCACCGATTTTTCGGGCACCAATTCTTCCAGTAGCGCACACAGTGTCTTGACGACTTCGATGTTCTGTTTCTCGTTGTGGCCGCCGATGTTGTAGGTTTCGGCAATCTCGCCTTCGGTAGCGACCTTGATCAGCGCCCGAGCGTGGTCTTCCACGTACAACCAGTCACGCACCTGCTTGCCATCGCCATACACCGGCAATGCCTTGCCTGCCAGCGCATTGAGAATCATCAGCGGGATGAGCTTCTCGGGGAAATGGTACGGACCATAATTGTTGGAGCAGTTGGTGACCAACGTCGGCAAGCCATAGGTACGCTGCCAGGCCCGTACGAGGTGGTCCGAACTCGCCTTGCTGGCAGAGTACGGTGAACTCGGCGCATAAGGTGTCGTCTCGGTGAAGAGATCTTCCGGCCCTTCTAGATCGCCATACACTTCATCGGTGGAGATGTGATGGAAGCGGAAGCTAGCGGCCTTCTCGGCATCAGATTCCTTCAAGCCCTTCCAATACTGACGTGCCGCTTCCAACAGCTGATAGGTGCCAACGATGTTCGTCTCGATGAAATCTGCCGGGCCATCGATGGAGCGATCCACGTGACTCTCGGCCGCCAGGTGCATCACGATATCCGGCTGGAACTCCGCAAAGACAGCTTTCATCTTCTCGCCATCGCAGATGTCCGCCTGCACGAAGTGATAGCGATCAGAGTCCACCACCTCGGCCAATGACTCGAGATTCCCCGCGTAGGTCAATGCATCTAGATTGATGACGGTATGTTGAGTTGAGCGAATCAGCTCACGGACGACCGCAGAGCCAATGAAGCCGGCGCCGCCGGTGATTAAAACTTGTTTCTTTTGATTCATACTTTCCTCATAACTAAAGTTAATATTTGACTATAACTGTATGAGCTGCTTAAGAGAAATACGGTTACTCAATTAAAAGCATATAATATCGCACTATAGTAATGCGCGAATATTTTCCACAACGATTAAGAATACAAGTTGAATAAAATAATTTCTTCAGCCCGCATTTTTATGTATGAACCCTTTAAAAACTGTCATGAATATTATCTTAAAATCTAAGGCTATAGACCAGTTTTCAATATACCAAAGATCACATTCTATTCTTTTTTCAAGATCGGTATCTCCTCGCCAGCCATTAATCTGTGCCCATCCTGTAATTCCAGCCTTAACCATATGCTTCTGCATATACCCTGGGATCTCGCTCTTGAATTTTTCCACAAACACTGTGCGCTCAGGGCGTGGTCCAACTATAGACATATTCCCTATGAAAACATTAATAAATTGTGGCAATTCATCTAGACTAGTGGAACGTATAAATTTCCCAAAACGGGATAATTGTTTCGACCTAGCACCTCCCCAGTGCACTCCCATATTCTCAACATCCGTGGGCATGGAGCGAAACTTAAGAATATCAAATGGCTTGCCATTCCAACCAACTCTTTCTTGGCGATAGAAAACTGGTCCTGGTGAGGAAAGTTTTACACCTATTGCGATACATAGCATGATAGGACTAATTAGAAGTAAAATTATACTAGCCAGTATGCGATCAAGTGCCGATTTACACAGAACGTTCCACCCTGTCATTGGACTACAACTCAAATCCAACATATACAGATCAGCTACATTTGATATTCTATGGTTAATCAGCCTAAAGTCTGACAAATTAGGCATATACCTTACATTACTAGTAGAAAAAATTAGATCTTTCTGAATCTCTCGTACGGTAGCACCTTCTGAAACAGGTAAGCATATCCATACTTCTGCCTCATGATGCTCGATGGTTTCCCCTAAGATATGGTGATCATATTCTATGTTGGAGAGTTCGTTATACTTATCAACGCCAACTATTGATATACGTGAGACATCAAAACCGACTGAAGGCACACGCTGTAGGTGCTCATACGCTGTAATGCAGGAGTGAGCATCACCAATCAACATAACTGATTTTCGATTTGCCCCCTTCATCCTGAGTATATTGATAAACGGGTACGCAATACCGCGGATAGCGATTGCAAGGAAAGCAGAAAGAACCATCCAAGTCATGACCCAAATACGAGAAAAATCTAGACTCTTACCGCTAAAATACAAAATAACTGATAGAAGACTAGCAATAAATGCGAAAGCAATAAATACTTTCATCGCTAATATGACTCTAAGCTTACCTCTCCAAGATTGATATAATTTAAAACGAGGAAGTACAATGGAGGATAACAGCATACCAACAACAAGGGCCCATTGATAACGCTCTGTCATATCAATGTTGTTGAACCTTATCCAATAAGCAAACCAGCCTGCCAAAGCAACGACTAGAATATCAGTCATCCGCACAAAAACATGCGTGTAGGGACCGAATCCGCTAATAGTTCGATCATTAAAACTCATTAATTTTCCTTATGAATACATTTAATAATAAAAATATATGAGTATATTCATGTAAATTACTTTATTCAGACTTTCCAAAAACGCTTATGCATACTCAGATAAGACTTTAATCTAGTGGGCAAATATTTTTCTTTCTTACCTAATTTAAAACTCAACATCTTGATAACATTTCTTGCTATAGCATTAGGAATCCAATATTTTCCGCGACGACTTAAGAATCTTATTTCTGATTTCACATATCGCAACCCCTCTCCACCAGCACTACCGAAGTAATCTTGAATCCAGTTTTCGCGTGATAGGAAAACTCCTATATCAAAATATCGCTTACCTTCTTCAATCAAACTATAATCATGAGAATGATGACATTTGGCATTACCTTGATAAGAAATCTTCCATTGTGACATTAACATTTTTGCAGCCACATACATATCTTCACCAAGTATAACATGATCTGGGAACCCTCCAACAGATTGCAAAGCAGTAGTTCGATATGCTGCAAAAGAATTAGACATAAAAGCTGTTTTTATGCCCAGTTTTGGTATATCTGCTAAGCTTTTAGTACTTGAAATATCAGGATAATTAAAAACACGTGCATGCTCTCCTATTGGCATTGCATCATTATGAGGTAACTGATTACCACATACAGCGCCGACGTGTATATCTTCAAAGGGCGCGATTAAGTTTTGTATAGCAACGGATTCAGCTAGATATGCGTCTTGGGTCATAAACACATATATATCATAACCAGGGCGTTCTACTAATGCTCTCTGCCGTGTACCACCATGATTAAATTCAGATGTCGGGATAATGATATGATCAATATTCATATCATTTAAATACTGAGCTGTACCATCTTTGGAACTTGAATCAATAACAAATAGATTACTTAATGATGGCAAACTACTTACTAATCTTTTAAGATCTTGCAGTCCATTATATGTTGGCACAACCAATAAGTGTGTCATATTCTTTCTTCCTCTATAACGTCGAGTATTCTGTCATATGTTTCTAACAATTTATCTGCATGAGCTGATGATGTAGGAGGACTACGCCAAAATTTTTTATAAGCGCTTTTACCCATATCATCTGCGATTAATGGATTATCCATTAAATATTGGACTTTTTGTTTTAGGTCATTACTATCGCCTGATTTAAACCATAAACCTGTCTTTCCATCCTCCACACTTTCGCGAGCAGCACATGCATCAGAAACTACACAAGGTACGCCCACCGAAGCTGCTTCCAAAACCGTTAGACCTTGGGTTTCATACCACATTGATGTGAATACAAGTACTTTACTCTTTGATAGCGCACTTAATATTCCCTCACGATTCTGCCATCCTTCAAATTTTGCTTCGTGTAGTTCAGACTTCAACTCGTCTTCAAGGGCTCCAGTACCAACTATTCGCAAGCTTTTACCGCTTGTATCTCTGAAAGCCTCTAAAAGTAACCTCACTCCTTTTTCTTTATCAAGCCGACCTATATAAATCACATCGCTATTAACTGAGATACGATCAACCACTAACTTATTATAATTTTTGGAAGAAGAGACTTCAATGGGATTTGAAACATCAAATAATATAGAACTTTCATGAAGGAAATTGGATATTATTCTTTCACTAAAATCTGAAACCTTAATGAAATATTTAAAGTTAGCCGGCATGCCGCTTTTCTTTGTAATATATTGCCGTATAGATCTCCATATTTTTTGTAAGTAGCTTCGTGAATCACAATTTTTTACCAGACATTTTCTTGATAATGGTACCTTTTTACATATCGACTCGCTTACATAGTCGTAAAAGGCGCCATTTGGACAGGCAGAAAAATAATCATGCAAAGTAACTACAGTCGGGTATTTCCCTCTTGATAGTACAGAGAGAGCACTAGGGGTTAAAGATTTAACCCAACTATGGAGATGAATTATCGTACCTGGGGTACAATGTTTCGTTAATAGTTGTCTCAATTTCTTTGCAACTGAGATGTTCCATAAACCAGTAACAGCAGAATTAAACTTACTGGGATTATTTAACAAATCATGCTGTTCAAGACTTATACATATTACATTTGATTTTTTTAATCTTTCATCTACATCTCCTGTGCCATATATATATATAACTGGAATTCCTTTATCACTTAAGGCCAAAGCACTGAGTACTGCTACCTGTGCAGCACCACCTTGTACAGTCGCATAGTCATTCAGTATAATTACTTTTTTCACATTATTCATGATAGTTAACTCTCCCTCTAGAATAGAAAAAATAGAAGACCATACTTATAAACCAGATTAGACTTGGTGAAAAATACCCAACCCCTCGTAGCATCAACTCCACTAAAAATCCAACTATTGAAGCAACGGATATCAATAACTCTGGATGCCTATACCAAATTAAATATATTTTAGTGACTTTAATATAAAAAACTATAACAAGAAGTACGAAAGAAGTAACTAAAAGTATGCCAAAAATACCAAACTCTGAGATTAATTTTGCTGCTAAAAATCCTCCATCCTCTAAATTAAAACTCTTTCCATATAAAGCTTGTATTACATCAGTCGCAGGAACATTAGGGGCGATGTTACTACCTAGCATTTGAAATCCAATACCAACACCATTACTATCCTTAAAACTTTCGATTAATAGCTGCCACCCCTGTAAATAGACTAGTGCAGTAAGATTTTCACTCTCTAAAAAATTAATTCTCTCTAAGAAATAATCTAACTTATCGCTGTATGTCAAAACTATGAGGAGAATGACTAAAAACAGCAATAAAATTAAAGAATAATATATTTTAGAACCATACCTCGCTAAGGCTATAGGGGTTAAAGCTATGGCGAACACAATCATTGTTAAATTAGGAAATAAAAGTCCTAAAGAGAAGATCATAATAATTAAAAAAAGTGAATATAAACCTGAAGATGTTAACACTACAGGGAATGCTAGTATCCCTAGCGCTAGGGCATAGTGACTTTGCTCGTAAAATGGGAAGACATCTTTTTCAAGAGCACCATAATTTCCTGGTGAGAAAGGGAAGATAATACTTAAAAAACCTAATATTAGAACAGCAAAACATAATACATTTAAGCTTGAAATAACATTAACTGTGCTCGACCGACACAGCACTTTAGATATGAGTATAGAGCATATAAAAGGTACAATAAAGATAGTTGACAGAATAGGTTTTTTATATCCGAAAAAAAACAAACTAATTAAAGAATCACAAATTAATAGAAGTATGATAGATGCAATTATAAAAACATCTATTACAGAAAGATTTTTGATTTCCTTCCAAAGAATTAATGATATAACAAATGAAGAAACTATTAGCCCTGGCGCTAATGAATCAAAATCAAATGCTACGAAAAAGTAAGGGGGGACACAGAACAGAATAATTAATATTGATACGATTTTTAATTTTTCTAGATTTATAAAACCAATATATTGCTTTATACCCAGATAGTTATTCTTCATTTTTGAATACATCCTTCCATACAAATATTGCAAAACCAACGGCTAAGATTATTTGGCTTATAACGGTAGACCAAGCTGCAGCTGTAGCAGAATACGTGGGTATGTAATATAGGTTAAGCGCCACATTTGAAGCTGCAGCAAGTATCATTACATAAAGTTTATATTTAGCATTATCTTTTGTCGCAAGTAGAGCTCCAGCGCAGAACGTTGTAAGCATCATCGGCACTCCAATGCTAAGTATATCTAAATATTTCGCTGCAGCACTATACTTTTCACCAAACATGTAGGTAATTATTAGATCCCCCGTGCTGTGTATACATAGCGCTATAGCAACTCCTACAGAAAAAAGAATAAGTGTGCTCTTTAAATATATATTGTAGAGATTTTTATTATTTTCATAGCTAAGCCTATGAAAGTGAGGCAAGAAATAACGATCAAATACTATTGCTGGAAACAAATAGAGAGCCGTCATAATAGTAAAGGCTGTACTATATATACCTGCACTATAAGAGCTATCGAGACTTTCTATCATAAAAATATCGCTTTGAAAATAAATAAAATAGGCTAGCGTGGAAAGCCCATACGGCAATGCGCCTTTAATAATTTCTCTTTTTTTCCACTCTAAACTAGAGCCATTTGACAATTTTTCTTTTCCCTTAACCCTACTAAATTCATGAGTAGCATAGTAGGATAGTGCACACAATAGGATTAACCCTACAAGGAAATAAGCAAGGCCTGCTAAGACTAAACCCTCTATATCAAATATATATAATGCAGCAATAGCCAAAAATAGCCGTAGCATATGATGTATGCCCTGCAATATAGAAAGATTCAAGCTATTTTTGTTTATTTGGAATAAGGAAACCATGATTTCAAAACAAACTTGTGACAATATATGCCCTGACATTAGAACAACGAACAAAATATTATCTTGCAGTAGTATGCTACATACGATAAACACTAAGATCGTTATTCCAAATGTTGAAAACAAGCATGCTTGCAAAGGCTTTATAATATTTTTATATTGACCAGTTTTTTTATACGATTCTTTAAGCAAAAATTGCCCTAGTCCAAAATGTGCTATTGGGCTCAAAAGCATGGTAAGTGCTAACGTTGATGTATATACTCCAAACTCTTCGGCAGTTAATATTCTTGCCAAAAATACTTGTAGAACAAATGCACAGCCTGCACCTCCTATCGCGCCAAATAACAAAAGAGCAATATTGAAATATCTTGAATTATACACTTTAAATTCCTAATTGTTTGCAGGGTCTCGGATGTTCAATTGACGAGAAGAAGCTATTCTTTGATTGTCGCCAGAGGGCTTCTTCGTCAGTTCGTTCAGGAGCATCGAGATGGACATCAAGCTTCATAAGCAAGCGACTACCGCACCCAAGATCCGTGCCGAGATCCAGGCCGCTCCTGCCCACATTCCATCCCGGACACGGTATTGGCGGAGCGCTTTGGCGTGAGCGATATGACCATCTGCCGGTGGCGTCATCGCGACGACGTATATGATCGTCCTCACACGCATCATAACCTACTGGCCACCCTCAACAGGGAGCAGTAAGAAGTGCTCATCGTCGCCAGAAAGTTCCTTCGCCTGGGGCTAGATGATCTCCTCGTGGTGGCTCGTGAGTTTCTTCATCCGATACTCTCCCGTGCTGTCTTGCACCGGATACTGAAAAGGCGGCAGGTACCAACGCTTGCTGAACTGGCACTCCAGAACCAAGAGGACAACAAGTAGGCACCCAAGGCCTCTCGAAACTGCGAACCAGGCTACCTGCACATTGACACCACATTCCTGCCGCAGATGCCCGATGAGACCCAACTACGGTACCTGTTCGTGGCCATCGACCGCGCCACGCGCAGGGTCTATCTTGAGGTGCGCTCCAGCCAGTCAACGAAGGACTCAGAGGCGTTCTTCCATCGCGTTATCGACAAGGCGCCGTTCAAGGTTCAGAAAGTGCTGATAGACAATGGAAAGTGCTTCACCGATCGTTTCACATCGGGTGGTGAACGGAAGCCGACGGGAAGCCATCTCTTCGACAAGGCCTGTGCACAGCATCTTGTCGAACACCGGCTCATCCGTCCGGCCCCCCCCCAAACCAACGGGATGGTCGAGCGCTTCAATGGCCGTATCAGCGATGTGCTGGCGACTCGACGCTACGAATCAAGGGAAGATCTAGAGCAGAAAATTAAACGTTACTGTTGGCTCTACAATCACTGTATTCAGCAGTAGGCATTACATCATCAGGCACCGATATCGGCCATGAGAGATTGGCAAAAAAGGCGGCCCGAGCTTTTTCATAAACAAGTAACCAATTACGTGGGGCCCGACATGTAGTAATAGTAAAAAGGGAAGGAGACTATTTTCCGAATCTGTATTTCCTATGCAGGCTGGGACACATAATCATTTGTATTTAGGAATGCTACCGCCCCAGGATTTTGGGACAGTTCCTGAGGCCAGACGGCAAAAAGGGCACCGCAGCGAGAGCACGGGCCCTTATTGATATAAGTTCAAGCATTCTTTCTAAAAGAATAGATGATTATACATGTTTTTTCATATTTGGCTAGGTGTAGGGTGCCGGATGATCAATTTGGCTTCAGCAACTGAAGCGCTCAGTACGACACTTCCACAGCACCAGCATCTGATCTTACCCAGTAACCATGGACACCCACCTAAGCGATCATTCGAGCTTCGAAGGCCTCTGGGCTGATCATCCCGATGGCACTGTGCCGGCGATGCCAGTTGTAGTCCAACTTAATATACTCGAACACCTGTCGTTTCATCGCACCCCGAGTGTGAAATCGCTCGCCGTGAATCGCCTCGACCTTGAAGCTGTGGAAGAAGCTCTCGGCACAGGCATTGTCATAGCAATTTCCCTTGGCGCTCATGCTGCATTGGAGGTCGTATCGGGACAGCAACGACTGATAGAGAGCCGAGCAAGACTGGCTGCCGCGATCTGAGTGCACAATCACATCTCTTGACATCTTCGACTCCATAGAGCCAACTTCAGCCCGGCTTATTCATGAGGCCGACCTGAAAACGAAGATGGCGAGTGGTTTTCTCTTGTAGAATCAGGATGTTCCTGCCAGAACA
The DNA here is from genome assembly GCF_018340035.1 of Cobetia sp. MC34. Lineage (NCBI taxonomy): Bacteria > Pseudomonadati > Pseudomonadota > Gammaproteobacteria > Oceanospirillales > Halomonadaceae > Cobetia > Cobetia sp. MC34. Next base: position 13,874 of record NZ_JADPPY010000053.1, read on the forward strand.
CGATTCAAGAGGACCACTCGCCATGGGTGAAACCCTAACGACCT
>NZ_JADPPY010000054.1:0-12775 GCF_018340035.1 Cobetia sp. MC34
CCAGTCGTTTGGCAGTTGCCAACAGGCCGGCGGGCGTGCGCCTCAAGGTGCTGATGATCTCTTCTTGACTGGGTGATGGCACTGGCTTGCGAGACCTGGTGGCTGGCTCAAGCAGTAGTATCGGGTCGTGACGACCCAAGCGCGTCATGCGGGACAAGAGTGTCCCTTCCCCGATACCGAGCCGCTCGGCATGTTCCGCCATCGTCGCGGTGATGCCATCGACGGTGACCCGAGATCGAAGAAAGAGCGTCATGCTGGCCTCCTTGAGTGATTACGTGGCGGGCTGAGCTTCGCCACCCATTGCCATCTGTTCGAATGCTTGCAGCAGAGTGGTAGCCAGTTTGTGGTAATCGTCATCGGCGTTGCTGGCGGCTTGGTGGAATCGGGATAGAGGATTCGCCCGAACAGGCGCTGTCTTCCCCTTGGCGTCTTCTCTTTTACCCGGGCAAGGTGAGATGCCTATCTCCCTCGTGGCTCGCCTGCGATGTATCTTCATGACCTCGAGAATCAGGGATCGCTTTTCCAACCATTCGCTTTCGGTAATTTTCAGCGAGCAGTCGTTGAGGCGCACCAGGCAGGGCTCGTTGTTCTCATCGCTATGCCAGACCCAGCCGGGGCACGCCGTTGACTCGAGGCCATTCATCCGCGGATGACGCGGCCAGCAAAGCAACTGATCAGCAGCCTTCACAAGTGCTGCTTCTCGTGGGTCTGTATAAATCTTGTGATTCGAGTGGTGGGCCATGCTGACTTCCTTGAGTGGTTACGTGGCGGGCTGAGCTTCGCCACCCATCCATGAGATGAGGTCCGATGCCACCTGGTCGAGCAGGCCAGCCATCAGTGCGAAGTCTGCTTCCAAGCGCAGCACCGGGTCTTCGTCATCATCCTGGGCGTTGGCCTCATCGATGATGGCGTCTGCGAAGTGCAGCTGCTTGAGCGACATGTCATCGCAGAGCATCATTGCTACCTTGCCATCCAGCTCAACGCTCATCTGGCTGACGATGCGCCCGAGGCTGAGCGCGGTCTGTATCTCTTCACCATCAAGGTCGTACAGGCGGGCGCGGAGCACGCCATCCTCACCACCTGGCGCCGTGAGCGTGACAGCATCGCCGACGATGAGTCCTTCCGGACGTGAGCTCACATCCTTGAGCCAAGTCGTCATGACCTGTGATGGCGGCTGAGCGACTGCCAGCGGCGTCACCTTGAGGCTACCGAGCGTATGTCGCAGCAGGTCCAGCACCTCTTCGGCCCGCTTGGCCGTGCTTGCGTTGATCGCGATCAGTCCGCTGCGGCGACTCCACCACAAGTCTGTGCGCTTGGAGCGCGTGAAGGCCCGGGGCAGGAGCTCCTCGTATATCTGCTCCTTGAGTGTCAGCTTCTCCCGCCGGCGAAGCGGTCGGCCTTCAGTGGCTTCACGCTCAGCCACTCGCTCATCCAGCTCATCCTTGATAACGCTCGATGGCAGGATGCGGTCCTGATAGAGCGCCGAGATCAAGTAGTGGCCGGACACCTCATGCACCAGCGCATCGCTGTCTCGCCCTGCTGGCGGCACCCACCCGATACGCTTGGCCTCAACCCCAGACACCGGGCGGAACCGATACTCGGGTAGGCATTCAGCCAGACGGCCATCATCAAGCGGCGTGCTGTCGTGCAGACGGTAGAGCTGTAGATTCTTGAACCACATGGAGGCTTCCTCATGGATGGTTGAGCGCACAGGTCAGCCCCCAGAAGAGACTGGCGTGTGAGCACAAAAAGGCCCACCGGTTGGGGTGGGCAAGGTGCGCCGAGAGACACGATGAAAAGGGTGGTGCCAAAAGGCCTCGCCAGGGACATGGCGAGGAAGCACAGGCACTTCAGGGAAAGCGTATCGGTAAGCCGTCGCGCTGTGTGATGGCATTGCCAATGCACTCTCGGGTGGGCTCTGCCATTGGCAAAGCCCCATACCATTCCCAGTATTTCGACAGCCCTGGGCGGCGTACTCCCAGCGGCCTCTCGCGTGTCTAGCGCTACGGGCGGGCTGGGCATGCCTGATTGTTAAAGAGCAGCCGCATTGCCCGGCGGTTCGGGACTCATCAGGCGATACCGGCAGTGCCGATGCCCTCTGATAAGCGCTGTCTCTCCAGCTGTCACACCACTTGCCCAGGTGTCGGGGGTAAGGCCGCTAGCGCAAGGGAGGAACCGGCGCCTTACCTGCGGGTGGTTATGCTCGTAATCCCACTGGCACCACCTGCTGGCCGTGGGGCGAGGCGGGATCAGCGACTGGCAAGCTGCTGACCATGCGTAATCTGAGGGGTGCAGAGGCTGGCGGCATTGCGATGGAAGTCCGGCCAGCCGCGGCGCTGTGATTCGGTGAAACCGGCCTTGGCGTCTTCCTGCCACATGGCGGTCATCTCGCAGTATTCGGCTTCGCTGGCGGTCAGCTGGCGCGGGCCATCGGTCTGCTGGGTGAGGCTGGCGAGCGTGACCAGACCGCCGACGATGACGGCGAGGGTGATAGCTGAACGATGCTTACGGGCTGTGTCGGTCATGGGCTGCTCCAATCCACTCAGTGACGATGGCGATGTGCCGTGTCGATGGATCAAATATGAACTATCGGTTCAGCTGCAGTCAAGTACCAAAAGTACATCTTGTGATTTAGACAATAAAAAACCCGCCACGATGGGCGGGTCAGATGGCCTGCGGGAGGCTTAGCGGTCTGCGTTCTCGATGCGTCGCTTGTACGCCTCGGCGGCCTGAGTGTCTGTGCCACCGTGTTCCGCGTAATCGAAGCTACCGGCTGGAATGGGGGCTGGCTCCCGCGTCTTTTGTGGTTGGGGAGGGGCTGGCGGTGGGGTGGGGGATTTCGCCCCGTGCGCGGGCTTGCTGGCGGTCAGTGCGCTATTACGACCGCAGTGATGACAGATGGTGGCCTGCTTGGGAATCAGTGAGAGGCAGTGCGGGCATTCCTTGTCAGTGGACTTGGCGCCGCGCAGTCGGCGGCGCTTGAGTTTCACCGGGTCGCCCGGCATGGCGATGACGTAGAGCATGCCCATCAATGGTGTGCCGAAGAATCCCACCGCGCCCGCCGAGAGGACATCCACACCCTTGTAGTACGCGGCATGCATCACGGCCAGCCAGGGCAAAAAGAAGAGAGGGAAAAACAGAATCATGATGATAGCTGCAGACATGAGTTCGCCTCCTTGCGAGTCATGTTGAAGGTTAACTGAGCTTTACTTTGCCTGACTCAATCTTTCACCCTTTAAAGTTGGGGTATAGTTGAAAGGAACCTCATACCAATACGCATTCTGCGATGATATGAGGATTTTTGATAGATCAGGCCACCACTTGAGTAGTTGGAGAGCTATTACCCACCCTTTCTTTTTGGACCATTTTTTGTCGAGATTAATGATAGTCAGTCCCGATGATCGAAACACAATTTTTTCTGGTGCACCTTTGTCAAATTTGTCTTTTGACAGGATTGCCCAGTTGCCTTCAGCTCGGAGTGTCTCTAACCACTCATGATCTGGAGTGCCGGGCTTAAATTTTTCTGTGGCATGCACAAAAGTATGATTTTCATTGAGTAACTTTTGTAAGTGGTTCATTGCGGCCGCGAGGGCTGGGCTGATGTTTTCATCAATGAATATTCGCACCAACTGCTGTCCTTGTTTCAAAGTTGGCAGCACGTATCACTTCATCTTCCGTGATTCCAAACTGTCTAGCCACTATTTCGGCATTGCCGTCCTCAGCCTCAAAAGCCTGGGCAAGAGTTCTAGTCGGCATGCAGCTGGGTAAGACATGAGGTTTGCCAAAGCCGATTTTTGGGTCTACGCGGATATTTTCGTCAGACGGATCAGGTTGCCACCACTCCGGAATTTCATTTTCATTGAAATGGATCATCTCCAGAATTGAAGGCTGCATCACTTCAGTAAATACATGTTGGAAAGTTGTCACATCTGACATGCATTCGTCGCCACTCTCTTTCAGAGTGTTAAGGAAAATCGCTCGGCCATCAGTAGAAAGTCTAGGATTGGTCAAGGGGTAGTCATCTGAATACTTCTCGCGCAGGTTGATAAGCGCGGCGCGAATAGCTTGCAGAGATACCTTGTGCTTACGTAGCGCCGACACAGCCTGTACCTCGAGAAGATCTCGAAAGCTAATGGCTTCACTGGCACCGAGAGCACTGGGCTCTGGCTCCCACAAAGGCTTTCGCCTGTCACTTTCGGATAGCAACCAGCGCCGGATGGTTTTGGAATCTATGCCTGTCAGCTTTTCAGCTTGTTTTGGGCTGTAGAGCCCTATGCCAGTCAATGTTTTCATGGGCATCACCTCTCAAATTTTGATGCCTTCCCTTTTATATCAATAGGTTATGTGTATTTGGGCACCCTTCGGTATATACAGTTTAACTCACTCCGTCACTGGCGTCGCAGTCCCTTCTCTCGCTCCTTCGACAAATTGACGTGGGCCCACCACACGGGAGGGCCGCGAGTGACATAGGAGGGTGTCACCAGTGACACGGGGAGGGGCGCACCAGTGCTACCCCCAGAACCTACCTATTAGAACCACTCTCTCTGGTTACGCGTGCGCACGAGGATTTCTCAGGCAAACACTTCCCACCAGAAGACTCGGCCGATGATCTTCGGGGCATCCGGATCGCCCAGAGTGTAGACCTCCTCCGGGTACTCGAAATGGTTATCGCTGACCACTCGCATGCGGCCCAGCGGTAAGCGGTAGAGGCGCTTCACGCGCAGCATGCCGCCATGGTCCAGCGCGTAGATCTTGCCATCGATGATGTGGCGGCAGCTCTTGTCGATGCCGATGGGTGAGCCGTCAAAGATGGCTGGCTCCATGGAATCCCCGGAGACGGTGGCGCAGGCGGCCTGCTTGGGGTCTACCCCGGCACGCGCCAGGCGCGGCAGGCTGAAGCGCATGTACGCCCCGTGGTTCTCGATGACTTGAGTGCGGCCATCGCCCGCCGCCATCTCGACTTCGCGGAAGTAGGGGATTTCCACCTCATCCTCAGCTAGCGGAGCATCGCCATCCACGATTTCAGTTTCATGGAAGACCAGCTCGTTTTTCCTGGTCTCCCGCATTGGGCCAGTCCCGAACCTCAACCACTCCGCGCGTACGTTCAGCCCTTTGGCGATCGCCACCAGCTTAGCTTGGCCTGGCATTGACTCGGCATTGAGCCATTTGCTCGCAGCCTTGGGTGTAACGCCAGTGAGGTTTTTGAGGTGCACGCCCTGGCCCCGATCAGGTATGCCCTGCTCAGCTAGTGCTTTCTTGAGGCGGGAGACGAACTCATCCCTTTCTGTCAATGAATGAACCATGGGTCCAATGATGATTGGACTTGCTTTGACTTTCAGTACACGTCTATTATGTACTTTTGGTACAAATTGAAGGGTGAGCAAATGAACTCCTTGCGCGAATTGGTCGAGCAGGCAGGAGGTGTGGAGGCGGTATCTAAGGCATGTGGAGTTTCAATCCGTGCCGTTTACAAGTGGATCGAAAAAGGATGCCTACCGAGGACTGAGTACACGGGTGAAACCTGTCATGCAGAGGCCATCGCGGAGATATCACCTGCTGGATGTGACGCTGCAAACATTCGAGCGCTGTTCACGCCCAAGAGAAGCACCGCCTGACACCAACAGCATAGCCAGCCGCCCATATCGGCTTAAACGGAACGAACACGGAGAGATTCACCATGGACAGCCATACAGCCCCCGAACGTGACATGGATACCTATCTGGATGCGGTGCATGACGTGGTTTTCGAGTGCTGCCCCAAGGTGCTGGCAAGCGATATCGGCATGTCGGTGAAGTCGCTTTACCGCCGGGTGGCCGAGGACGACCCCATGCCGATGCGACTGATCGACGTGGTGGGGGTCTTCTGGAACGTGGATCGCGAGCACCAGTTGCGCCTGATCGCCCCGTTCCTCGATCACCTGGGCATGGTGGCGGTGCCGCGCTGCGAGAAGGGCGAGGTGAGCCGTGGTGACGTGTTCGCGTCAGTGCTGGATGCCCAGCAGGGGCAGGGCGCGATGGCAGCGCTGATTCAGGCGGCGATTGCGGATGGCGAGGTAGACGAGGAAGAGGCGGCGCAGCTTGAAGCGCAGCACAAGGCCATTGAGCAGCAGATGAGCACCCTGATGGGCCAGCTGCAGGCGATGCGCAAACCGCTGAAGGTGGTGGGCCGGTAACCGGGCACCAGATACGAAAATCCCTCGAAGGCGTCGAAACCAATCCGGGGGAAGCATCTCACTATGCCAAGGGAGTATGGCATGACGATCAAGACGAGTGAAGCCAGGCAGATGTTGACCAGCTATCGGGGTTGGAGCTGTGAGTCCCTCAAGGCCGAGACCTATCGGCTGGCGGTGATGATCGAGAAGCGTGAGCGCGTGGGTGGCGTGATTGATCTGCGCATGAGCATGCAGCACCACCTGGCCGTGGTGGCCTTGCTGGAGTGCGGCAAGGTGCAGGGTGAGACAGCCCGGGAAGATGCCCGCCGCACTCTGTCGATCGACCACCACATGAGCGAGGCAGGCCGGTTTGAGCGCTTGTCACTGGGCGTGGCAGCCAAGGGCGATGAGGTATCGGCATGAGCATCACGGCACGAATGAGTTCAGCACGCCTTGAGACAGAGATGTCCCGTGCTGGCCGCAAGGTCGCCAAGCTGAAGGAGCTGCTGCCGGACCAGCCGCGCCTCTCCGGCGAATATCACTCGGCCTACGCCACCTGGCACCAGTGCAATGCGTTGCTGGCGGCCCGCCGCGGTGACAAGGACGGCGATCTGGGCAGCATGCAGTGGCATCAGGCCCGCGCTGCCAAGTATCTGACGCTGGCGGGAGGTGAGGCATGAGTCTGCATGCGATGAGTTGGGCGCGTGAGGTGATGCCCGAGATGCCGGAGTCGATCAAGGCGGGCCCGCGTCTGTTGTTGTTGCTGATGGCCGATTACGCGAACGAGCAGGGCGTGTGCTGGCCGTCCGTCCGTCGCTTGGCGGATGAGATGGCCTGCTCACGCAGCACGGTGCAGCGTTCGATTGAGGCGCTGGTGGTGCATGGATTGATGACGGTAGTGGCGCGCAAGACGCCGACCGGCCGCCAGACCTCGAACTTCTACCGCCTCGCCATGGGCAATGATCAGCAGCAACCGCAAGCCGCCGATGAGCCGTCACCGGCAGAGCTCGAGGCGCTGATGGCGGGTAGCGATGAGGAAGAAGTGCCTGCTGAGCCTGCCACCGCACCTGCCCAGGCCGAGCACCCCATCTTCGCCAACGCTGCCCAGCAGGCTGACAACGGCCAGCCGCAAGCGACTGCCGGCGCCCGTCAGGTGCCGATGACGCTGGACTGGCAGCCGGATGCCAGCCACTGGCAGACAGAGACGGTGCGCCGGGGCGATCCATCCCTGACGTGGGATCAGGGCGAGCTGGCGGACTTCACCGCGCACTTCGCGGATCAGCCCGGTCGGACGTACTCGCATCATGCCTGGTGCGCCAAGTTCGTGCGCTGGGTGAGTGATAACCGCAAGCGAGAGGCGGCCCGCCAGGCACGCATGAGCCAGAACGCCAACACTTCATCGAACAACACTGCGCGCAACGCTGGAGGCTCCCATGGAAGCCGTCGCTCAACTGGTCCAATCCGTAACTCGAAACTCTCAGCCGCTGAAGGGCGTGCACTCATTGAGCAGCGCCGCCGTGAACAAGCCGAAGGCCAGCCGCCGTCCGGCGACGTCATCGATGGCGAGTGGCTGTGATGACCTGCCACGGGTGAGCCAGAAGGCGGTGGATGCATTGTTCGATCGCTTGGCCCAATTGCATGGCGCCCACTGGCATCGCCGCTGCCGTGAGATGGGGTGGGGCACTGAAGAGAATGGCCAGTGGGTGAGCTGTGACGTGGAAGGTGAGTGGCTGGCGGCCCTGAGTCATCTGAGCGCCCAGCACCTGCGCTGTGGCTTGCAGGCCGAGAAGGCCCGCACGGCCAAGTCACTCCAACAGCGTGGCAACGCCTTCCCGCCGGACAGCGCCATGCAGTTCGCCGAGCTATGCCAGATGACGCCCGAGGGGCTGGGACTACCGGACTTCGATACCGCCTGGCAGGCATTGCAGGACCACGCCTTCACCGGCAAGCCGTATCCGCATGAGGCCATCGCTGCCGCGGGCGAGCACATGGACCTTCACGGCATGGCCTCGGCCAGCTATCAGCGCATGGACAAGCACGAACGTGCCTTCCGCGTGTACTACCAGCAGGTGGTGGAGCGATACGCCCGGGGTGATGACCTCCAGCCGCAAGCGGCCATTGGGCATGACGGTCAGCTGTCACCGGCAGAACGTGCCGCCATGGCAGGCCAGGCCCGCGCCCAGCAGCAAGCCGAGGCCTCTGGCCTGCCTCACGCCATGAATGCCGATCAGGGGATGCGTTCCCTGCGTGCCGCACTGAAAGGAGCTTGACCCATGAACAATGTCGTTATGCCTGGCGCCAGCAGCACAGCAAGGATCGGATCTGAAATCGAACCCTTGACCATCTCATCAACAGGAGCCCAGCCCATGAGCAACGTCGTCCCGTTCGAGTTTGATACCCAGCAGGTCCGTGTGGTTGAGAAGGATGGTGACAACTGGTTCGTGGCAAAGGACGTGGCGCTGGCGCTTGGCTACCGCGATGCTCCCGAGATGACTCGCGTATTGGACGAGGAAGAAAAAGCCTACACAAAAGTGCGCACCCTTGGTGGCGAGCAGAATCTCACGGTCATCAGTGAGTCTGGGCTATATCACGCAACCTTCGTGTGCCGGAAGCCGAATGCAAAGCCATTCCGTCGCTGGGTGACAGAGGAGGTCCTGCCGACCATCCGCAAGACCGGCAGCTATCAGGTGGCTCAGCCTGCGCCGGCCCCTGTAGACCCCACCACGGACATCTCCCGTGCCTCGGCCATTGCCAGTGCGCTCGATGGCGCTGCCCGGGCGTTCGGCTTTGACGACAACATGCGCTTGCTCTCGGTGAATCAGGCCGTGCAGAAGCGTACCGGCATCAACCTGCTGGAAGAGCTGGGGGCGACCCACCTGCTGAGCCCGATGAATGAGCGCTACTTGACCCCGACCGAGCTGGGCATGCCGTTGGACATGAGCGCGATCGCCATCAACCGACTGCTGCGCGACAAGGGCTTCCAGCGTCAGGAGCGTGACGGCAAGGGCAAGGCGTACTGGGTGATGACTGAGGCAGGCCGCCAGTCAGGTGGCCGCATGCTGGATACCGGCAAGCGACACAGCGACGGCGCACCGGTGCAGCAGTTGAAGTGGCCGGAAAGCATCGCAGAGGCGCTGCGGGAGGATGCGGCATGAGCCCGAAGCATACCCCCAAGACAGCCACGCCCGAGCTGACTGTGGTGCCGGAGCGCTTCTGGTGTGAGGCGTGTGGTCGCTGGCGGCCCGCAAGTCAGATGAAAGAGCAGGTGAGCAAGTATGAATGGCAGTACCTGCTCGAGTGCAAAGAGTGTCAGTCGAGCAAGGGCCATGCCCACCGGCCAGCAGTGAATGTCAGCCGTCGCTTGAAGCAGGGTGGCGCCCGATGAGCTATCGCCCCGCCGGCAGCTTCAAGCGCCCGAATCGTTCAGCCCTGCGTCGCTGCTTTGCCTGCGGTAGGCGAGTGGCTGTCCATCAGCTGGCGGCGTGCCTGGGGACGTGCAAGCGCTGCATTGCCCTGGGCGCTCCCCGCTTCAATGCCAATGGTGAGCGGCTGAGGGGGCAAGCGTGACAGAGACCACGCCCAAGCCCGCTGGCGGTCCACTTGCCCGCAAGGCCGCGATGTTATGCCAGGCCGAGGGATTCCATCGCTATCTGGATCAGGCGCGCCGCGCCCGACACGGCATCGATACCAATGTGCTGCCGGATGGTACGCACAAGGAGGAAGACGCGGTGGACTTCATTCGCACGGCCTGTGGGGTGAAGAGTCGGGCCGAGATCGATCATGAGCCGAGGGCGGCGCACATGCTGCGCCGGATCATCACCAACTATCGCCGCTGGCAATCCAATCAGGTGAGGGCATCGTCATGAGCTGGGCAACACATCCTTCCGCCAAGGTGGCGGCCCGCAAGTCGCCGAACCGTACCGCCGGCCAAGCCCGCAAGTCGGCGCCACGCATCGACCGTGAAGGGTTGGAGCAGAAGGTTCTGATTCGCTGGCTCAAGGGCGAGAAGCTGCGCGGCAAGCCGGTGGGCGTGCTGCTCGAGGATGTCACCTATCACGTCCCCAATGGTGGCAAGCGCAACAAGAAGACGGCTGCCGACCTCAAGGCCCAGGGCGTGCGTGCTGGGGTGAGTGACCTGGTAGTGGCCAAGGCCCGTGGTGGGTATCACGGGCTCTACATCGAGTTCAAAGCGGCGCCGCCACATGATGCCGCCCTGGCGAAGTCCCAGCGCGAATGGTTGGAGAAGATGGAGGGCAATGGCTATCTGGCGGTGCTGGCCAAGGGCGTGGATGAGGCCAAGGCAGTGCTGGTGGCCTATGCGAGCTGGCCCGAGACAGTGGTGGCCGGTGAGCCGGAGGTGATGCCACATGGCAGTGAGTGGTGTAAGGCAACGGCATAGTGCTCACGTAGCAACCCAAGGCAGGAGGGCAGGACATGCAGCGGATCGAGGATATGGGGCTGGCGGAGACCTTCCGTCTGATCGAGAAGCTGCCGGAGGGCGTGAGGCGTCAGCAGGCGTTGGCGCATGCTCTGGATGAGCTGCTCGAGGAAGAGATCGAGTATCGCACCGGGCTGCGCCATCAGAATGCCGGATGGCATCAGGTGTCATCGGTGGGCGGTATGGGGGAAGGGCGTGGCGAGTGCACGGGGCTGGTGGATCACGTCGGCAAGGCGGCAGAGCGCTATCAGCAGGAAAGCCAGTGGCGGACGATGGCGGCGGCACTGCTGTCACGCCTGACCGATCGCCAGCGCATGGCGGTACTGCTGGCGGCCTATGCCATTCCGCCGGTGCAGCATTGCCAGTCGCCGCGCATGATGACCCAATCGCAGGCCGTGGCGGCGCAGGTGGCGATTCTGGCGCGGCTGGGCTGGGTGCCCGGGGCTGTGAAGGTGGAGCCGTTCAAGTCGGCCAAATCGATGCAGTGTGCGGCATCTCGTGGTCGTGAGTCGCTACTGCATATGGTGCTTTCTCAAGCCGAAATGGCTGCCTGACTACCATATGTTGCAAAAACGAGGGTTTGAGGGTACGATCCAGCTACTGTGTGATTCTTGTGTCTCTGGATCACCACTCATTTCAAGGCCCTGCCATCTGGCGGGGCTTTTTCGTATCTGCTCTGAGGTGCGGTGATAGTGAGTGAGCCAGAGTGAGCTATATTGAACTCAACAGGTGATTGGCGTAGCCTTCACTCGTGAGCACGCGACGACGACCCTGGCCAATGGCACAGGGCGTTTTTGTCGGTAGCCACTGAGACTTTGGAGGTCACTATGAATCAGGCACTTATGAAAAAAGAGCGACTCGTCATCCCTTCCCGCAAGGAAGGTCAGACGGCGACTGCTCGCCCCTGCCTTGGTGATCACCGTGCTCAGGTCGAGAAGGCTCGTGATCGCTCCTTCGCTCGCTATGAGAACGCTTACCGCGAACTGGCCAAGGTATAACGCTGCGTGACGTGTGAAGACGGCATTGGCGGCATTCGATATCTGTCGGTTGAAGATATCGTCAGCATGAATCAACGCATGCTGGCGCTGACTCCCAAGGAGCCATGCGGCATCAAGAGCCAAGGCAATTTGGAGAGCTCTCAGCAACGCCCTTGCACGTATCGAAGCTACGCGCAGACTGACGATATCTTTACGCTGGCTGCGGTGCTTGGGTCTTCTCTAGTCCAGAACCACTGTTTTGAAAATGGCAACAAGCGCACTGCTGCTGGTTGTGTGTTCGATTTCCTGCTCATCAATGGGTGGGAGTTGACGGCACCGGACATAGATATCGTGCTCATGTACGAAGGACTTGCTTGCCACGATTACACTGAGGAAGAGTTCGCTGACTGGCTCTACTACTGGTCACGAGAGTTCGACTCAACAGACCTGAACTGAAGCACGGCTGATATAGCCAGTGGTTGCCGCCCTGTCGGCGCCACCCCACATAACGCCTCGCTGGCTTTCCAGCGGGGCGTTTTTGTTTCTGCCTACCGGTGACGCCCATGCCCGCACATGCCCCCGCGCACTGGCTCGATGAGGTCGAGCTGGTGGGCTTCGATGCGCCTGTTGATCCGGCAGCTGATGATGCCAGCAATCTGGCGGCCTTCCTGGACACCATTGCCTATGCCGAGGGAACGCCGCGCTTCAGCTCGATTGAGGGCTATGACGTACTGGTGGGTGGCAAGACCTTCGATGGATTCGATGATCACCCCCGCCAATCGGTGTGGCTGAAGTCGTACAACATCCACAGCACTGCAGCTGGCCGGTACCAGTTCCTGGTAGGGACGTGGGATGACCTGGCCAAGCGCTTCCGCCTGCCGGACTTTTCGCCAGCCTCGCAGGATGAGGCTGCCAAGCAGTTGATCCGCCAGTGCCGGGCATTGGGGCTGGTGTATGACGGGCGCATCGCTGAGGCCATCCACGCCTGCCGGCGCATCTGGGCGAGCCTGCCAGGGGCAGGCTATGGGCAGCGCGAGCTTGATACCGATGAGCTGCTGGGCGTGTACGTGCGTGCTGGCGGCCACATCGCATAACGATAACGACGAACTACGCAGGGCCTACCGACTCAGGAGGCCATATGCATGATGACGACCACGAGCCCGCCGATATGCCACACCGCGATCCATCGACATGGCAGATGCTGCTGGA
>NZ_JADPPY010000055.1:0-10942 GCF_018340035.1 Cobetia sp. MC34
ATACCTACCTGAAGAATGTGCTGGAAAGGCTGCCGACCCAAAAGGCTAGCCAAGTGCACGAACTTCTGCCCCATCATTGGCAGCATACTGCGTGATCACTCGCAAGCGGTGATGCCCGAACGCTTACGGGTATCGGACGTGACCCGCGCGGGGATCGGCACTTCAACATGATGAAACAGGCACGCCAGCATGACCCTCTCGGCCATTACGTCAGCCGCTGGATACCGGAGCTTGCGACACTGCCCGCCGGCATGCAGCGCCATGCACCTTGGCTCGCCTGGTCAAGCAGCGCCGGGCGCGACAGATCAGCGAATCACTACCCGCGCCAGCCTCTCACGCATGTCGAGAGTTGGGAGGCCCATCTGGCCGACATCACACCGACACGCGTGACGCCCTGGCTGAGTGGCTCCTTCGAGCGAGGCTGACAAGCGTTGAACCACGAAGAGAGCGCCACAAAACGGATACAACGAAGAGGGTGCAACGCAGAGGAAGCGACGCAGGTGATTCCATGGCGCCTTGGCGCTAACTGGCCGTCAGGGCTGCACTTTATGAGCCTTATTCACTATCATGGCCGCATTCCTCGCAGGAGTTGTCATGAATCAGCCGCTACCGCCACCACTGTCCACGCCGCACCGGAATCTCATTCGTCTGACCATCGCGCGCGGCATCACCTGGACCGGCTTTCTCATCCTGATCATCTTCGGGCTCGAGATCATCGGCTTTCAGCTCAATGTGCTGCCCGTCATCTCGATCATCATCGCGATGGGGCTGGTTAATGTCGCGACCTGGTGGCGCCTCGGGCAGTCGCATCCCGTCACCGACACCGAGAACCTGATTCACCTGCTGGTGGATATCGCCGGTCTGACGATGCTGTTCTTCCATACCGGTGGCTCCACCAACCCCTTCGTGCCCTATTATCTGGTGCCGGTGACCATGGCGGCCGCAACGCTCCCGTGGCGTTATGCCTGGGTGATTGCCGCCGTTGGCATGGGCTGTTACAGCTTCCTGATGGTGTTCTATGAGCCGGTGCCGCAGCTGGCGACCTATGAGCTGGGTGGACGCATCAGCCTGCATGTCATCGGCATGTGGCTGAACTTCGGCCTGTCGGCGTCGCTGGTGACCTACTTCATCTACAAGATGGCCCATGCCCTGCGCACCCGGGATCAGGCGCTGTCCACCACGCGTGAGGCCGCCCTGCGCAGCGAGCAGGTATTGGCGGTGGCCAGTCAGGCCGCTGGCACCGCGCATGAGCTGGGCACCCCGCTCTCCACCATGGCAGTGCTGCTGAGCGAGATGCGCGAGGATGCCAAGGACAGGAATGACCCTCAGCTGGAGGATGATCTTGCCCTGCTGCGCAGTCAGGTCGACACCTGCAAGCAACGCCTGCAGGCGATGGTAGCCGCGGCCGACCGCCGTCGCATGGAACAGCCCCAACCCATCAATGCCGCCCAGTGGCTGGAGGAAATCGTGCAGCGCTGGCTGGTGGTACGCCCGGACGTGCAGCATAGCGTCGAGGTGACGCCCGGCGCTGAACAGGCCTCCATGCTGGTGGACACCACGCTTGAACAGGCGCTGATGAACCTGCTCAACAATGCCGCCGACGCCTGCCCGGATGATATCGAGATCACCCTGGAGCAACGCGATCAGGAAGTGCTGATCGACATCCGCGATCATGGCGATGGCGTGCCCATGGCGGTGGCGGATCAGCTCGGCGAGACCTTCATCTCCACCAAATCCAAGGGCATGGGCATCGGCCTGTTCCTCACGCATGCCACCATCAATCGGTTAGGTGGCGGCGTCAGTCTGTACAACCACGAAGATGGCGGCACCTTGACGGAAGTGCGCCTCCCCATTCATCTGACATGATGGCGGCAAAGACCGCCCAAGCGAGAACCCTGATGAGCGATGCAACCCGACTGCTGATCATCGACGATGATGAATTCTTCTGCCAGGTCACGGCGCGCGCCATGACGCGCCGCGGCTATGAAGTGGAAGTGGCCCGTGATGAAGCCCAGGCACTCAGCGTGGCACGCAGCCACCGCCCGGAGCTGGTCACGCTCGACCTGAAGCTCGAGCAGAGCTCCGGCCTCAAGCTGCTGCCCGAGCTGATCGCCCTGCTGCCTGACACGCGTATCGTGGTGCTGACCGGCTATTCCAGCATCGCCACCGCGGTGGAAGCCATCAAGCTCGGCGCGGTCAACTACCTGTGCAAGCCCGCCGATGCCGACGAGATTCTCAACGCCTTCAACCGCGAAGTCGGCGACCCTGCCGCCGAGATCTCCGACAACCCGCCGTCGGTCAACCGCCTGACCTGGGAGCACATCCAGAAGGTGCTCAACGAGCACGATGGCAACATCTCCTCCACTGCCCGCGCCCTGGGCATGCACCGCCGAACTCTGCAACGCAAGCTGCAGAAGCGGCCGGTCAAGCGCTGAGACAGCGCCGCTGACGTAGTCTGAATCCCAGGCGACACTTCGCTGCCGGCCAAGCAAAAGCCCTCACCATCCTCGCTCGCAAGCGCGAATCGATGGTGAGGGCTTCGTGTCTCTGCACTGTCTGGAATGAGCCGTTGCTCAAGGGTACGCCGTTACTGCGCCGTCCACCCCAAGTCCATGTTGAAGCTGGAGCCGGTCACTGAGCCTGCCTTGTCGGAGGCCAACCACACCGCCATGTCCGCCACTTCGGAGGGATCGATCATGTGCTTGATCGCCGCGCCCTTGAGCATGATCTTCTCGATCACTTCATCTTCGGGCATGTCATTGAGCTTGGCCTGCTCGGCGATCTGCTTGTCGACCAGCGGCGTGCGCACATAGGCCGGGCAGATGGCATTGGCGGTGATGCCGCTTTCGCCCCCTTCCAGCGCAGCGGTTCTGGTCAGCCCCATCAGGCCATGCTTGGCACTAACGTAGGCCGCCTTGCCCGGTGACGCGACATGGGCGTGGATGGATGCCATGTTGACGATGCGCCCATAGCCATTCTTCTCCATGTGCGGCCATGCCGCCTGGATCAGCGTGAATGGCGCACTCAGCATCAAGGCGATGATCTGGTTCCACTTGGCTTCGGGGAAGTCCTTGATGCGCTCGACATGCTGGATGCCGGCATTGTTAACCAGGATATCGAGGCGACCGAAACGTGATACGGCTTCATTCACCGCCGCGCGACACTGCTCGGCATCCGTCAGGTCGGCCTTGAAGAAGGCAGCCCCTGCCTTATCGGCGACCTCTGCCCCCTCATCACTGAAATCGACCGCCAGCACCTGATGCCCAGCATCGCACATCGCCTGCATGATGGCGGCGCCGATACCACTGGCGGTGCCGGTCACCAGTGCAACACGGACAGGGGAAGACTGTTGTTCACTCATGCGAATCTCCTGACAGAGGGGAATGTCATGCTGCTCTGCAACATACAATGAAGATAGCGCTAATCTAGCCATCTTTACCACCCGACCATCGCCGAGTTGCACTCCCCACTGGCATTATCGAGCGCCAGCCAATATCACAGCCGCATGATGCATTCGACGCAATCGTTGCATCCGCTGACGCAACCCGGCCGCCAGGCGCTATTCACGACGAGAAGTGGACCTGCTATGACAGGAAGCGAACCTGTACCAGCAGCCCCGGGGCCTGCGGCGTCCCCAAGGGACTCTCCTTCAGCGCAAGCTCTGCGCCTAGACGTTCAGCGAGCTCGCGCACGATGGAAAGGCCCAGCCCCGAGCCTTGAGTCTTTTGGCCGGCCAGACGCACGAAGCGTTCAAAGACGCGCTCGCGTTCACGCAGCGGGATTCCGGGGCCCGTATCGGCCACTTCCATGCGCCATCCAGCGTCGTCGCGGCGGATATCCAGATGCACCTCTCCGCCTTCTGGCGTATAGCGCAGCGCATTGTCGAGCAGATTGCGCAGCAGCACGTAGAGGCCGTTCTCATGACTGACCAACTGCGCGCCGGGGGCAACCTCGACATGCAGCATGATGCCTCGCTGGCGTGCCATGGGGCCCAGGTCCCGCGCCAGCTCATGGGTCAGCTGGGCGAGATCGACCGGACGACGCGGTGCCTCTGCCCCGCTTTCCAGTCGTGACAGGGTCAACAGCTGCTCCACTACCCGCGTCATGCGATTGACGCCATCCACGATCATGCGTGCCGAGCGCCGCGAGGCCTCATCCCTGGCATCGGCCTCCAGATTCTGGGCATGCACCTTGATGCCCGCCAGGGGAGTCCGCAATTCGTGGGCGGCATTGGCCGTGAAGCGCCGCTCCTTGTCGAGGGTGTCCGCCAGACGCGCCAGCAACCCATTGAGGGCATCCACCATGCCGCGTATCTCGTCCGGCGCCTCGCTGGCATCCAACGGCTCAAGGTACCCGGGTTGACGGGCCGTGATCTGATGACTGATGCGCAAGACGGGACGAAACCCCCGCGAGACCGCCACACCGATCAGCAAGGCGATCACGAGCAACCCGACCACCAGCGCCAGCACGTTGTGCAACGCAATCTGGCCGGTCAGTTCATCGCGCACATCTTCACGCTGGGCCGCCGTGACCCAGATGCCACTCTCGGGGAAATACAGCGTGAAGGTGAACCAGTCATGGTGATTGTCACGCTGCCTGCCATAGCCGGGCACCGGCAGGTAATCGAGCACCACGGAGCGTGAAGAGAGGCCAAGCAACGGCTGGCCCAGCGCGTCCCACATCTGGAAGATCAGCTTGTCTTCATAGACATGTCCCAGCGGGGATTTCTCGTGGCCATCGGCAAAGCTCAGGGAGGGTGGACGCAGACTGAACTGGCCCGATGTCATCTGCTGCAACGTTTCCTGACGCGCGGCCGGTGTCAACGACGCGAGTCGGGACTGATAGAGTCGCCCCAGCATGCGTGCATTCTGGGCCAGCTCAGCGTCGAACAGCTCATCAATCTGCTCGCGGGAATCGAAGTAGCTCCAGGCGGCGGCCGTCCCCAGCACGATCACGACGCCACCGATCAGGTTGCGCCGCAGGAAACTGCGGATGGATTTCACGTGAGTTCCCCCAGCCGATAGCCCACGCCGCGCACGGTCTTGACCACCCCGGTGCCGAACTTGCGCCGCAGATGGTGGACATGTACCTCGATGACATTGCTCTCGACATCGCCATCCCAGCCATAGAGCTGCTCGACGAGCTGATCCCGGCTGAAGACACGACTGGGGTGCAGCAGCAGGAACTCCAGCAGATCAAATTCGCGCCGCCCCAGCGCGACCTCACTACCGGAGAGCGTGACAGTGCGGCCAGCCTGATCAATGCGCAACGGCCCCAACTGCAGGCAACCGCTGGCCTGCCCGGCATGGCGCCTCACCAACGCACGCAGACGCGCCACCAGCTCGGCAATGTCGAACGGCTTGACCAGATAATCATCCGCGCCGTCGTCCAGACCACGTACCCGGTCGCTGATGTCATCACGTGCCGTCAGGATCAATACCGGCAACGTCTGGCCCTGACGGCGCAGGTGACTCAAGACCTGCAGACCGTCGAGATCCGGCAGGCCAAGGTCCAGCACCAGCACATCAAAGGGCGAATGCTTGAGCGTGGCGGCGACGTTGGCGCCCTCCTTCAACCATTCAGTGCTCATGCCTTCGCGGCGCAGGGTATGGTTGACCCCCTCGCCCAACAACGGATCATCTTCGACGAGCAGAACTCGCATCTGGACTCCTTGAAATCGTTCTGATTCTGCCATGTCATATCAGGACATGAGACAAGACGTCCGCCACCGAAAGGTGACGGACGTCGAAAGCATACTGTGGGCGGTGTCGACAGATCAGCCAGCCATCACACACCACTGCGTGCGCGGCGCCCCTGGTGCCGAGCATGGCGCCACCTGGCCAGACGCACCGTCAGCAGCATCCTCTGCTCGCGCAGCCCGAGCGCGCCACGCTCCAGCATGCGGCGCGGCCCGCCGATGACACGCCGCAGCGCCTCACCCGCCATCAGCCAGCCATACGCGAGCGGGTGCCTGGCTCGCGCCAGCCGCAGTCGGAAGATCAGCTTGCGCGCCTGACGCGCCACACTGACAGGATGATTGCCCTGATGGCGCGCCAGGCGCATCAAAAGAGGGTCCTCTTCACCGGTGATCAGCGCCGGGGTATGCAAGCGGATACGTGAGTGCTTCGCTGTCGGCAGCGGAACGAAAAAGTCGCCGTCTGCCTGCACGGTCAACTCCAGCAGCGGGCGTCGGCTATCCGCCGAGCCATGAAGCTCAAGACACTCCAGTACCTTGGCGCGCACCTCGGCCGGCCACCCCCCACGCTCGAGCACATGCCAGGCGCGGCCACTCTCCAGATGCCAGCGGCCATCGCCCGGCAGGCTTAGCAAGGTATCGGGGCGCTCCGAAGCCGGGATGTTGTGCAGTTGCGTGCATAGCGCGTCACCCCTCACATCTGCGTGCGTCAGTGACAGGCGGCGGTGTTGCTGGCCACTCGGGGTGGGCAACAACCTGCACAGCAAGGCAAGGTCATCCCCCTCTCGCTCGACCAGAATCAATGCAGCCCCTGCCGCCGCCAGCTGCCAACAGAGTTCTCGACAACTGGAGGCCATCGGCGCCTCGACCAGTACACGATGCCCGGCTAGGCCAGCGGGCTTGAGCTTTGCAGCGGTGTGGGCAAGACCAGTGCGTTCAAGAACTGTGCGTGCAAGAGAAATGAACATGAGGGCTTTCCTTGGGTCGAGGCATTGCCAGACACAGAAGCGCGAGTGGATGACACGCCTTGTGGACCTGCATAGGAGCATGATCGATCAGCTCACTGACAGACATGTGGCAACGAGGTGACATTTCCACAAGACGTGCTGGCGATTCCCATGACCAACACGCAAGCGCTGAGCTTAACCATGGAGTGATCACCAGCATGAATGGCTGCGCTTAACGCAAACTTAAGCTCTCACAAGACGATGCCACGATAACGCTGGTCTTCCTGCTTCTTGCTCGCCGCTTGCTCACCTCCAGCTCGACTCTCCACCAATGCCCCTGATGCTCAGAAGCCGAACAGCCTGACGATAGGCGGCACGATGAAGGCGGTCAGCAGACCGGTCAGCCCCATCGACATGCCAGCGAAGGCACCCGCCAGCGTGCTCCCCGACGAGAAGCAGAACGCAGTACCGATGCCATGCGCCGACAAGCCCATGGTGAAGCCCTTGACGGTATCGTCTCGCGCCCCTGCCAGTCGCATGACAACGGGGCCTAGCACACAGCCGAGGGTGCCGGTCAGCAGCACCAGCCCTGCCGTCAGCGAGGGGATACCGCCCAATTTTTCGGCGATCCCCATCGCGATCGGTGATGTGACGGATTTGGGCGCCAGGCTCAGGGCCACCTGGGTATGTGCTCCCAGCGCCAGTGACAGCCCCAGGGTAGTGGTCACGGCAGTGACGATGCCAACGCAACAAGCCGTCAGCAGTGGCCACAGCATCTGCTTGACCCGATCGAGATGGTCAAACAACGGTACCGCCAACGCGACGGTGGCCGGCCCGAGCAGGAAGTGGATGAACTGGGCCCCTTCGAAATAGGTGGGATAGTCAGTGTCCGTCAGCCACAAAAACGCGATGATCAGTGCGATGGAGACCAGTACCGGATGCGCCAGCGATGCGCCCCGGGCCAGACGATTGATCGCCGTCGCCAGCAGAAAGGCCACCAGCGTCAACAGCAGATGCAGCAACGGAGAAGCGCTCAGGTACACCCACAGGGCGTCAAGCGGGGCCAGATTCATGAGGACACCTCATCGGCGCTGGGTGACTTGCCCCCTGCTCCACTCGGTGTCGCAGAACCTCGATCGATCAGACGTTGCAACAGCCAGGCCGTGACGAACTGGGTGACCGCGATCGACGCAACCAGCGTGATGGCGATGGCGGTGAGATCACGTGCGATGAGCTCGAAATGCACCATCACACCAACGCCCGCGGGCACGAACAGCAGCGACAGATGCGAGAGCAGGCCATTGCTGGCAAGCCTGAGACTGGCAGGCACGCGTTCCCGCAGCAGCGCACGGGCCAGTTGACGTTGGCCGAGGTCTCGATTCGCATTCTCGTCAACACGCAGTACTCCTTCCCCCTCTCTATCCGGTGTAGGCAACAACCGTTTGCGTAGCCGCCCTCGCAACATCAACCCCAGCAGCAGGAACAACATTCCCAGTACTGGCCCTGGCACCGGAAGCAACAATGCACGCCCCGTTACCTCACCGAGAAACTGGCAAAGCAGCAGGATGCAGAACCCCTTGATCAACGCCATTCCTTACAGACTCCTCTTAGCCGTGTCAGCCTTTCAGGCCGCCGTTCTGACAATTATGTCACAGCCGTCCCTGACGCCAGTCCCTCCCCCTCAGTATTGAAGACACCAACAACGGTGCGGCAACGCTTTACTGTGGTAGTCTGCGATCTCGATCACACAACACCGTTACAGACAGGGAAGGCTGCGACATCATGCCAGATTCTCTCGGGCTTGATACTTCCGTTATTCCCAATTGGATCAAGACATTGCGGCATGAGGAGGATCATCAGGCCCTGATGATTCTTGAGCTAGCTGCAGAACTGGCAGACGCTCCTATCGCAATGATCAATCTTCGTGATGGTGGGCAGCTCAAGCGCTGGTTGAGTTTGGACGACAACGTGCACGAGTCCATCCCTATAAACGATGCCCTGTGTGGTATGGCGGTGATGCAAGCTAGCCCTCTTATCACATGTGACGCTCGTCAACAGTCGGAACTCGCTAGATGCAGTTCGGTATTTGCCGACAGCATTCGTTATTACATTGGCTTGCCCCTAAAGGCAGACAATGGCGAGATAATCGGTTGCATGAGCATAGCGGACTCTGAACCTCGTCAACAGTTGCCCAGCTCAGAAATCCTCGTTCGATTGAACACGCTAGCGTTACTGGCGACCGAAGCGCTAAAACGTCAGATCAATCAAAGCCATCTCAACGCAGAGTTCGAAGACAGTCAGTCGCGAGCCAGCTGGATATTGCGAAGTATTTCTGATGGCATCCTCGAATGGAAAACAGGCAACGAGAGACTGACTATCTCTACACGCCTAGAGAATCTATTGGGGTACGAGGCCGGGACTCTCGATACCGGACTTGAGGCATTGTATGGAAGAGTCGCGTTTGACATGCGTGACGACTTCAAAGCCTTGATCGGCTCCAAACGATTAAGTGGGACGCCCTTCAATTGCGAGCTGCTAATTCGAACCCAGCAAGGGGATCATCGCTGGTTCGAACTACGTGCGCAATTTGAGGTCAGGAACGGCGCACCCTATCGTTTCATTGGCTCATTGCTGGATATCCACCAACAGCATCTGGCCAAGGATGCCCAGGCTGATAAGTTACGCCGCTATGAACGTCAACAGGCGGCATTGATTGAGCTCGGCAATACACGCCACGACAACAGCACGCACCTAGATAGCCTACTGCCATGGTTGTGCGAGCAAGTCGCCAAAGGACTGCAGATACGCAAGGTGAGCTTCTGGTATATGAATGCCGCCCACGACTGCCTTTCGCTCGCCCACGTCCATGATGCATGGATTCCCCCTCCGCACGATGCGACGCTTAGTACGGTCCCCACCAGCCTCACTAGAAAACACAACGGACTCTATTTCGAAGCCCTAGATGCCGGACGCGCTCTCGCGTTGGCCGATGTGACCAAGGCCAATCAAGAGTTGCTGTTTGATGGAACCTTCCGATGCAGCGTGAAAGCCATCATCGACAGCCCGATCCGTGTGGCGGGCCAGTGGTGGCCGTCATCTGCTGCACAGAAAGCCATGCCCCGCGTCAATGGACAGATGATGAGCAGGCATTTCTGGCATCGGTATCTGATCACGTATCACAGCTTATGACCGAATTTGAGCAACAGGCCTCTCAGAAACGCCTGCGTGCAAGTGAGCGACGGTACCGAGCCACCTTCGAGCACTCTGCTGTGGGTATGGCGCACCTAAGTACCAGTGGCCAGCTATTGCGCGTCAATCAACGACTCGAAAGCATCTTGGGCTACACCTCTACCACCCTGTCCCAGAGTGTCATTCGCGAACTGATCGAGCCGGAAGACTTGGAAAGCTTCCTGCTGCAACATCAAGCCCTGATCGAGCAGCGCAAGGACTTCTTTACCCAGCAATGCCGCTTCATACACGCCTCCGGCAACTCAGTACATGCAGAGATTAGTGTCTCTGCTGTCGAGGCGACACCAGAACAGGATGGTTATACGCTACTGGCGTTGATAGACAATACGCTCAATCACACCATGTCGCAGCGCATGGCCCATGAGGCTAACCACGACAGCCTGACTGGCTTGCTCAATCGCGGCGCATTCAAACGTAAACTAACGACGCTTTGCGATGATGCGCGCGCTACCCGTGCGCTGCATTGCCTCGCATACATCGATTTGGATCAGTTCAAGGTCGTCAATGACACCTGCGGCCACTCCGCCGGCGATGCACTTTTGATCCAGCTGGTCGACGTCATTGCCGCCGGCTTACGCAAGCAAGACCGTCTCGCGCGCTTGGGAGGGGATGAATTCGGCTTGCTGATGTCCAACATAACACTGGATGACGCCGAGGCGCTGCTCGAAGAGATGCGCCAGTCTGTCACCAACTTCCGATTCATGTGGGAAGACAAATTGTTCACCATTAGTACCAGTATTGGCCTAGTGAGCATCGACAGCAACCACAACGACCCCCACCAGCTGCTGAGTGCCGCCGACGCTGCCTGCTACGAGGCCAAGGATGCCGGACGCAACCGTGTTCATCGTCACAGTGAATCCGGTGACGAGGTGGCTCGGCGAATGCAGGAAATGCACTGGCTGGCAGAAATCACCGCAGCCATCGTGAAGTGGACCCCATCCTTTGGACCACCTGACGGGTCGTCTAAGCTCGGATCAGGTCATCATCGGCGTCAGGCCGCCTGGGTCAGTGGTTGAGAGAAGTACACTTCATCAGGTGTGGCATCGTCCAG
>NZ_JADPPY010000056.1:0-8275 GCF_018340035.1 Cobetia sp. MC34
CCCGATAACGACTCAACTGTATTCCTGCCTGCGTGACCATTTTTGCAATGCTGCGAGCGCCGGCAGAGCCGTTACTGACGGTATGCGCCTCGACAACCTGATCCAGCAGCTTCTGCTCAGTCTCACAGGGCCTTCTATCCCGGTCACGCCAGGCCCGGTAGCTACTGCGATGCACCCCAAACACTTGACACAAGTGCTGCACCGCATAGCTCTCTTCAAGTCGCTCGATTATCGAGAATTGCTCAGGGAGTCCGACATCAAGAGAGCGGTAGCCTTTTTTAATATTGCCTTCTCTTCCTCCACCCGCCGCAGCTTGCGCTTCAGTTCCTGGATCTCACGCTGTTCCGGCGTCAGAGCCTCACCTTTCAGCGGCGCCTTGCCTGCTCGCTCAGCCCGAAGCCTGCGTACCCAATATTCCATGGTGGATTTGCCAACTCCCATGGCCTCACACGCCGCCTTCAGCGTGTAACCCTGATCGACCACGAGTTGGGCCGCTTCCAAGCGAAATTCCGGGCTGAACGTTCTCTTCTTCGTCATCATCTGCACCTGACTGTCTCTGTGAGTGATCATACACTCAAAATCAGGTGGCCAGATTCACTATGCCACTACACACCCGATCGCCGCGGCGGCCTCGACGATCTCGGTGGGACGGCCGATGAGCACCGGCTCGGCGATGCCCAGCCTCGCCGCCTCGCGAAGCGTCTCCAGCACGGCGGCCTGGGCCGCGTTGACCACGGCGACGCGGATCGGGTTACCGCCACCGGCTCGCTGAATCAGATCATCGAGCGTCGCAAGGGCCACTGGCGTTGCCGTCTGGGTCATGTCACCTCCTGGGTGTTGGTTAATGTGCGCTGCACGTGCCGGGCGATCATCCGTTCTTCATTAGTGGCTACGACCTCTGCTTAGACGGCCCTGTAGCGTCGACATCTATAGATCCCGAGCCCGGTTGATCTGCTGGGACAGACGCATCGCCTCGTGTTCCTCCAGCTTCAAGAGCTCGCGAACGAGATCCCGAGCCTCGGGGATGTCGGCGCGTCCTTCCAGGTAGCGGTATAGCGCGATGACCTGATCGTGCAGCGAGAAGACTTCCCGGCTGATGTCTTCGAAGCCCATCTCGGCATAGGGCAAATTGCACGCCTGATGGGGTTTGATGGGCGCATGCGACAGATAATCGTAGACCCAGGTGTTTAGGGCCTTGGGGTCGGCCTGCTTCTCGAAGCTGGCCACGGTGTGCTCCAGGACCGCCTCGTGATCGGCGAGATACTCCAGCAGTGATTTGGCCCGTGCCTCCTCCTGCCGGGTGGCACAGTGCCTGAAGCACTCGGCCAACTGGGCATGCAGCTGGCGAGTCCAGTCGATCAGGTCATGAAAGGTCTCGATCTTCATTTATTGCTCTCCATTAGTGGGTTGCTCTATAGGTATTGGCTGTAAACCGGGTCGGCTTCGACTGGGTCACTCGTTCTCGCTCCACCATCCCCCGCCGTAGAGGCTGCGAAACCCCATCTCGTACATGCTGTCGCGGGTCGTGCCGGCAAGCTCCAGCGTCGAGGCGATAGAGTCGCTCAACAGCGTCTCCCATTGCCGATAGGGGGTGTCACTATCGATCGGCGCCGGTGCGGTCTCTACCATCTCGGCCAGCCACTTCACACCGGTCATCCAGGGGGAGAAGCGTTCCGAGTACATCAGCCGGCTGGTCCGCGCCGGATGCAGTTGACGCAGCACCTCGGCTGACCAGGGGGTGGTGTAAAACCGCACCCAGGGCCCGACGAAGGTCTCGTAGAGGGCCACATTGTGCTCGGAGAGCGCTCGCACCCCTTCGAACGCCGGGGCCTGGTCGGGAAAGTTCAGGTCTTCCACGCGGCGCTCCTCGAAGCGCACCTGGAACTGGGGCTTGTGACAGTCGGGGTCGCCGGTGGGGTTGTCGATGCGCATCTCGTAGAGGCCAGGGGCCAGGTCATTCAGATTGCCGACGCTCTCGAGGATCGCTCGGTGCTCGAGGCGCGCCACCTTGGAGGAGACGAAGATGCCCAGATGCCCGACGTGGGGATTGAGCAGGTAGACGATACGCTGGTCGGCGGCCTTGAGTGCCGCGGTATCGGGATAGACCGCGGGGATCCAGTTGAGCGCCTGATGGGGCGGGGTGATGTTGTCGCCGCCGGAGGCGAAGATCACCAGGGGGTTGCGGATGCGCTTGAGGTCGACGCTACAGCCGGGGCAGACCTCGAGCTCGCCACGCTCCAGCTTGTTGCCGACGAAAAGGTTCTCGACGATGGCAACGATCTCCTCTTTGCTCAGGCTATAGAAGCCCGTCCACCAGCGCTCGAACTCGAGGAAGCGTTCGCGCTGGCCGTCGATGTCGGCGAACAGCTGATAGTCCTTCTGCCACAGGGTATTCGCAGGCTTGAGGGCTTCGAAGTTGGTGGCGAGGTTCGCACCGTCGAAGCGCCCGTCTCCCAGGTCGGCCATCAGGTGCGTCAGCCAGGCACCGCCAAGCAGGCCGCCGGCGAGGCGCATGGGATTGACGCCGGATTCGCCGGACCAGTAGGAGAGCGGCGAGCCGTTCAGCACCGCCGGCCCGACCAGACCCTCGCAGTCGGCGGAGAGCAGCGCGATGGCCCAGCCCGCCTGGCAGTTACCGTAGAGCACCGGCGGCTGGCCGGGGTGGCGCTCGGCCAGCGTCTCGACGAAGCGGCGCAGGACGTGCAGCACGTCCTCCAGTGTCTGGCCGGGGACGGGCTCGGGGAAGAAGATCACGAAGTAGACCGGGTGTCCCTCGTGGAGCGCCATGCCCACCTCGGAGTCGCGCTTGAAGCCGCCGATGCCTGGGCCGTGGCCGGCACGCGGGTCGACGATCATCACTGGCGGCCTAGTCTCGTCGAGGCAGCCCTCCAGGCAGTCCTCGCCGACCCGGGTGATGCGCAGCAGGGCATAGTTGGCGGGGCGCGCCAGTCGACGGCCATCCACGAGCATCTCGTAATCGAAGTCGAGCAGTGGCGGCTTGCCCGCCTGCTCATGCTCGAGCATGTTGTCCGCGCGCTCACACAGCGTGTCCAGGTAGCGTACGCCGCGTCGCCACAGGTCGGTCTGATAGGCGAGTAGCTCCGTGGCCGGGTGGCTCGGGAGGGTGCCTTCTTCGGGCTCGGGTGCGGTCATCGGGGCGTCCATCTCTGGTGGGGCGGTGGGTTGGCGCTTGCGCGGGGTTTTATGAGCCGTGGGTGGCTTGGTGGTGGATGTTTTGGCGGTCATAGTGGATACCTCTCAGTGTCAGGATGTCGTGGGCGCCGATCTCGATCCGGGACTCGGACAGGAAGCGGTACGGCGGAACCTTCAGGTTGATCGGCGCCGGCACCGCCTTGAACACGCGTCCGGCGAAGTCGAACTGGGAGCCGTGGCAGGGGCAGAAGAAGCCCCGGGCGAGTCGTCGCTGACGACCACGATCGTGCCGACGAGAAAAACGTCTGCTTTTCATGACTGCACCTCTGGGATTTTGTCCTTACAGGCGCCAGCCACTCGTACTCGCCATCCGCAGGTGCGGAATGAAGCGTGGCGTGCGGGCCGCGTAGGTCTGCCATTTGTCGCCAAACTGGCGCGCTACGTCGCGCTCTTCGTGGATCGCCAGTCGTGAGTACATCCACACCAATACCGGGAACATGACCAGGGTCAGCAGGGTGGGCCACTGCAGCAGGAAGCCGGTCATCACCAGCACGAAGCCGGCGTACTGGGGATGCCGGACATGGGCATAGAGCCCGGTGGTGGCCAGTTCTCCCCGCCGCTGGGCGGTATAGAGTGACCGCCAGCCGGCGGCGATGAGCCAGAAACCCGCGGCGATGAACACCATGCTCAGCAGATGGAACGGCCCGAAATGCGGGTTGGCCTGCCAGCCGAACAGCATCTCCAGCAGGTGGCCCGCATCGTGGCTGAACCAGTCCACCTCCGGGTAGCGCGACTGCAGCCAGCCGGAGAGGAAGTAGAGGGTCAGCGGGAAGCCGTACATCTCCGTGAACAGCGCCACCAGGAAGGCGCTGAAGGCCCCGAACGAGCGCCAGTCGCGGCGCGTCTGCGGCTTGAAGAAGCTGAAGGCGAAGAAGATGAAGATCGCCGAGTTGAGAATGACCAGGCCCCACAGCCCATAGGCGGGTACGTCATCACTCATCGCGTCCTCCCTTGTGATCATCATGCCCGCCATGACCCCCGTGGCCTCCATGTCCGCCGTGCATGAACACATGCATTAGCGGACAGGCGAGCAGGATCAGCCAGGGCAGGGCACCGAGCAGGTGCACCTTGTGCTCCTCCCAGAGCAGGAAGCCCATCACCGCCAGGGCGATCGCCACCATGAGCCAGAAGCTGCCTTTGCTGGGTCCTCGCTCCAGCCACCCCTTTTCGTCATGCATGATCAAATCCTCACCCGGCGCAGGCGCAGCGAATTCATCACCACCGACAGCGAAGACGCGCTCATCGCGAAGGCGGCGAACATCGGCCCGATCAGGATGCCGAGGAACGGATAGAGGATCCCGGCGGCGATCGGTACGCCGGCCCCGTTGTAGACCAGGGCGAAGAACAGGTTCTGCTTGATGTTGCGCATGGTGGCCAGCGACAACTTGCGGGCCCGAACGATGCCGTCGAGGTTGCCCTTGACCAGCGTGAAGCCGGCGCTTTCGATCGCCACGTCGGCGCCGGTGCCCATGGCGATGCCCACATCGGCCTGGGCCAGGGCGGGAGCGTCGTTCACCCCGTCGCCCGCCATGGCCACCTTGCGGCCTTGTTCCTGCAATTCGCGGATGATGCGGGCCTTGTCCTCGGGCAGCACGTCGGCGCGGATCTCATCGATACCCAGTCGCCCGGCCACCGCCTTGGCCGTCCGCTCGTTGTCGCCGGTGGCCATGATGATGCGAAAGCCAAGTTTGTGCAGCGCCTTCAGGGCCTCGGGGGTGGTCTCCTTCACCGGGTCGGCGACGCTGACCAGGCCGGCGATCTGGCCATCGAGCACGACGAACATCACCGTTTCGCCTTCATCGCGGCGGGCGTTCGCGGTCTCGGAGATCCGGCCGCCATCGAGGCCCAGTTCGGCCATCAGCTTGGCGTTGCCGAGGGCCACCGACTGGCCGTCCACGACCCCCTTGACGCCCATGCCGGTCACGGCTTCGAAATCGGTGGCATCGGCGAGGGATACGCCACGTTCTTCGGCGCCGGCGACGATGGCCTCGGCCAGTGGGTGTTCCGAGCCACGTTCGAGGCTGGCCGCCAGGCGCAATACCTCGGCCTCGTCATGCCCTTCCTCGGGCAGCACCGCCACCAGCTTCGGCTTGCCTTCGGTCAGGGTGCCGGTCTTGTCGACCATCAGCGTATCGACCTTGGCGAAGCCTTCCAGCGCCTCGGCATTCTTGATCAGTACGCCGGCCTGCGCGCCGCGTCCGGTGGCCGTCATGATCGACATCGGCGTGGCCAGCCCCAGTGCACAGGGGCAGGCGATGATCAGCACCGCCACCGCCGAGACCAGCGCATAGGACAGCGCCGGCGCCGGCCCCCAGATCGCCCAGGCGATGAAGGAGAGGATGGCGACGCCGATCACCGCGGGCACGAACTTGCCCGCCACCTTGTCGGCGAATTTCTGGATCGGTGCGCGGCTGCGCTGGGCGGCAGCCACCATCTCGACGATCTGGCTGAGCATGGTGTCGGCGCCGATGCGGGTGGCCTCCATGACCAGGCTGCCGGTGCCGTTGATCGTGGCCCCGGTGACCTTGTCGTCTTTGACCTTTTCCACCGGCACCGGCTCGCCCGAGATCATCGACTCGTCGATCGAGGAGCGGCCCTCGACCACCACGCCGTCCACCGGCACCTTGTCGCCGGGGCGCACCCGCAGGTGGTCGCCCACCTGCACGTCTTCCAGCGCGACCTCTTCTTCGCTGCCGTCGGGCCGGATCACCCGCGCGGTCTTGGCGGCCATGTCCATCAGCGCGCGGATCGCCTTGCCGGTGCCTTCACGGGCGCGCAACTCCATCACCTGACCCAGCAGTACCAGGGTGACGATCACCGCCGCGGCCTCGAAATAGACGCCGACGGTGCCGTCTTCCCGGCGAAAGCCGTCGGGGAAGACGCCCGGCACCAGCACCGCCACGATGCTGAACAGATAGGCCGCGCCGACCCCCATGCCGATCAGGCTGAACATGTTGAGGTTCATGGTGCGGAAGGAGTTG
This sequence comes from Cobetia sp. MC34, assembly GCF_018340035.1. Taxonomy (NCBI): domain Bacteria; kingdom Pseudomonadati; phylum Pseudomonadota; class Gammaproteobacteria; order Oceanospirillales; family Halomonadaceae; genus Cobetia; species Cobetia sp. MC34. Next base: position 6,195 of record NZ_JADPPY010000056.1, read on the forward strand.
TAGCCGCGCACGAAGAACGGCCAGCCCGACCACAGGATCACCGGCGTGCTGAGCACCAGCTCGATCCACATCGCGTTGCGTTCACCGAAGAAGTCGCGAATGGCCCCGAGGCCCAGGTAGGGGCTCATCGTCAGAATCAGGACCGGAAGCGTGAGCACGGCCGCGACCCAGAAGCGTCGGGTAAAATCGACCAGCTCGGGATTCGGCCCTTCATCGCCGACCGTCGCCGATTCCAGCTCCAGACCCATACCGCACAGGGGGCAGGCACCGGGAGTGGTTTGGCGCACCTCGGGGTGCATCGGGCAGGTGTAGACGGCGCCGGCATGCCCGGCCGGCACCTTGTCGTACTTGCCGCCGTGGGCCGGCGCGGAGGCCCCATGACCATGCCCGTCATGCGTCTGCGAGTCGTCGCTTCCCACGGGCACGAGGTGCATGCCGCACTTGGGGCAGTCACCCGGCTGGTCGGAGACGACCTCCGGGTGCATCGGGCAGGTGTATTGGGCGCCACCCTGGCTGCCGGCGGCGTGTTGGTCCGTATCGCCGCTGCCTAGTGTCGGTGCCTCGTGCGAGGCATGCCCGTGACAATGGTCGTGTTGGTGTTGCGTCATGGAATCGTCTCCGTCGCTTCCGCGTCTTGATTCAACCTCGTGGCCCTATCTCGATAGGGTCGAAACTAATAGTGCCGTATCCAATAATCAGGAGGTGCGATCAAAGCAGAAGATCGCGCTTGCGTTGCTCGTACTCCTCGCGGTCGATTTCTCCCCGGGCGTAGCGTTCTTGAAGAAGGTCCAGGGCCGTTGGCCGCCGTTGAGAAAATGGCTCGCCCCGGCCTCGGGTCAGGCCACGCACCAGGAGAACGGCCAAGGCAATGACGATGCCCCAGAACAACACCATCATGAGCCCGCCGAAGAGCATATGCCCCCAGCCGTAACTCCCCATATACGCCATCATGTCGCCCCACATGGTCGGATCTCCTTTTCTTGTTACTTACTTTGCCCTGACATCAGGCTAAAGCCTGCGGGTAACCCAAGGGTCAAGAGAAGGTAGAGATGAAAGTAGGCGGCTCTTGATCCCGGACAGTTTCCGACCTCTTCAGTGGAATGGAATCAACGCCGCACGCATGCGTTGAGGCCTTCGGTATTGAGTGATGGATTCGTTCATGGCCTACGCTCCGCTGTGTCGGTTGAGGCGTGTGACAAAGAAGTTGTATAGCGGGCCGAAGACCAGGGCGATGTACCAGCCGTAGCCGAAACTTTCGACCAGCCCCAGGAAGAAGCTTGACCAGCTGAGCCAAGTGAAGCCTGGCAACAAGCGCAGCCAGCTCTTATACATCGCCTGGTCGGGAAACAGCAGATCGTAGCCGACGCAAAGGATGAAGGTTACGGCCAGGAACAGCCCCAGGCTCATCCCGAGTGCGATCATGGGAATCCGCGGCGTTGCCTGAACCGGCAAGCGAGTTCCTGAACGGGGCTTGGCTGTCAACGGAGCATTGGCATCAGGCATCTTTGTTCTCCGGTTGGAGGGGCGAGGCCGTTGCACCAGGGACGAGATACTGTTCGGGCGCGGCCTCGAAGCGCTCCCGGCAGTCACGAGAGCAGAAGTAAAAGACGTGGCCATCGTGGACGCTTGGCTTGGCCCCTTTCGTTCTGACGGTCTTGCCGCAGACGGGGTCGACGTCCTCGGCTGGCGGAATCCACTCCAGCCCTTCAGTTGCACGTTGATTCCCTGGGCTATCGTTGTCGTGTTTGGTCCTGCCATGGCTGTGCCCCATGACGTGGGCGCCACAGCCGAACCGCATCATCAAGAAGAGGATTGCTGCCCAAAGCAGGAAGTAAAACTGTAGTGGCACAGTGAATCTGGCCACCTGACTTCGAGTGTATGATGGCTCACAGAGACAATCAGGTGCAGATGATGACGAAGAAGAGAACGTTTAGCCCGGAATTTCGCTTGGAAGCGGCCCAGCTCGTGGTCGACCAGGGCTACACGCTGAAGGCGGCGTGTGAGGCCATGGGGGTTGGCAAATCCACCATGGAGTATTGGGTTCGCAGGCTTCGCGCTGAGCGGGCAGGCAAGGCGCCGCT
>NZ_JADPPY010000057.1:0-8063 GCF_018340035.1 Cobetia sp. MC34
TACGAGTGCGTTTACCTGAAGGCTTTCGAGAGTGGCGCCCACTTGCGAAGGGATCTGAAGTGTTACTTCGCTTGGTACAACACGGAGCGGCCCCACCAAGGGCTGGACGATGCCACACCTGATGAAGTGTACTTCTCTCAACCACTGACCCAGGCGGCCTGACGCCGATGATGACCTGATCCGAGCTTAGACGACCCGTCAGGTGGTCCAAAGGATGGGGTCCACTTCAGCCCTGTTCCTGGGCAAGATTTCCCGTGGCTATACCGTGCGACAGTTCATGCTGATCAACCTGGTCGCGCCGGCACTGTTCTCGATTACCTACGTGAGCGTCTTCGCAAGCTCCACTATCCAGTTCGACATGCAAAGTGGTGGTGCGCTTTACCAACTGCTGAATGAGTCTGGTGCAGGCTCCGTCATCTATGCCCTGTTTGACGAACTGCCGATGAGCACCCTGGTCAGCGCCGTCTTCCTGATCATCGCCTTCCTGTCCTTCGTGACGGCGGCCGACTCCAACACCGAAGCGATCAGCCAGCTGTGCAGCACCGACAGCCAGGCCGCCATGGCCGGTGACAGTGATGAAAACACCCATGATCGCCTGCTCATGAAGATCATCTGGGGCTGCACCATCGGCGCCGTCGCCTGGATCATGACGGCCTTCGTGGGCATTGATGGCATCAAGATGCTCTCCAACCTCGGCGGTGTGCCGGCGCTGTTCATCGTGATTGCCGCCACGGCGTCCCTGCTGCGTCTGGTGTCGATCGGTACCGCCAAGATCGGTCTCGAGCACACGCCGTCACGTAGCTATTCTCCCGAAGCGCACCTGCGCTGGGAAAGCACTCGCAAGACGGCAGAAAGCTCTCGGTAAGCCAAACCCTGCGCTGAGCATGCCCACTACGCCCTGTCTTCGGACAGGGCGTTTTACTGTGGGTAGGCCGCTTTGAAGACTCGCTCTCCCATGCGTCAACGTCCCCTTCCACGCCGAGTCAGTCGTTGCCTGAGCCATTGAGGGAGTCTTTTCCTCAAGCATTGGACAAGTAATACGCATGACGTAATGACAACGATTTATTCCACTTTCTGGCTCCATTCAGAAAGCTCAGCAAATACAGACGAGTCATGCCAAGTAATATTATTTATATAATACGTCATGTCTTCCATCCTGCTCTGGCACGTGTCACGCAACTGAACATCGTCGCACCCGCTCGTTCAACCATCGTTGACGCAAACGAGAGACAAGCTTTGCCCGCCAGGGTGTGGACATTGACATGCGCATAATTTATCGTTGCCAACTAATTTGATAACGATAGAAAATAAAAACACCGTTTTGCCAAGCTTGGGGCTGACCAACAACTCGCATCAGCGCCCTTGCAAGGCTTGACCGATAACAAGGACGCGTATGCGATATCATTATTCCGATGAAGGCAGATGCATGCCACGCCGCCCTCCCCCAAGTTCCCGCCTGACCGGGAAGTGCCACCAACTCCGTCTTCATTGACCGAGATTGCCGATTATTGATGACGCGGCCCACGTGCTGCGCTGGATGCCATTTGCTTGAGCAAATGACGCAGAACTACGTCCACGGCTAAGAACCTTCCCCTCCTTACTCGTCGCTATCGACAACCGTTTGCCCTCGGGCAACTGCGTTGCGTAGCGCCCTGTTTCCCTACCGAGGGCCAGTTCTTGAACAACGAATCGCTATATCAATTCTCTACCCTGACTGTCGTACTGCTGCTGCTTGCCTTCTATGGCGGCACCTACCTGATGACGCTGGGGATCCGCAAGAAAAATGAAGATGCCGATGCCTTCATGGTCTCCAACCATCGCGTTGGCTTCGGCATGGGCGCGGCAAGCATGACGGCTACCTGGATCTGGGCGGCCTCCTTCTATGCCGCCGCCACCTCCGGCTATACCTATGGTGTCTCAGGGCCGATCCACTATGGCCTGTGGGGTGCACTGATGATTCTGTTCATCTACCCCTTCGGTCGCCGCTTCCGCAAGCTGGCGCCCAATGCGCATACACTGGGCGAGCTGATCCATGCGCGCCACGGCTCCTCCAGTCAGCTGATTCTGGCGCTCTCCAACCTGCTGGGTAGCGTGATCAGCCTGATGGTCAACTTCACCGCCGCCGGGGCGCTCGTCTCCGTGCTCTCACCGCTGTCCTTCCAGGCAGGCGTGATCATGGCGGGTGTGGGGGTGCTGTTCTACACCCTGTGGTCCGGCTTCCGCGCCTCGGTACTGACCGACTTCGCGCAACTGGTTGCCCTGATGGCGATCGCCATCGTGATCATTCCAGCGGTGTTCTTCGCCATGGGCGGCCCGACGGAGCTGGTCGCTGGCCTAGATAATCTGACGCCTGAGCAGGCCAACTTCTTCTCGACGGATGCCATCCTGAACCAGGGGGCGCCCTTCTTCGTCGCTGTACTGGCCTATGCGATCGGTAACCAGACCATTTCCCAGCGCCTGTTCGCCGTCAACGAAGACCACATCAAGCCGACCTTCCTCACCGCGACGCTGGGCTATGGCGCCATCGTTATCGGCCTGGGCATGATTGGCCTGATGGCACTGACACTCGGGGTGGAGCCGCTCAACGGCGACATGAACAACCTCATCCCGCAGATGGTGTCCGAGTATCTGCCGCCGTTCTTCATCGCGCTGTTCTTCATTCTGGTGATCGGCTCGCTGTCCTCCACCGCGGATTCCGACCTTTCCGCGCTGTCCGCCATCATCATGGCCGATGTGTATGGCAAGAATATCGCCCGCGGCAAGCCAGACCCGAAGCGCATGCTCTTCATCGGCCGCTTGACCATGATCATCGCCACGGTACTGGGCATCGTCTTCGCCAGCTTCTCACTGGATATCCTGGTAATGCTGGTCTTCGTCGGGGCTCTATGGGGCGCGATCGTCTTCCCGGTCATCGCCAGCTGCTTCTGGAATCGGGTGACCAACACCGCCTTCACCACGTCGGTCATCGTCGCGATGGTGATGTTCTGCCTGGCACGCTTTGAACTGGTGCCGCTGACGGGCATGAGCGGTCTGTTCTTCGAGCTGCTCGCCAGCATCGGCGGCGGCGTGATCATCGGCCTGATGGTATTCGGCTTCCTGGGGCGCATTCTTGGGATCCTTGCGGGAATCGCGGCCATGATCGCCATGCTGATCTTCGCGACTGACTTCCTGCGCGACTACACCGTCCTGCTGGCATCGCTGACCGCTTACGGCACCAGCACTCTGGTGTGTGTGGTCATGAGCCTCGCCAGCCGACAGGAACGCTTCGACTTCGACACCATCACCGCACGTGTCGGCAACTATGACGAAGCACTCGACTCAGGTGGTCGTGATACGACAACACCGATCCAGACGCAGCCTGCTGCCTCCACCGGCGCATGATTCTGGATAACGTCCGAGACAGAACAGGGAGACAACACACATGACATTGCTATTTGCCACCTACGTACTGGTATGGCCAGTGCTCACCCTGGCGGTATTGATCGTCATCTGCCGCGCGGTCGCACGTGATCGCCGCATCGCACGGAAAGAAAAGCGCGAGCTGGTATAAAGCCCTCTGGCGTGATGTGACGCCATGAACGCAAAAGCCCGCCTCTGGAATGTCCAGAGGCGGGCTTTTGCATGCTGTGGGTACGGCCTCACCTGATCGGTCATCAAGGTGCCAAAAGCTCACCGAATCTCGCTGAGCAGCACGCGGCGTCCCTCGCGCCAGGAAATGAGCGCGGCTTCCGCCAGCTCAAGTGCCGCCAGGCCGTCCTGAGCCCCGGCCAGAGGTGCTCGCTTGTCTTGGCAGGCCGAGACGAAATCGGCGACCTCACGCCCGAATGCCTGAGCATAGCGCTCGAGGAAGAACCATTTGGGTCGTTCATCCATCACTCCCTGCTCGCCCGTGAAGCGCAGTCGCGTATCCGTCTCGTTGCGGGCTTCCAGCATGCCCTTGCTGCCGAAGGCCTCGATGCGCTGATCATAGCCGTAACAGGCACGGCGCGAGTTGCTGATGCTCGCAAGCTTGCCCGAGACACTCTTGAGGCTGATCAGAACACTGTCCAGATCTCCCGCTTCCCCGATAGCCGGATCAATCAGGCAGCTCCCCGTGAAAGATACCTCGCTGATCGGCTCTCCCAGCAGCCAGGTCGCCATGTCGAGATCATGAAGGCTCATGTCGCGGAAGATCCCCCCAAGAAGCTGCGATATATTCTGCGGGCAGTGGCTCAGGGTCACGACTAGGCGTTCAGTCCTAGGTTTTGTACGAAAAGTCATTTGTAACTATTCAGGTCACGCTGCCTGATCCAGGTCGTCCCGACGCATGAATTCGGGCACTTCACCGCCAAACAACTGCTCCAGTGCGGTGTGCTGTGTGCGCTGCCAGGCCCTGCTTGACCGCCGTCGAGAGGAAGCTGCGCATCCGGCAGAAGATCTCGGCACCTTCCCAGGAGCGGAAACAGCCTGAAATCTTCTGCTGGACCTTGGTCATCCGTAGGTCACGCTCCCCCTGGTTATTGGTGAAGGGCGCGGCGGGTCGTCGAGGAAACGCAGCACGTCCTCCTCGTACGCCTGGAGACGTTCGAGCAGGTTACGTGCCTTGGTTCGTTTGGCACGACCGCGCTTTCCCGGTGGTGGTGGGATCGGTAGCGGACACTCGGTCTCACCCTCTGTCAGGCACTGCCGATAGCGGACTCGCCAGCGTTGCGCCTCTTCGAGCGTCAGCGGACCACCGGCGGCGTCAACGGCCTGATGCATCTCCAGCAGCAGATCGTGGAGCGCCTTAGCCCAGGCCTGCTGGTCGTTTTCCCAGACACCGGTCAGTTCGCGAAGGTGGTGGGCATGACACAGGGCGTGATGGCAATCTGGGTAGCGGTAGCAGGGCTTCCAGTGATCATGTACCAGCACGCCCTGGACATAGGGCAGGATACCGATGGCATCCATGGCCTCCTGACCTCGCTTGGCGTGAGGCGCCAAGTAGGTCAGGGCGTCATTCGAGGCGCTGTGCAGCCAGTAGCGCTTGCCGCCGACCTGCATCTCGGTCTCGTCGGCATGCACGGTCGCGGCTTGCCTCAGCGCCGGGATCGCCCACTCGGCAAACGCCTCGGCGCGCAGATAGGCCTCTTGATTTAAGGCGAACAGCGTGCCGGTGCTCAGCGATAGATCGCACTGTGAGGCCAGCAGCGCCTGGATGCGGGCATAGGGCAGCAACTGGTACTGCGAGAGATAGACAACATGCGCCTTGAGGCGTGGACCGTACTGGATAGGGCGCGTCACTCCCTCCGGAAACGGCGCGACATGGCGTTGGCCTCGGACATCTTCCAGCACCTCGGCCTGGCACTCGATCACCACCGACTGGATCACGATGTCTTGGACTTGACGCCTCTCAACGCCAACTGAGTAATACGTCCGCCCTTTGGGCAAGGTGCGGCGATCGACGCGCAACGACACGATCTCATCAGGATCGGTGACCGGTGCCAGCGTCTTGCCTTCGTGACCCGGTTGCCCGCCGGGGCGACGCTCGCCCTTGGCCCGGGAACGGCGTTGGCGGTTGGGGTCTTGTGACGGCGGCTTGCTGCTGTTGCGGCTGCTGGTGGCCAGTCGGTCGGCCATCAGCTTGACCAGCAGCTTCCGCACGTCGATGGCAGCACGCAAGGAAGGCGAGACCGTGTGGTCTTCCTTGAGCTGCTGCCGGACCCGTTCCAGGGCCTCGTCGACGTTGATATCGCTGATGGTCATGTCACCGCATAGACGTGCCGAAGAATCAGGCACAATATGCCAAAAAATCAGGTGGTTGGCGACATGCCATCCGCAGCCACCTGAATAGTTACAGTCATTTTTGCTAATGTGGCCCATGCACATCTAGCATAGGTGCGATATGACAGGACGCTACGAAATCTCGGATGGCCAATGGCAGTTGATCGAAGATCATTGTCTCACCGGCTCAATCGATGGGCAGGCCCAGGAAAGACGACAGACAGATGCTGAACGGCATCTTTTGGGCCCTCTGCTCTGGCGCCAAGTGGTGTGACCTCCCCGAACGTTATGGCCCTTGGAGCACTGTCTACGCCAGGTTCCGACAATGGCGTGATGACGGTACCTTTGAGGCGGTCTTGTCGCGGCTTCAACTTCGGCTTCGTGAAGATGGCCTGATGGATCTCGAGACCTGGATGATCGGCTCAACCGCCGTTCGTGCAACACGCGCCTCCGCAGGTGGAGGCAAAAAGGGAGATCAGAAGAACCCTTAGACCATGCGTTGGACCGGAGTCGTGGCGGCATCACGACCAAAATCCATTTGATCTGTAATCGCTTTGGTCGGCCCATCGACTTGACGTTGTCGGCGGGGCAAGAATCGGATAAGCGGTACTTCATGCCCACTCTGGAAAAGGTTCATCTACCGGGGAGTCGTGGCCGGCCACGAAAGCGTTGCCGCTACATCGTGGCAGACAAGGGCTATGACAGTGATGAGTTGCGCCGTTACTGCGACCGCGCTCGAATCAAGCCGATCATCGCACAACGAAAGATGAAGCGGAAACCCCGGCCAGGTTTCCTACGGGGTTTCGATAAACCCATGTACCGTCAGCGAAATATCGTGGAGCGCTCTTTCTGTTGGCTGAAAGAGTTCCGTCGTATTGCGACGCGATATGAGAAGTTGGCCCGTAGCTTTTATGCGATGGTATGCGTAGCTTGCATACGGCGCTGTCTACGAGCCGAGTTTTCCTACAGAACCTAGATAATCAGATCAACTATGGAAGTTATCCTCTGCTAGCAGCCAGACAGCTTCTTCAGCAATTCATCCGAGAGCAGGGTTATAGACATCAAGCTTCATAAACAAGCGACGACGTCACCGAAGATCCGTATCGATATACAAGCAGCGCCCTCCAGCATCACGGATAGCGAGCTCGCCCGGCAGTATGGCGTTGCCATCGCGACTATCCGGCGGTGGCAGCACCGTGACGATACCTAGGTTCTGTACGAAAAGTCGGCTCGTAGACAGCGGCGTATGCAAGCTACGCATACCATCGCATAAAAGCTACGGGCCAACTTCTCATATCGCGTCGCAATACGACGGAACTCTTTCAGCCAACTGAAAGAGCGCTCCACGATATTTCGCTGACGGTACATGGGTTTATCGAAACCCCGTAGGAGACCTGGCCGGGGTTTCCGTTTCATCTTTCGTTGAGCGATGATCGGCTTGATTCGAACGCGGTCGCAGTAACGGCGCAACTCATCACTGTCATAGCCCTTGTCTGCCACGATGTAGCGGCAACGCTTTCGTGGCCGGCCACGACCCCCCGGTAGATGAACCTTTTCCAGAGTGGGCATGAAGTACCGCGTATCCGATTCTTGCCCCGCCGACAGCGTGAAGTCGATGTGTAGTGGCACAGTGAATCTGGCCACCTGACTTTGAGTGTATGATGGCTCACAGAGACAATCAGGTGCAGATGATGACGAAGAAGAGAACGTTTAGCCCGGAATTTCGCTTGGAAACGGCCCAGCTCGTGGTCGACCAGGGCTACACGCTGAAGGCGGCGTGTGAGGCCATGGGGGTTGGCAAATCCACCATGGAGTATTGGGTTCGCAGGCTTCGCGCTGAGCGGGCAGGCAAGGCGCCGCTGAAAGGTGAGGCTCTGACGCCGGAACAGCGTGAGATCCAGGAACTGAAGCGCAAGCTGCGGCGAGTGGAAGAAGAGAAGGCAATATTAAAAAAGGCTACCGCTCTCTTGATGTCGGACTCCCTGAGCAATTCTCGATAATCGAGCGACTTGAAGAGAGCTACGCGGTGCAGCACTTGTGTCAGGTGTTTGGGGTGCATCGCAGTAGCTACCGGGCTTGGCGTAGTCGGGATAGAAGACCTTGTGAGACTGAGCAGAAGCTGCTGGATCAGGTTGTCGAGGCGCATACCGTCAGTAACGGCTCTGCCGGCGCTCGCAGCATTGCAAAAATGGTCACGCAGGCAGGAATACAGTTGAGTCGTTATCGGGCCAGCAGGCGGATGAAGCAGCTGGGGCTGATGAGTTCGCAGCCGCCGAGGCACGCCTACAAGAAGGCTGATCAGCCACACCTGGATATACCGAATG
>NZ_JADPPY010000058.1:0-7340 GCF_018340035.1 Cobetia sp. MC34
AGACGATGCTACACCTGATGAAGTGTACTTCTCTCAACCACTGATCCAGGCGGCCTGACGCCGATGATGACCTGATCCGAGCTTAGACGACCCGTCAGGTGGTCCAAAGGATGGGGTCCACTTCACAACTGCGTTGCCTTCTCCGAGACTTGCCATAACCGGGTCATGAGGCTCTTCTCCAGAACGAATGCCCCCAATTCGCACTCGCCCACCGGCCCGCCGAAATTCATCAGCCCCGTCGGGCCATGGTAGGCCCGCTGCCTGAGGGTCTCCTCGGTGGCGCACATGACTTCCGGGTAAGCGCCTTTCTCCGCCGTCTGCGCCATGCCCGTCTTCACCATCACTGCCCAGCTGAGTCGAGTCGCCAGATTGGCGTTGTCACGAATCAGTGAGGTATTGGACGCGCCCGGATGGCAGACAAAGACGTTTACCTGGCGGTCTGCCGCCTCAATCCTGTCCTGCAATTCATAGGCGAACATCATCTGCGCCAGCTTGCTGTGGCTATAGACCTTGTTCGGGTGATAGTTGTGCTCCCAGTTCATGTCATCGAACTGGATGGTTTTCAGGCCCATCTTGTGGCCTTCACTGGAGACCACGACGATCCGCCCGTTGGAGGCATCGATACGCTCGAACAGCAGCCCGCACAGCAGGAAATGCCCGTAGTGATTCACGCCCAGCTGACTTTCGAAACCGTCGACGGTGAGTTGCTGTCGGGAAACCTGGGCGATGGCGCCATTGCAGATGAGGGCATCGATCTGCGGGACCTCCTCCAGCACTTCCGCGGCCGCTCTGCGTACGCAGGCCAGTTCCGCCAGATCCATGCGTATATGACTGACATTCGCCGCGGGGCCAAACTCCTCTTGCAGCGCCGCGATGGCCGCCTCTGATCTGGTCGGGTTGCGATTCAGCATCACGACGGCGGCACCCTTGCTCAGCAATATGCGCGTCGCCTGAAAGTCCGCGCCGCTATTGGCGCCGGTGATGAGATAGGTCTTGCCGACGAGCGAGCCGATTCTGTCCGGGGTCCAGCCCTTGGGGCCAAATGGGGTGTTGCGAGTCATGGTCAAGATCCTGATGGCAGGTATGCGGCGGTTGCGCTTTGGTCATGTCAGGGGAGCACACGAGAGCTGCGTCTGGCTTTGCGTACGGTCGTGTCCTGTGAGCCTTGCGTGTCTGGTGCGTGTTTGCTGAAGAGACACTATAAGTATCGCTAATGACGATATATAGGCGCTATAGTCGCTAAAACTTGCCTATTCGTATCGGAAGGAGAGGAGGGTGCGGCATCCGCGGTCGGGAGCGCTGGTGGCTGCGACAGAGTGAGTGAGTCACACCACGAGCAGCCTGTTTTGTGCGCCAGGCATGAAAAATCCCGCCTCGAGGGGCGGGATTTCACGAGACGGGGTTTCATTGGGCGGGAATTGAGGGAGAAGACGCGACGATGTCTAGTACTGCGCAGCGAGCTTTTAGTTCCGCGCCGCGAGCTTCTGGGAAATCTGCGCCACCAGTCTCGGCAGCTCGCGCGCATGGTGCATTCGCAGTGCGCCACGCGGCGTTTCATGGCCGTCGTCGTGATGGGCGAAGTGGATGACCTGCATGCCGGCATCCAGCCCTGCCTGTACCCCAACGATGGCATCATCGATCACCACACAATGTGATGGCGAAAAGCCCATCTGCTCGGCTGCGAGTCGATAGATACGCGGGTCCGGCTTCCACACGCCCAGGGTATAGGCGCTGTAGATATGGCCATCGAAGAAGCGCGCCAGGCGTGTGGTATCGAGCGCCAGACGCACCTTGCGCTCAGGCCCGTTGGACACCACGCCACAGGGGTAGCCTTCAAGCTCCATCAAGGCGGCTGACATGCCGGGCATCGCCGTCAGGTGTGCCTTCATCATCTCTTCCAGCAGGGCGCGCATCTCGCCTTCCATGCGCCGTGTGGGGGCTTCTTCCAGAACGCCATGAACTGCCTCCAGCGTGCGCACGATGCTCATGAAACGCATGCCGCGAAACTCGTTCATGTAGCGGTCGCTGGTAAACGGCAGACCATAGCGGGGCAGGGTGCTGGACATGGCCTCGGCGAGGAGGATTTCGCTATCAACCAGGGTGCCATCGGAATCAAACAGCAGGCAGAGTTCAGCCATCGATGCCTCTCGTGGGCGTCAGGAATGTGTGGTCTTCGACCTTAGCAGGTTCCCGCTCGCTGTCACCATGTCACGCAGCAAGAGTTGCCGAAAGCGCGCTTGGCAGTGGAGGGAAGCGTGATAGGCATATGAGATTTTCGGCATTAAGATGAGAATGCTTCTCGATCATGTGTTTGTTGACAGTATCAACTATCTGCCAATATAGTTGACCTATACCAACCATATGGTGAGTGACACATGAGTCAGACATCACTCAATGATGTGCTGCATCAGCTGTTGCATGTCTATCGCAGGCAGCTTCGCTTGGGCATCCAGCGCTACCAGCTTGATCTGCCTGTCACGCACATTCGGGTGCTGAAGGGCATTGGTCGTACCTCCGAGTGTACGGCGCACAAGATCGTGCAGCATTTGGGGCAGGACAAGGCGCGCGTGACGCGGGTGCTCAATGAATTGTTGACGGCGGGATTGATCATCAAGACGGAAAATCCGCAGGACCGTCGCAGCCTGTTTCTCGCCCTTACCGAGGCGGGCCACGACATGCTCAAAGAGATTGAAGCCCTGGAAGATGAGACCGCTCAGCGGATGGCGGGAGACCTCAGCGATGAGGAGGTCGCCACATTCATGAAAACGGCATCTGCCATGATCCACAATACAAGCGAGTGTGAAGCACGCGATGCTGAACAACTTGAAGGCGTTTGCCAGAGGAGTGCGCAAGATGGGTAAGCCCGCAATGCGAGAGCTTGAAGTGATTCGTTCCACCCCGGTGACGGAGCATATGCTGCGCGTCACCTTGGGCGGGGAGAATATCGGCTCCATTCCCGAGGGGCAGGAGAGCGCCTATATCAAACTGGTGTTTCCGCGCGGGGAAGGCGAGCGCCCGATGATGCGCACCTATACCATTCGTCATCACCGTTCGACCGAGATCGATGTTGATTTTGCGCTGCACGATCACGCCGGCCCGGCATCTGCCTGGGCCGTCAGCGCCCAGCCGGGGGACCGCATCACCATCGGCGGCCCGGGGCCAAAGAAGCTGATCAACATGGAAGCCGACTGGTTCCTGCTGGCGGGTGACATGACGGCCTTGCCGGCGATCAGCGTCAATCTGGCCGAGCTACCGGCCCAGGCGCGCGGTCACGCCGTCATCGAGGTGACCAGCGAAGCCGATATCCAGACGCTTGAGCATCCTGCCGGCATCGAGCTGCACTGGGTCATCAATGCGCAACCGGACCCGAGCGGCCAGCCGCTGCTGGACAAGATCGCCTCCTTGCCGAGCCTAGAGGGCCAGGTGTCTGTCTGGGCGGCCTGTGAATTCGGCAGCATGCGAGCGCTGCGTGCGCACCTCAAGCAGGTGCATGAGATCCCCAAGTCCCACTTCTATGTCTCCAGCTACTGGAAGATCGGGCAATCAGAAGACGGTCACAAGCTGGCCAAGCAGCAGGACGCCGAGGCGGAAGGGGCGTGATCACGCCACCTCTGTGATCGCCTTGAGGTCTCTGAGCAAGTGAATGAGCTGCTTTTCCCCAATGCCCTGATGCACGCCTGCATCAGGGCATTTCGTTGTCGCAATGAAGCCCTGTCCCTGTAGATAGCCGTGCGTAATTTGAAGGGATTGCCGTGTCACTTGAAAGGGTGGCGGGCCAGATAATCCTGAGTGTGCTCAATGAAATGGCGGATCCGAAGCGGCAGCACGGCATGATGTTGATAGACCAGATGGATGTCGGCATTGGGCAATTGATACTCCTCGAACAGTATCTTGAGTTCTCCCGCCTCGACATAAGGCGCCACATCCCATTCCGCTCGCAGCACGATTCCGCGGCCATCCAGGGCCCAGCGAAGGGCGCTTTCCCCATCATTGGTGGACAGGCTGCCGCCCACCTTGACGCTACAGGTTTCCTCACTGCCCTGAAATTTCCAGATGCTCCATGAGTCCCGATTCTGATGCAGGGTGATGCATTCGTGGTTGGCCAGTTCATCGGGATGCTGCGGGCACCCGTGGCGGGCAAGGTAATGCGGAGAGGCACAGACGATGCGGCGGTGTGAGGCGATCTTGCGCGCATGCAGATTGGAATCGGGCAGCTCGCCGAATCGAATGGCGACGTCAAAGGCACCATCGACCATGGCGTGCGGGATGTCGGAAAGATGCAATGTCACCTCGACCTGCGGATACGCCTGAACGAAGCCCGAGATGATGGGCGCCATGTACTTGCGCCCGAAGCCCAGCGGGGCGTTCACCTTTAGTCTTCCTCTTACCTGCCCCTCATGGCGGGAAAGCTGCTCTTCCATCTCCAGCACCTGGCTCAAGGTCTGTTCCGCATGGCGCTGATATATCTGGCCTTCGGGCGTGAGGCTCATGGAGCGCGTGCTGCGGTTAAATAATTGAATCTTGAGTCTTTTTTCAATGTTTGCCAGTCGCTTGCTGACGGCTGCCGGACTGATGTCCAGCACGCGGGCGGCGTTGGACATGCTGCCTTCCCGACAGAGCGTCAGGAAGAAATCGAGTTCTGTGAGCGATTGCATTTTCAACTTCCTGGTTGAAGGTGTTGTGAATGCTAGTGCATTGTCGGCTCGGTTGCTCGCTGGCTAGTGTGTGATCACGCCTTGATTCACCCACCCCAATGACAAGAGAGCCTACATCATGAATAGCCACCGTATTGCAGTCATCCCGGGCGATGGTATCGGTCTTGAAGTCATCGAAGCCGGCAAGCGTGTGCTGGAAGTGCTGGCGGAAGACAATACCGACGTCACCTTCGACTTCGTCGACTTCGACTGGAGCTCCGAGCGGTACCTCAAGACTGGCCAGTACATTCCGGATGGCGGCATCGAGGAGCTCAAGACCTTTGATGCCATCTATTTCGGCGCCGTAGGCAGCGAAAAGGTGCCGGATCACATCTCGCTGTGGGACCTGCGCCTCAAGATCTGTCAGGGGTTCGATCAGTACGCCAATATGCGCCCCGCCCGTGTTTTCCCGGGGATCACCAGCCGTCTTCAGCAGGCGGAGGATATCGACTGGGTCATCATTCGCGAAAACAGTGAAGGGGAATACTCCGGGAATGGCGGCCGTGTCCACCAGGGGCTTCCGGAGGAGGTGGGGACTGAAGTCTCGATCTTCACTCGCAAGGGCATCGAGCGCATTCACCGCTTCGCCTTTGAAATGGCGCAGTCCCGTCCGCGCAAGCATCTCACGCTGGTGACCAAGTCCAATGCCCAGCGCCACGGTATGGTGTTGTGGGACGAGATCTTCTTCGAAGTCGCCAAGGACTACCCGGACGTCACGATCACGCGTGAACTGGTCGACGCCATCACGACACGCATGGTCCTCAAGCCCCACATGCTAGACGTCATCGTCGCGACCAACCTGCATGCCGATATCATTTCCGATCTCGCTGCGGCTCTGAGCGGCAGCCTGGGGATTGCCCCGACCGCCAACCTCAATCCGGAAGGCACCTTCCCCTCCATGTTCGAGCCTATCCACGGCTCTGCCTTCGATATCACCGGCAAGGGCATCGCCAATCCGGTGGGCGCCTTCTGGACGGCCGTCATGATGCTGGAGCATCTGGGTGAGACGGCTCTGGCCAAGCGCCTCATGACCGCCATTGAAGAAGTGGTCGCTTCGGGTCTGCATGCGCCAGATCTGGGCGGCAGCGCCACCACGCGCGAGATCACCGATGCCGTCTGTGAACGGGTTCGCGCGATTCGTTAGAGCGCCGCCATCGCCTGACGCAGTCCTTGCAGCATCCAGGGGGCAGGAACGCCATGCCTGCCCCCTGCGCGTGAAGGTTCCAACCACAAGGATAATAAAATGGACGCGCAACTTCTGACGCTGGCCATTCTCATGGTCGCGATCGTACTGTTCGTCTCGGAAAAGATTCCACTTGCCCTGACTGCCATGCTGGTACTGATCAGTCTCGTGCTGGGCGACATCCTCACGCCAGAGGAAGCCTTTTCCGGGTTCATCAACAAGAACGTGATTCTCTTCTGCGCGATGTTCGTCGTCGGCGGTGCCTTGTTCGAAACCGGCATGGCCAATCGTATCGGTGGCATCGTGACGCATTTCGCCAAGACAGAGCGACAGCTGCTGCTGGCCATCATGCTGGTGACAGCGATTCTGTCCGGCTTTCTGTCCAATACCGGCACGGCTGCCGTCTTGATTCCTGCGGTGGTCGGCATCGCCAGTCGCTCCGGGATTCGCCGCTCCAAGCTTCTGATGCCGCTCGCCTTCGCTTCGGCAATGGGCGGTAATCTGTCCTTGATCGGGGCACCTGGCAACCTGATCGTCGACAGCACCTTGAGCAAGATGACCGATGGCGCTCAGTCCTTCGGTTTCTTCTCCTTTGCAATGATCGGCATTCCGATGATGATCTTCGGCCTGCTGTACTTCCTGACCATCGGCTACAAGCTCCTGCCGGATCGTCCCGGCGGCGATGGGGTCGAGATGTATGACGAGCAACCGACCATGGCCCCGCTCTGGAAGCAGTACCTGGCGTTGGGTGTGCTGGTGCTCACCATTCTGGCGATGGTCTTCGATGACGTAATCGGTTTCCCCATGCATGTCATCGGTGTCATGGGGGCACTGCTGCTGGTCTTGGCGGGTGTCATGAAGGAGCGCCGTGCGCTGGAAGCCATCGATTCCCGCGTCATCTTCCTCTTCGCGGGCATGCTGCCTATGGCCATCGCAATGCAGAAGACGGGGCTGGGCACGATGATGGCGGAGCATGTGGTCGCCTATCTGGGCGAAGCCCCATCACCGCGCGTTTTGCTCAGTGTACTGTTCGTGATATCCGCGGGTCTCTCGCAGTTCATGTCCAATACGGCCACGACAGCCCTGTTGGCCCCTATAGGCGGTGCGATCTCGGTGGGATTGGGCGCTGACCCCAGTGCGGTATTGATGGCGATCTGCATCGGCGGCTCCTGCGCCTTTGCAACGCCGCTGGGCATGCCGGCCAACACCATGGTGTTGGGGATCGGGGGATATCGCTTCAATGACTACGTCAAGGCGGGTCTGCCCCTGGTGGTCGTGGGCTACTTGGTCTGCGTCGTTTTGCTGCCTATTATCTGGCCTTTCTATCCGGCCTGACCGGAATCTGTCAACATAGTTGGCACATGAAGTGGTTCTGGCTTTTTAAAGCCCTACTGCCTGCGGTACCGGATCCCGCTCCGGATTCAGATGCACTATCTCCGGCAGGTCGAATTTTCGGATGTCAC
>NZ_JADPPY010000059.1:0-6935 GCF_018340035.1 Cobetia sp. MC34
TGGTGCATAAGAGACGGTGTCAGCATCGGATCATCCATGAGCGAAAGCTGCTAAATGACCACATAATGTCCTTTTGGTAAAGCGCTACGAGGCCCGTCGTAGAGCGGTTTTTCATGCATTTTCCCTGCCTGACTCATGGCCCAGCCAAGTCCCGCGAGACACATCAGCCCCATCAACATGCAGATATCGCCGAAATTGATGGTGTTGGTAAAGCCACCGGCGCGGTGCACACCCCACACCAGCTTCTGCCACATCGCCCAGCTGCCGGTCAGCACGCTGCCGAGGATCAACCCACCCCACATCGCCCCCAGCAACGGAGGACACGACAATACGAGCAACAGCACCGGCACAGCCAGCAACAGGCGGATAGGCACGCCTGTCGTCTGCCACGCATCCCCCTGCAGCAGGAGGCTAATCAGCAACAAGGCTGCGAGGCCCACCATCACGCCGATGACGGTCACGTCCTCCTTGCGAGGCGCGCGCAGCAGCGTGCGCGGCTCGCGCAGCAGCCCATAGCCACTGAGCAACACCAGCAGTGCCGGCCCGATGCTATAACCAGAGGGCACGACCAGACTGAGCAGACCGAACAGGAAAACGCCGTAGGACACGGGGCGCGACGTCACCGTGGAAACATCGGCATCAACGGGGGATGAAGCTGAACGAGCGAGGGAATCGTATGACGGCATACCTGGCCTTCCTGACCCAGTGATGACTCTATGAAGGATGGCCCGAGCCACTCAGGCGCATGCTGCAGAGGGCTATTGAGGACTCCATGGGAGAGATAGCCTGACACAACTCCCCTCCTTCTTGGCATCAGGCAAGCAGCATGAAAGTCATCACCTGCTCCCTCTTACCCGGTACCCTGTGCGCTCATACAAAAACGCCGCATCACGGGGATGCGGCATTGTATTTTCGATCAATAAGCAGCGCTCAGGATCAATCGTTGCCGAACAGATCCCGGGTGTAGACCTTGTCGACCACATCGGCGAGCTCTTCCGCCATGCGATTGCTCAGAATGACGTCAGCTTCCTGCTTGAACGCCTCGAGGTCTCGCATGACGCGTGACCCGAAGAAGGTGTCCTCTTCCAGTACCGGCTCGTACACCACCACTTCCACACCCTTGGCCTTGATGCGCTTCATTACGCCCTGCATGGCACTGGCGCGGAAGTTGTCAGAGCCGGACTTCATCACAAGGCGATACACCCCCACCACCTGAGGGTTGCGCTTGAGCACGGATTCCGCAATGAAGTCCTTGCGCGTAGTGTTGGCATCGACGATGGCCTGGATCATGTTGTTGGGCACTTCCTGATAATTGGCCAACAACTGCTTGGTATCCTTCGGCAGGCAGTAACCCCCATACCCGAAGGACGGGTTGTGATAATGCTGACCGATGCGCGGGTCCAGCCCCACCCCTTCGATGATCTGCCTGGCATCCAGGCCATGTGATTCGGCGTAGGTATCCAGCTCATTGAAGTAGGCGACGCGCATTGCCAGGTAAGTATTGGCGAACAGCTTGATGGCCTCTGCCTCGGTGCTGTCAGTGAACAGCACATCGACACCCTGCTTGATGGCACCTTCCTTGAGCAGCCCAGCGAACACCTCGGCACGCTCGGAGCGCTCACCGACGATGATACGAGATGGGTGCAGGTTGTCGTACAGCGCCTTGCCTTCACGCAGGAATTCCGGCGAGAAGATCAGATTCTCGGTATTGAAACGCTCACGCGCCTCTACCGTATAGCCTACCGGCACAGTGGACTTGATCACCATCACCGCGTCAGGATTGATGTCGCGCACATCCTGAACCACTGCTTCGACACTGGAAGTATTGAAGTAGTTAGTGGTGCTATCGTAATCCGTCGGCGTGGCGATGATCACGAAATCGGCACCGCGATAGGCCTCTTCCTTGTCGAGGGTAGCGCGGAAGTTCAGGTCCCCACGTGCCAGAAACTCGTCAATCTCGGTGTCTTCTATCGGTGCGACACCACGGTTCAGCCCCTCCACCTTCTCTGGCACGATATCCAGTGCGATCACTTCATGATGCTGCGCAAGCAGCATGGCATTGGAGAGACCGACGTAACCTGTGCCTGCGATGGCGATTTTCATACTGAAGATTCCTGTAATTCATAAACAACCATCGAGCAGCATATCCCCAACGATCAGTTCATATTCAGAACACGAAAAGAACATTCGGGATGCTTCTTGTTGCGCAACGAGACAGCGCCATAGCATAACGCCGAATTACGAAATACTGCATCCTTGGTGCAGCTCTCAAAAGACGCAAAATTCTCATACCGTGAAATCCCATGAAGCGCTGTCGTGACATGGACGACTACTGGCGCGGCTTCTCCTCACAGGTATGGAAGTGATCCTGACCGCGAGCTGAGCTCTGCTCTCGCAGGCAACGTCCGGTCGTGCTGAAGCCCCCTCAGTTACCTGCCGTACCAACCAACAGGCCCCAATCCTCTAGATCGGGGCCTTCTTGTCTGCACCTTCACTCAAGAGTGCATGAGTGAGTCACAATCTCTCACGCCGCACTCACCGACCGGTGAAGTTGTTGCGCACCAGATCGACCACATCATCCATGCGCCCATTGAGCACCGCCTTGGCGGAGTAGAGCGCGGTGGAGGCGATCTGCCCGGCTTCGACGTGCGGCGGCATCACCAGCTCCATGCGGTTGACCTTAACCTCCAGCACCCCAGGGCCGTCCTGCGCCAGCAGGCTCTGCACTGCCTCATCCAGCTCGTGTTTCTCCTCGACACGCCGTCCCCACAGCCCCATGGACTGGGCGACCAGCGAGAAGTCGGGGTTCTCGAGTTCGGTGTAGGTATCCAGGATGCCCTCGACCTTCTGCTCCAGCTCCACGAAGCCCAGCGTGCTGTTGTTGAAGATGACGATCTTGAGCGGGATCTTCTCCTGCTTGAGGGTCAGCAGGTCCCCCATCAGCATCGACAGACCGCCATCACCGCACATGGCGATCACCTGACGTTCAGGGTAGGCCTTCTGGATGCCGATGCCCTGGGGGTAGGCATTGGCCATGGTGCCATGCATCAGGCTTGGCAGCGTGCGGCGCTTGCCGTTAGCGCGGATATGACGCAGGCACCACACCATGGGGCTGCCGCCATCGGCGGTGAAGACGGCGTCCTCACTGGCATGGCGGTCCAGCGCCAGAGTCAGCTCCTGCGGGTGAATCAGATGCTCATCGTCGGAGGTGACGGCGGCCTCGTCGCGTGCCTCGAGATATTTCTTGCGGCAGCTGTCCAGCCAGCCGCTGTCATCACGCGGGTCCACGCGGGTCAGCAGAGCGGCACAGGTGTCCTTGACGCTACCGACGACACCGAGATCCACCGGATGACGGATACCGATCTTGCCGGGGTCGAGATCCACCTGGATCACGGTGGCCTTGTCCGGATAGAACTGGGACCAGGCAAAGCTGCAGCCCAGCAGCAGCAAGGTGTCACACTCCGCGACGGCCTCGTAGCCGCCCTGCAGGCCGAACACGCCGGTCATGCCGACTTCGAGTTCATTGTTGGGCTCGATGAAGTCCTTGGCACGCGACGTCCAGGCCACCGGCGCCTTGAGGCGACGTGCCAATGCCAGCACTTCTTCCTGCGCATCCTGACAGCCGACCCCGGCGTAGATCGACACCTTGCCCGGCTGATTGAGCGCCTCGGCGACGGCGGCCAGCTCCTGCTCACTCGGGCGGATCACCGGCGAGAAGCGATGGGCACGCCAGGGCAGCGAGGCCTTCGGCTTCTGCGGGAAAAGATCCCCCGGGACGATCAGCACCGCGACCCCACCTTCCGCCAGCGCCTTCTGCGCCGCGATGGCCACCATGCGGCGAGCATTCTCGGGATTGGTCAGGTATTCACAGAACACGCTGTACTGGGAATAAAGCGCCTTCTGGTCCACATCCTGCGGGAAGCCCACGCCCATCTCGGCGGTATCGATCTGCGAGGCGATGAACACCACCGGTGCGCCATTGCGATGCGATTCGATCAGACCATTGAGAAAGTGGGTGCTCCCCGGGCCACAGGTGCCGGCACAGCAGGTCAGCTCCCCGCTGATGAAGGACTCGCCACCTGCCGCGAAGCCGGCCACCTCCTCATGCCGCACATGCACCCACTCCATCTCGGAGCGCCGGATGGCGTCGGTGAAATGGTTGATGGTATCGCCGACGATGCCATAACAGCGCTTGGCACCTGCCTCGAGCAGGGATTCGGTGATGATCTCGGAGACGCTATGGGCCGAAGAATGGGACTTGGACATGGGGGCGCTTTCCTTTTCCGTTGAGTTGCGGTGAAGGATGAGCAATGCATTCACTCATTCGAATAAACAGTAAACAAGACGTTGGGATGACCCGAGGAAATGCAATGGTGAGGACGCAAGGCATCAGTGGCACACGGCGTTGCGTGCGGCGTAGCATGAGCCTGAGGCACCCGAACCACGAGGGCCTGATCACGCCACGCAGCGTGCACAGGCGGAGTGCACAGGCAGAGCTGTGCATGCAGAGCAGAGCGCAGTGATGGATGGAGCGATACTGGAGAGAGCGCAATGCCGGAGAGAACGATGCTGAGGAGAACGAGAATGCTGAAGAGGATGGGAATGCAATGGCCGATCATTCAGGCCCCGATGGCAGGCGTCTCGACGCCTCATCTGGCAGCCGAGGTCTCGAAGGCAGGCGGGCTGGGCTCGATCGGCGTCGGTGCCACGGATGCCGACGGCGCCCGCAGGATGATCACAGAACTGCAAGCGCTGACCGACAGGCCCTTCAACGTCAATGTCTTCGTGCACTCGGCCCCGGCACATGACACTGCTCGCGAGACAGCCTGGCGGGAGTGGCTGACGCCGCACTTCCAGGCCTTCGAGGCAACGCCCCCCACCAGACTCGACACGCTCTATACCAGCGTTGCCGATGACCCCGACATGCAGGCGATGTTGCTGGAGACTCGCCCACCCGTCGTCAGCTTTCACTTCGGCCTGCCCTCACGCGATTTCATCCGCGCCTTGAAGGAGGCAGGCATCTGGCTCATGGCGACGGCGACCCACCTGGAGGAAGCCAGCGCTATCGAGCGGGCCGGCCTGGACGCCATCGTGGCGCAGGGATTTGAAGCGGGAGGCCATCGCGGCATGTTTGATCCAACAGCCGCGGATACCCAGCTGAGCACTGCCGCCCTAACCAGGCAGCTGGTAGGCGCCACGCATCTGCCGATCATTGCCGCAGGAGGCATCATGAATGGTGAGGCCATTGCCGCCGCTCTCGCGAATGGCGCCGTGGCAGCCCAACTCGGAACCGCCTTCATCGCCTGCCCGGAATCCAGCGCCGATGCCGCCTATCGAGACGCACTCGCAGGGCCAGCAGCGCATGACACCCGCATGACCTCGATCGTCTCGGGCCGCCCCGCACGCATTCTCGCCAATCGATTCGTCAGTCTGATGGAAGACCCATCATGCCCCACACCACCGGACTACCCTCTCACCTACGCCGCCGGCAAGGCGCTCAACGCCGCCGCCAGATCCCAGGGCGACACCGGTTTCGGGGCACAGTGGGCGGGCCAGGGCGCCCCGCTGGCCAGAGCGATGCCAGCGGGAGAGCTGATGGCAATATTGGGAAAGGAATGGACACAAGCGTCTAGCAATACGCAATGATCAGCGCTTCATCTTGTCCCGCGTCGTGTAATAGACGCTGTCGATATGCGAGAGCATGGCGCGTTCGGCGGCGTCAGGGTCGCCGGCGCGCAGCGCTTCGACGATACGTACGTGCTCTTCATAGCTGCGCTTGATCGAGCCATGCTCGGCCATGACCTGGCGACGAATGTTGAGCGCATAGGTATAGAGCTCGTGGGCGTAGCGGATCAGGATCTCGTTGCGCGAATACTCCGCGATCACCTGATGGAAGTTCTGATCCGAGAGCTGGAAGTTCACCGGCGAGTCGAAATGCTGGGACTGGGCGTCCAGCAAGGCATCCAGCTTCTTGAGGCCCGCGGCATCGATGTGCCGTGCTGCGCGGCGGGCGATGGCCGACTCCACCACGATACGGCTCTCGAAGACGCTCTCGATGTCCAGATTGTTGAGCTCATCGCCCTGCTGACGTGCGGGATGATTGCGGAAGCTGTCGATCACGGCCTCACTGGCACACACCCGTGACTTGCTGCCATGCGAGACATTGAGCAGACCATAGCCCGTCAACAGCGCCAGCCCCCCGCGCACGGTCTCACGACTCACTTCAAACAGCTGCGCCAGCTCACGCTCGCTGGGTAGTTCATCTCCATCGCGCAACAGGCCGGTCAGGATCATCTCGATGAGCTTGTCGGCGAGAATTTCCTTCTTGGTCTGATTCTTCAGCGCTTTCTCGAAGGCGAAAGGCGTCTGGTTCATGCGGCCCCCACTGGTATAGATTTCATACCAGAATAACTGACAACCGAATCAGGCGCACCAGAAAACCGACCATGGTCGCAATTTTCGAGAAATCCTTGACCAATCATCGTGCGCTCGGCTAATTTTCACCTCAACTGGTCCGGTAAACCAACCAGCAGTCCAATCAAGTCGTGATATTTCACAGTCCTGAACTGTCTTGAGAAGACCCTGACGCCAGAGGCCGGACTGCTGAGCACGCCCGACATCGACACGATCGACAACGATCTACCACATCGATCGACAACGACAACAACGACGACAACACCAAGAGGCTGACCCCATGTCCGCAACACGCCCTGTCATTGCCCTGACCCTCGGTGACCCCGCCGGTATCGGCCCGGAGCTGATCGCTCGCCTGATCGCGGAACCCGAGCAGTTCGCCGAGACCCACAGCGTCAGGGAAAACGCATGAAAGCTTTCAGACCGCGAGAATGTCAGCAAGATATGTCTCAACCAGTGCCGCTTTCTTCTGTTTCCGCCGAATTCCGCCTTTGAAAGATTTCTCTCCTTTCAGGTAATTC
>NZ_JADPPY010000005.1:0-182039 GCF_018340035.1 Cobetia sp. MC34
CACGGCTTGGAGGGTAGAATCGGTCATGGCGTATCCATCCTATGCTGGTTGTGATCTGGCGTGATCAATCAGCAGGATACGCCACCCTTCCTTCTGCCCTCCATACACAAGACTTGAGCTTAACTCCTGCTGTCCATCACCAGCGTGAAACTGCATCCACGCTGGATCAGTCTGTTGCAGACGGATCCACGTCAGGCGCGCCTGTTGAAAGCCTGGACGGCGGCCCTGCATATGTTGGAGATCTCCGCCGTGGCGGTTGGTATCGAACACTCACGCCAGCGCCAGACCATGATGGATCTGGGCTTTGACCAGTTGCAGGGATACGCCTTTGGAGAGCCCATGGCGCCAGAAGAGGATTACGGCAAGTGGTTGTCCAAGGTGGAGACATCGCTCGAGCAGCATGCGGGTGACTCCGCCGCCTCATGAGGGTTGGGCTGTCAGGCGCTGGAACCGACAAGGCTGGCGCTATCGAGGGGTGAAGCCATCAGGCAAGGCTCGAAGCCATCAGGGACTCACGTCATTGCCGCGCACGAGCGTCATTTCGGCTCAGCTGCCGGTGAATCACAGGGGCAGCGCTGAAATGCCAGGGTGATATTGGCGGCTTCGAGGCCCAGTTTGCGCATCGAGGTCCGGTTCAGGATGCGGCCATCCGGTTGCAGATACATCCAGTCATCCATGCTGAACTCCCAAGTACTGTCGTCGATCGGCACCTGAAGCACGTAGTTCATGCGCAAGGCATTACCGCGGGTCGTCGCTATCGCTTCGCCCGTCACATCCGCCGCTCGACCAGTCCATTGGCGATCACCCGCCGGGGTAAAGGTCCAGCGGCGGTGTTGTGTCTCGCCATCGGCATAGACGAAGTCTTCCTCCAGAATCAGCTGGTTGCCTTGCATGCTGCCGATGACATCGACCACGAACCGCCGCATCACCTCGCCACGGTAATCCTGCACCATGCCCCAGCCACGTGTGTGGCCCAGGAAGTAGTCATCGATGCGAAGCTCAGGGCCGCTGCCCGCGTAATCCTCTATCTGAGGTCCGCTACAGGCTGACAATCCCGCTGCCATGATCAACACGGCTGCGCGGCCGCTGATGCGCCGAAGGCGTCGAATGCCGTTGTGCATGAATCCAGCGCTAGCTGACAGACAGGACGGGAAGGAGGGCATCGCTGACTCCGGTTCGCGCCGATCCGTGAGTCATCACGGCGCGCGGCAAGGTTGAGTGACAAGATGAGCGGTGTGGGTCACATGTGGCCCGAATTATTCTACAACACTTGTGCATGAATGCTATCAAGGATAAGTTTGTTCGCGCTCCTGGGCAACGGGCTGTTTGGCACTTGGATCGTGAAACAGGCCATCGTTGATGCAAGCCGACAGGTTCAACTCGCTGGACTTGGCCCGACGACTCGACTTGATGGACCTGACCTGATGGATCAAGGCAACTGACTCTACGGGCGCCCAGGATCACTGATGTAACCCGCATACCCTATGGTTCGTATAATATATATTATGTTAATACCGACACCAATGGCGTCTATGTCAATTGTGTCATCCATGTGAGGGAACCCTTGGATTAGGCTTTGCGGCTTGACTCATATGCTCACCATGTCAAATATGGTGTATTCCATGGATGGTGATGCTTATGAGACTTGTCAAAATTCGTTACAGCGACACCGCTGTCTCGTGGACCGTGCTCGATCATGATGGTGGCACCGGCGATCCTCCTCGTGACTGGATCGTCCACCTTGAGGAGATAAATCTCTCTCCGAACACGATCGTCGCTTACGCCCGTCACATGGCTCGCCTAGGCAGTTACCTCAATGCCAACGGTAAATCGGTATATGATATTTCGGTAAGCGATTACGATCGCTTCCTTCAGTGGCTGCCTTACGCCTTAAGTGCTAAAGACGAGTCGCCGCCAGAAAACCTCTTGAGCTTTGATGCGCGCTCCCTTCAAAAGCTGTCCCCATCGCTGAAAAACCAACTGCACTTGGCGACCAAATCCTTCTATCGCTATCTTCAAGGCCGAGATCCATTCGAGCATGTTCAAGGAACGCAGTCTCAGCATCACTTGGGTCTCAATAGCTATAAGCCCTTCCTGGAACACATCAACAGCCGGCGCACAACCAAACAGAAAGATCGTTACCTGAGCGGTGATATTGGTAAGGTCCAAAAACAAGTCACCGAAAAACGCTTGTCTCCAGAAAAAGTGTTACGGCTTATCCAAGCCTCCTACACGATGAGAGATGCTTTTCTAGTGGCGTTGCTCTACAACACAGGCATGCGTATTGGCGAGGCTCTGGGGTTACGTCACACGGACATTGATCTTGAAGATAAAATCATATGGATCATTCCTAGAAACGATAATGAGAATGGTGCCAGGGCTAAGGGGCAGCGTGTTCGTGCCATCCCTGTCATGGGCTACCTGCTCGATATGTATGAAGACTTCATCACAAGCGATGAATATCAAGATGCTTTTGAAACGGGTACCGAATATATATTTTGTAATGTTCAGCGAGGTCGTATTGGACGTGCCCTTTCCCGTAGCTACGCAGAGAACCTGAAAAACTACTTAAAGAAGCGAACCAGTGTCACTTTTACTTGGCATCATTTTAGACACACGCATGCTAGTGAAGCTATTGCTGATGGCTATGGATTACTCGAAGTAGCGGAACGCCTAGGTCATGCCAGCCCTCAGACAACTTTGGCATTTTATAAGCATCTATTTAGCCATGAAGTGAGAAAGCTTCATCTGACAGGCCCAGAAAAATTAGAGAAGCGCCTTGAGGAATTCAGGAAGTTACCACATGTCACTGATAGAGGCGTAAAATGGATCTAAAGATCATTCAGGGAAATTCCGACAATCAGCTTCTGTACAAAGAGCAACTTTTGTCGAAAATTGAATCCTATGATAACAAGCTATTTTTTAATGATACTTGGGATCAAGCATTTGTGAAAGCAATCAAATGTTTTGCAAATGAGCACGTCGGAGTAAATAGCCCTATCGAATTTACTGGACTGCCATTGATGCCAAAGCTTGAGCTAAAATGTTATTGGGCAAAATTCCTTTCAGATGAACGTAATAACTCGTATTCTTCTGTAGAGCGAAGACGACTACCGATGCAATGGCTAAATAGTGAATGGGCTGAAATATCCATTCAATTTGGAGTTTCTTGCATTGCAGATATACCTTGTCCTGAGTTCATGGCGGACTATAACTCGTCTTGTGGAGAGAAAAGTTCTAAGCGACATAATACTGATCTTTTAAATACTTTTTCGAGATATTCTGGTAATCCGAAAAGGAAAAAAATCAAGCAGACCTACGTTCGTGAAAACAGCATTGTTGAAAAAGAATATCTTTCACCTCGCATTACAATTGCAGGCGATATTCATAAAAATATCGTAATTCAGAGAGAGCAGTTCAAGCCTTTGCAGAGACGCATGATCGTCTATCTAAACGATCTTTATAGCGAAGATGACTATAGATTTAAAGATGCACAACGTACTACAGACAGGTACCTTAACTTCTTCCGTTATTCTGAATGGTTGCGTGATGCTGTACGTTATCATGTCATTAATAAGATTCAGCATGGTGAGCTGGCACCAAGTACACTTATTGGTTACATGGGGAGGTTTGTACACTTTAGTGATTTTATGCACGAGAAGTTTGAGGCGCCCTCTCCCGCTTTTATATCTGACACGCTCATTGAAGATGAATATTTGATATGGGGCAATAACAAAGAGCTGTCTGGGAAAAACTGGTTTACAGACACTGTGGCAATGCTACAGACAGCTTCACGGGAGTTCTCTAATGACTGGCCTTCATTGTCAGTATCGAAAAGAACGGCCAAGAAAATTAAAAAGACCTACTATAAAGAAGGACTGGGGCGGATAGGATATGCGAATGAAGGCGTAGGACGCTCATATTCACAGCGCATTATTGATGATATACATGAGGCTATCAAATATACTCGCTCCCCTATACCTCAAATATTCGTACTGATTCTAGCCACGGGCATGCGCGCTGAGGATGGGCATTCGGTGCTCTTTGATTGCCTTAAGGATGATCCAGATGATGATAATTTCATGATCCTCCATTTTTGGCAGAATAAGGTCAGAAAGTGGAACAGAAAACCACTTTCCAAAAGTGACAAGTCACATTCGACTTTGATAAAAGTTATTGAAAATCAGAGGAAGTCCATAATCCTGAAGTATGGCAGACCAACCAAGTACCTCTTCCCCAACGTTAGAGGTACACGGGAAAGTTTCTTGTCTCAACAATGGACAGCGAATGAGATAAAGAAAAAGGTCATCAGTCAACATGTGAAAGATGATGACGGGAATCCCCTCGGTTTTTCTTGGCACCCTCTTCGCCATACAATGGGTACTTCTTTAGCACAAAACGGCCATGATATTCTTAATATTATGATGGAGCTAGGCCATACTAGTCCGGATATGGCGACGGTCTATGTCAATAATAGATTGGAATTAAAGAAAAGAGCACTCCTAGAAAAAGGTGGTGGAAGGTTCTTCACAATACACGGCAGTGTTGATGATAGGATTGGTGAACTTCTTGTCAGAAAAGAGCAACTAGCAGCCACTCGTGTTTGCGGTGGAGCTTGTTCGATGCCAGCTCAAATAGGAGATTGGTGTGAGCATGCCAATGCATGCTATACATGCAAGCATTTTAGAGCTGATGCTAAAGATGTAGATTTTTTCAAGTCTGAAAAAATTGCGATTAATGCTCTCATGCAAGAGCAACAAGAGGAATCCATAGAGCTGGCAGAGTCGGGTAAGTTAAGGATGTCAGAAATTACTACACGTCGCTTCCAAAAAAATAAAGAAGTTTACGGATCTTTAGAGAAAATTGTTTTGGCAATAGAAGAAAATGGCGCATTCAAAGGTACTGAACAGAAAGTCAAGCAGATAAAGCTGGAGTTTGAAGAGTGAGCACTAGTAATACAGAAGGTCTCAAGCAGGCCAGAGAAGAACGTAGTTTGCGTAAGCGCCGTGCTGTTGAAGACGCTATCGCTGCCTTGAAAGAGCGCAACGAGACTATTACGTTTAAAGATGTTGCTTCACTCGCTGGAGTAAGTAGACAGTATCTTTATAATAACTTTAAAGCAGCAATATCAGCTGAACGTGATAGCTCACGTTCAGCTTCTTTAGAGATAGATGGTGTGGTCGTCCCTTCACGCACTTCTGAAGAATTTCGGCATATTGAAGCTGTGCTGCGCAAAAAACTAGACCGTATGAAGCAGGAGCTCAGCTCTGTACGGAAAGAGAACTCTATCCTTAAGCAAGAATTGGAAAAAGAGAGAGGCCGTTCAGAGCACTTTAGACGAAATTGGATATCTGCTAGTACTAATCGAAAATAAAAATACAATTTATCGAAATAATATTATAAAGGGAGCAGTGAAACTATGCCTATATCGTTTACACCAATCAGCTATGAAGATGACTGGTCTGGCTCAAGCTGGACCATCGATGACGAAGACAATTTGTCATCTTTAATAGCGCACATAGCATTAGGTCAGTCTCGTTCAGTTGAAAAAATTCTCAAGGAAACTGGCTCTAACTTTCCTAATACTCTAGGCTCTGCAATTACTGGAGCTAGGGGCCTGTTAACGCGCAAAAGTGCAGAAGATCCATATCATCGAGATGGTTGGTTATTCCAGATCATATCCTGGATCGCAGCTCGAAAACAAAATACCGAGGCAATTATAAGGGCTCCTCATATGAACCATGCACACAAGGGGCTCGATGGCTTGATAGTCGAAATGAGTGACAATAAAGTTGATTATGTAGTTATATGCGAAGAAAAAGCTACAGAAAACCCAAGGAAAAAAATCATAGAGCAAGTATGGCCTGAGTTCGAGCAATTTGAAAATGGCGAGCGTGATCACGAACTTGTCGAGATAGTAACCTCTTTGATAGATCGACATAACCCTGAATACTGTGACGAAATAATAGAAAAAGTGTTATGGGATCAACAAAGAGCTTTTCGAATTTCAGTGACAGGTAGTTCACAACATCAAACTGATAAAGCTAAAAAAGCACTTTTCAAAGGTTATGCAACGACTATTTCTGGAGACCCGGGGAAACGTCGGGCTGAAATATTAATTATTGATAACCTAAGAGATTGGATGGAGAAAATTTCACAAGCTGCTCTACAAAAACTTGACGTCGAGATTCAAAATGTATGATCCAACTACTGCCCAAAAAATAATGACGACACCTAAGCTAAAAGGCTTAGATAATGATAATCTTCCAGATATATTGTCTAGGATGTTTGCAGAAATTGTCTCCACTAGATTCAGTTTGCGCGACCAGAAGTTGGGTGATTCTGAACTAGTAGAGAGTGAAGCTTGGGCTCGACGCCTTGCCTATACTAATGAGGCTTTAGTGGCAGCGCACCCTGACCGTAATAATAAAACATCGGCTGCTTTTGTAGGTGCAACAGCTCACCAATTAGTTTATCAAATCAAGAGTCTTAGAAGCACCGAATACTCTGAAAGCTTCCTTACATACGACGGTATAAGCTCTGACATAGCAGCAATGTTGCTTTTCCTAATAGGGCAGTCTCCAGCAGATGCTTCTGAAGTTGCTTCTCAATTAAATTCTAGCAACGATACTCATGCCAAAGGAGCACTAATTCATAGGTTGAAGCTCTTAGGGTTAGGTCAGGTCGGCAAAATCCTTAATCAAGAAAGCATAGATCCTATAGTTAGCCCTGAAGAAAATATAGGTGAGCAAGCAGTTGCAGTCTTATATAATCGTATCTCTGAAGGTATTAGCTATTTAGCAGAACACCTTGCAGGATCTAACAAATCCTTACAAGATCCGATAGTCATATTCGAAAATGTGAAATCTCTTTCAGCACCAGAGGAAGAATATACTGATGATTTTTTCACTAAAGGAACAAGGTTGACCGTCTTTCCTGGACCATTCCACTTAGCTAGTTTACTTACTAGTGTGGCATCGTCTCTTTTGGATAGAGCTATTGCAAAGATTAAACCTCCAAGTGGGGTTAACAATCAATTGTGGTATTCATCACTAAGAGAAATTGCTTCAACTCGCCCATACTTGTGGCCTAACCATCAGAAAGCAATTAGCGAGGGGTATCTTGAGCCAGGTGTATCTGCCGTTGTGGCATATCCAACTGGTGCTGGGAAATCTACTATTTCTCAACTAAAAATAAATACAGCACTATTGTTGAATAAAAAAGCTATTTTTTTGGCTCCTACACATGCGCTAATAGCTCAAACAGTCAAAGATTTGAGGTTATCATTACCAAAGGCAAATATTAAAGGGAAAAGAGCAGATGAAATTGATCTTCTTAATGAATTGGAAACCCTTCCAAATATTCTTGTTTTGACTCCCGAAGCCTGTCTGTTACTCATTTATAAAGATCCACTTTATTTCCAAGATGTAGGAGTTTTGGTTTTTGATGAATGTCACCTTATTCACCCTAGAGATGCTAAGGATAGAAGATCAATAGATGCCATGCTCTGCCTTCTTAACTTTGTTAGAGTAGCAAATAATTCAGACATTATATTGCAGTCTGCGATGTTGAAAAATACTGGAGAAATAGCAGAGTGGTTAGAAGAACTTATTGGCCGAAAAACTCTTGATCTATCGATGGAGTGGAAGCCTACACGTCAATTGCGTGGATGCGTAGTATACGAAAAAAAGCAACTAGACCAACTTAATCAAATGCTGCGGAAAGAAAAGTTATCATCAAAAACAATAGGTGTACCTAAAAGTGTAGAAAAAAAGTTATTTGCAAAGCCCTACGGATTCTTTAGTGTCCAGCAGACTTGGCAAAGTAAAAAAAGAAAT
Source organism: Cobetia sp. MC34 (assembly GCF_018340035.1). Taxonomy (NCBI): domain Bacteria; kingdom Pseudomonadati; phylum Pseudomonadota; class Gammaproteobacteria; order Oceanospirillales; family Halomonadaceae; genus Cobetia; species Cobetia sp. MC34. The sequence continues at coordinate 7,839 of NZ_JADPPY010000005.1, forward strand.
GATTATTCATTCTTACCCTTCCACAAGGATGCTGTGCCTTTATCTGCAAATAAGTTTTGGAAATTAACCCCCAATAGCGGAGTGCTATCAGCAAGTCTAGCGGTATCTGCAGCACTCTCAGGTGTAAAAACATTGATATTTGCACCTGAAATACCAAGAGCTGTTTCTATATCAAACAAGGCCGCAGAACTCTTAGGTAACACTATTATTGAGCTAAATGAAGAGGAGCGTAGATTATACCAGTTAGCTTTAGATGAGATGGGACATAAAAGCCAACTATATATTTTGGTTAACAATGGCTGCCTCAATAGTCGAGCTGCTGTACATCATGGCCAATTGATACCGGAAGAACGCCTATTAATCGAATCTCTTTACAAGCGTGATAGTGGTCTTAGTATACTTTCTGCTACACCTACTCTCGGTCAGGGTATGAACCTACCAAGCGAGTTAGTCATTATATCGGATGATAGCCGATTTGATCAGGAGCGGGGTGGGCGTTCTGTGCTTGAGGCCCAAGATTTATTGAATGCAGCAGGCCGAGCTGGGAGAGCAGGTCAAAATGCTACTGGAATGGTTATTGTAATTCCTGGTCAAGTCACAGGACTAAACGATAGTGAAAACCAGATTGGTCAACGATGGGCAAATCTACGGGAGATTTTCAGTCAGTCTGACCAATGCCTTACCCTTGATGACCCAATAACCGCAGTAATGGATAATATCCATGCTCAATCTGATAACTCAGGAGATCTTGAGCGTTATCTTGTTTCAAGGTTGGCTAGTACTGATAGTGAAAGCAGCTCTACTATATTGTTATCAAAAACATTCGCAGCTTTTAAGAAAAGAAAAAAACTTGATTCCGAATGGATCGATAGCAGAACACAGTCAGCATTATCGCTTCTGGGTGATGTAGAAGAAATGACTCAATTCGATAGGGAAATTAGGGACATCTCATCAAGTCTTGGGCTTCCAGAAGATATACTTCATGACTTAAAAAACGATATTACTGTTTGCATTGATACTTTAGATCTTAGTATCTTCGGATGGTGCTCTTGGATATTCAACTGGCTTGAACAACATCCTGAATATTTTGCCCGAATATTTCGTCTCGAAGATCTTGAATATCAATTTGGCTCTAGCCTTAGGAGTTGTGAGACAGATACAGAACGTGCAATTTTTGCGATACCCCTGCTCAAACGACTCCTCGCCGAGTGGATGGAGGGCCAGCCATTAAATAAGATGCAAGAGTCCCTACCTAATGCGCCTAGAGAGAAGAAAAAAAGCACAGGTGCCAGAAAGTTTGTGATAAGGTTAATTCCAACGATTGCACATTTTTTTGGTGCTCCCGCTCTCTTACTGTCTAATTCCGGACAAGAAACGGCTAACAAAACAGTCACAGTCTCTTCTTCTCTAAAAAGAGTTGGGCATTGCGTTAGAAGCGGTTATTCCACATTGGAATTGTCAGCTCTTGGAATTATTATGTCACACTCGAACCTATCGAGAAGAGAAATGCATCAACTATTTGAGGATATAAAGTTATACATATCTCCTGGGAATGATCATGAAACTTGGGAAGAAACTATAAGTAGAGTTTCACATGCGGCTATTGCCTATAACTTACATTAGAATACCACTAGTGCTTGAATATTTTTATAAATATTAATTTTCAGCGCCCTTACGTAGGGCGCTTGTTATAGCTTATGGTTCTCTTTTCTTAACTATGCTACTAAAGACCTAAGAGTACTCTCCCGAGAATATTTGAGCTAGTGTTCTATACCGAGGCGTTATTGGTGTCAGTCAATCGGCTTCTCGATCACCTTGCGTAGCTCTGAACTGCTGACCTGCCGGAAATCCTTTCCAGTGGAAAGTACTACAGTATCAAGACATTGGTGTTTTCGTGAGACCTTTGCTGGCCCGGATAGTAGGGATCACAGGAATGTATCTCTGACCAAGCTGGAGCTCTTTGCATATGCATGTAGTGGACACCATCGGTCGCGTTTCGATGCAACTCACGACTGACGGAACTGTTCTGAATACCAACGTCCTCCACATAACCTGTATGAGCACTCAATGCATGACAACGCATAGTTGACACTAGAAATGGGCTAACTTTTTGATTATATTCAGTTAACACCATTTTGGTGTGCATACATGTTAAATACGATGTTTCGTGAGCGTGCTCAAGCTGTGTACCTCGGTGCCTTGTTCATCCGGGCTTTGTTCATCCGGGCTGTGTACGTCAATGCTTGAGCGTCGATCTTCAGGCACCTGACTTCAGGCACCTGACCTCCTCCGCGCGAATGACAGCTTCTGCATAGCTGCTTGTGAACCTCAGGTTCTGCTTGTCATTAAAGTCAGTCGATAAAGTCAGCCGATGGAGTCAGCCGACGTTCCCGCCTATCTTTTGCTGAGTGGCCTGCATTTGAACAGTTTGGCGACAGTCTGACTCGCTTCGTCGGCGGGCTCGCATCCGAGATCGTGTCACTGCCATGCTGTGATCCCGCGCTGATGATGCAGTGACATCCTGAACAATGCGCAAACAGTGAGGTCTGGCTATGCAAACTGCCGCGAAGGCTGCTCTTGTCTGGAGGGTGGATTCCATCAAGGTTTTCGTCACCTGAAGGCGACGCAAGCCAAGCTGGCGTTATACGTCCAGCCGGCTGACAGCGGCCCTGACCCACGCCAGGCGGGAGCTCGTGTGGTCTGTCCTCGACTGGCGACAGAAAGTGATCGCTACGTTGGTGAATCGCAGGAAATGGCTCGGCGTCAGGTGCTGAAACATGGACAGTCACCATTCGGGCTACGTATGATCGCCCCCAGTAACGCTTCGGTGCTAGAACGCCCAAGCTATACAAGGGAATACCCAGGCATCGTCGGGTCAGTGTGCTGACTGACTGACGATGGACAAGAATTATGTCTGCCGTTCACACAGGTTGTAGAGCGGCAGCAAGGCTGAACAGGAACCTTCTCCCCTATGCTGATCCGCAAGCTGCTATTGCCTGTTACCTTGACCAGTGTCGTCGTCATGGCCGGCTGCGTCCCGGCACAACCGCAACCGCAGAAACCGGTATTGACGCCAGATGCCTTCTCGCAGCGCATCGATGCCCTGCAGGAACAGCTGGCAGGCCAATGCAACGTCCAACAGCAGCAACTTGCCGACCAGCAGGCGCTGAGCCGCTCTCTGCGTCGTGACGTGCGAGAAGTCGGCAGTCAGCTGCGCCAGATCCATGCCGAGATGGAACAGCCCGCACAGCCGCAGGCCGTGGAAGCCTGCAAGGCCGTGACCGACAACCCCATCCTCGACAAGACCCTGCTTGGGCGCGTCGAGTGGGTCGGCTTCCCGACCATCAGCAGCTACTTCAAGGCACGCATCGATACCGGTGCCAATACCTCGTCGCTGTCGGCGCGTGATATCACCGAATTCGAGCGCGACGGCGCCAAGTGGGTCAAGTTCAAGCTCGCACTGCGGGATGACGGCAAGTATTTCGTGTCAGGCGATCGTGACAAGTGGGTCGAAGCCCAGGTCAGCCGCACGGTGACCATCATCCAGGCCTCCGGGCGCGAAGAGCGTCCCGTCGTCAGCCTGCTGATGACACTGGGTGACATCAAGCAGAAGGTCGAGTTCACCCTCAATGATCGTCGTGATCTCACCTATCCGGTATTGCTGGGCCGTCGCTTCATGATGGACATCGCTGCGGTGGACGTCAGCCGTACCTTCATCAATGCACGTCCGGAGTACCCGGGCAGTGCACCCAGTAACGAAGCGGCCAAGGACGAGGACCCGAACGAAGGCAACCGCGACTGAGTGGCAAGCGCCCTCCTGTCTCCTCTGCCCGGCTTCGCTGCCTGACATGGCTCGGTGCGCCACCGAGCCATCATGACTGCTCCAGACATTTCAAGGACTCCCATGTCGCGTTTTGCTTTCTATCTTCTGGTCGGCCTGTTGATGCTGATCGGTGTGGGCCTGACCGCCTATCGCCATATTTCGTTTGATGTGCCCTGGGTGCCCGGTGCACAGCAGAAAGTGTGGGATATCGAAGCCCAGGTGGCCTTCACGGCCACTGGCGGCCCGGTCAAGGCGTCGCTGGCGCTGCCGGAAAACCAGAAAGGCTACAGCGTCCTGACCGAGAACACGGCGTCCTCGGGCTTCGGGCTGTCCTATCTGGATGACCTGCCGGGCCGTCGTGCCGAATGGTCGATCCGTGAAGCGGCAGGCTCGCAGCTGCTGTATTACACCGTGACCATGCTGGAGTCCGACAATGCGACGCCTGCGGCCATCAAGCGCCTGCCTGCCCCTCAGGAAGTCTCCTGGGAGCGTCCCTACGATACCGCCGCGGCCCAGGTCATCGATCAGGCCCGTGAGCGCAGTGCCGATTCGTTCACCTTCGCACGTGAGTTGATCAAGCAGTTCGACAATCAGCGTCAGGGCGAGAATGCGCGCCTGCTGCTGACCCAGTTCGAGCGTCCCGAGTTGATGCTGCGCCTGCTCAATGAGGCCGGTGTCAGTGCGCGTCTGGTCAGCGGCCTGAGCCTGGAAGACGGTCGTCGTCGCCAGACGGTCTCGTCCTGGTTGCAGGTCTTCGCCGAAACGCCGCAAGGCAACGAGGCGGTGGATGTCGAGGCCGCCGACGCTGAAGACATCAATACCGACTGGGTGCTGATCAACCCGGAAACCGGCAAGCAAGGTGAGCCGGACAACCTGCTGCTGTGGGAAGGTCGTGGCGCGCCGATGCTGGAAGTCGAAGGCGGCGTGAATTCCCGTGTCAGCTTCTCGATGATCCGTCACAACGAGCCGGCGGCCGTCGCGGTGCGCAACAAGCTGGCCAATGACGAGCTGCTCAACTTCTCGATCCACTCCCTGCCGCTGGAAGAGCAGGCGCTGTTCAAGACCATCCTGCTGATCCCGATCGGCGCGCTGGTCGTGGTGCTGCTGCGTGTACTGGTCGGTCTCAAGACCTCCGGTACCTTCATGCCGGTATTGATCGCCCTCGCCTTCATCCAGACAAGTCTGGTGACCGGCTTGATCGGCTTCCTGCTGATCGTCGCGACGGGCCTGGTGATCCGCAGTTACCTGTCGCGGCTCAATCTGCTATTGGTGGCGAGGGTCTCGGTGGTGATCATCACGGTGATCGCGATCATCTCCATCTTTTCGGTACTCGCCTATCGCTTCGGTCTGAACGCCGGCCTGACCATCACCTTCTTCCCGATGATCATCCTGTCGTGGACCGTCGAGCGCATGTCGATCCTGTGGGAAGAGGAAGGTCCCAAGGAAGTGCTCAAGCAAGGTGGCGGCAGCCTTCTGACCGCTGTGCTGGCCTATCTGGCGATGAACAATCCGTGGGTGCGTCACCTGACCTTCAACTTCCTCGGTCTGCAACTGGTGCTGATGGCCTTCATTTTGCTGCTCGGCAACTACACCGGCTATCGTCTGCTGGAATTGCGCCGCTTCAAGCCGCTGACGGAGGATTGAGATGCTCTCGTCATGGCTGAATCGCTGGTCGCGCAACTGGACCACGCCGGGCGCCTTGCGCGCCCGGGGGGTTGTCGGCATGAATCGCCGCAACATCGGATATATCTCGAAATACAACGACCGCCGCCTCTATCCGCTGGTCGATGACAAGCTGCAGACCAAGCTGCTGTGTCAGAAGTATGGCCTGGCCTCGCCGGAGATGATCGGCAAGGTCGCCAGCCAGTTCGAGGTCGAGCGCGTCGTCGACATGGTGCGCGATCACGCAGGTTTCGTGATCAAGCCGGCCAAGGGCTCAGGCGGCAAGGGGATCCTCGTCATCGAGCACCATGATGGCGAAGAGTATGTGAAGCCCAGCGGCGCGCGTATCACGCGTGCCGACATGGAGCGCCACGTCTCCAACATCCTGTCAGGGCTCTATTCGCTGGGCGGCTCACCGGATGTGGCGCTGGTCGAAGGCTTGATCTCCTTCGATCAGGCCTTCGCCGAGTTCACCTATGAGGGTGTGCCGGACATTCGCGTCATCGTCTTCAAGGGCTATCCCGTGATGGCGATGATGCGCCTGTCGACGGCAGCCTCGGATGGCAAAGCCAACCTTCACCAGGGCGCGGTCGGTGTCGGGCTGGATATCGGCAGTGGTTGGGCGGTGCGCGGCGTGCAGTACGATCGCCCGCAGTTCGCGCACCCTGATACCGGGCACGATATCTTCTCGCTCAAGGTGCCGCAGTGGGACACCCTGCTCGAGCTGGCTGCCGGTTGTTACGAGATGACGGGGCTGGGGTATCTGGGCACCGACATGGTGCTGGATCGTCGCCATGGCCCGATGCTGCTGGAGCTCAACGCCCGTCCGGGGCTGGCCATCCAGATGGCCAATGGCGAGGGCTTGCGCAAGCGGCTCGAGCTGATCGAGCGTCAGCCCGACGGCGTGCCGGTCGCCGAGCGTGTCGCCTTTGCGCGCAAGCACTTCTCGCGCAGCAAGGAAGATGTCGCCAATGTCGGCATGGCGCCCATCGCGGACTGATGTCGGGCTCCCTGGGTCTGCCGAACGACTGTTTTGCTGACCGATGCCTTGGTTGATCGACCGCTCCAGCGTCTGGAAAGACAAGAACACCCCGCCTTGGCGGGGTGTTCTTGTTTGGTGAGTCGCAAGCGAAGCCTCGGCTCAGCCGGGGTCCATGCTCAACATCAGGCGGCTACCATTGGGCACCACCGGTGAGCGATGGATCAGCCCTCGCCCTTCGTTGCCCGGCCAGCACTCGCCCTTGAGCAACGCCAGGCTGCCCGGGCGCAGCTCATGTATCTCGCCGGGGGCCAGGCAGATGTCCTGATGGCCGGGCTGGCCGTGGCCCAGTGCCAGTCTGTCGGCGGCATGTTCCGGCAGCCACTGGGTGCCCGGGCCGTCGTAGGTCGTCACCAATCTGACCGGGATGCGGTCGACATGAAAGCGCGGGCACATGGCGCTCTGGGTCATCTCCAGTCGCATGCTGATATCCTTGACCTCGAAGAGCTCGCCCATGGCCTCACCCAGCACGCAGATGTCCTCTATCAGCGCAGCCCCGGCATCCGGTGCCGGAAGGTAGCGCTCCAGCGCCTCACGCAGATCACTGATCGGGCCGCGCCAGCGCATGCGCAGCGGGTAGGCACCCGAAGATTGAGCCTTGACCGCCATCTTCAATGCCGCATCGATGCGGCGTTGCATCACGGCCAGACTGATGTCGGGTTCGAAGATCGCCCCCAGGTCACGTGCCTCGTGACCGATATGCCAATGGGTCGCGGGCCTTGGCGCCGACGCGGGGGGCGAAGGTGGCGAACTGGCTGCCAGGCGTGTCTCGGGTCGTGTGTGAAGGGGTGGGTGCAGCGCCTCGAACTGGGCCATGAATTCCTCCTGTCAGGAATGGTCGCGGGTCTATCACCGCGACCAGAAAGCGATAATTGTTATGTTATATCATATTGATCGCTTGTCCACGCTTTCATGTTAGCTCCGCGCCGTGCGTTGCCTTTGAGTGACTCACGCAGCCCCGATGCCTTTGCCGGTGGCCCGTCATGGCCCATTTGCCCTAGAATAAGCATCTGGTCATTCAGGCTGCGCGCTGACGCACTTGCCCTCATCGCGCTTGACGCCTTTTGACATCCGGGATTCACGACACTCAGGATTCTTCATGCCAGAGCCACTTTCGCTGATCGACCAGGCCGAACGTCAATGTCTGGCGCGCGGTGTGCGATTTACGCCGATTCGGCGACGTGTACTGGAAATGATCGCGACCAGTCATGGCGCACTCAAGGCGTATGACCTGCTGGATCAGCTCGCCAAGGAACATGGCGCTGCCCGCCCTCCCACGATCTATCGTGCACTGGACTTCCTGCTCGAACAGGGCCTCGTCCATCGCATCGAATCACTCAATGCCTACCTTGCCTGCCACTGCCCGGAACATCAGCACGGATTCCAGCTGTTGATCTGCCGCGGCTGCGGTCGTGTCGAGGAAATGCATGATGACGATCTCGGTACTCGGCTAGTCGCCAGCGCCGATCGCCATGGTTTCTCGATCGAACGCCAGACCATCGAACTCGAGGGGCGTTGCCAGGATTGCACCTCTCAAGCAGCTGCCATGGCAGAAAACGCTCAGTGAACGGCGCTTGCGAGCGCTTTTGATACGATATAACATTTGCTTCCCACGGAGGACGTCACATGCTGGACATCCGCATCTCACAGGCGCAAGTCGTCAACGAAGGCACCATTTCCACTCAGGATGTGGGCATCAAGGACGGGCGTATTCACGCCATCGGCAGCGACCTGTCTCACCTCGATGCACGTGAAGTGATTGATGCCGCCGGCCGCCATCTGCTGCCGGGCATGATCGATGATCAGGTGCACTTCCGTGAGCCGGGCCTGACCGCCAAGGGCAACATCGCCACCGAGTCAGCTGCTGCCGTGGCCGGGGGGATCACCACCTTCTTCGACATGCCCAACGTCAAGCCGGCGACCCTGGACAGCGATGCACTGGAAGCCAAGTTTGCCGTGGCGGCCGGTCGTGCCCATGCCAACCACGCCTTCTATCTGGGTGCCAGCAACGACAACCTGGAAGCGATCAAGACGCTGGATCCGAACCAGACCTGCGGCATCAAGATCTTCATGGGCGCCTCTACCGGCAACATGCTGGTCGATGATCCGGAGATTCTCGAAGGCATCTTCAAGCATGCACCGACGCCCATCGTCACGCATTGCGAAGACACGCCGATGATTCTCGAGAACGAAGCGCGCTGGCGTGAGCGCTTCGGGGAAGACGTGCCCTTCTCCGAACACGGCCTGATCCGCTCGCGCGAAGCCTGCATCAAGAGCTCGCGTCTGGCGATCGACCTGGCGACGCGCAACGGTACCCAGCTGCATGTCCTGCACCTGACCACCGCCGAGGAAATGGCGCTGTTCAAGGCCGGCCCGATGAAGGGCAAGCAGATCACCGCCGAAGTCTGCGCGCACCACCTGTGGTTCAGCGACGCCGATTACGACACCCGTGGCAGCCTGATCAAGTGCAACCCGGCAGTGAAGACCGCCGAAGACCGCGCCGCCCTGCGCGCTGCCGTGATGGATGGCCGTATCGATATCATCGCCACCGATCACGCACCACATACCTGGGAAGAGAAGCAGAACCCGTACTTCAAGGCGCCTTCCGGCCTGCCGCTGGTGCAGCATGCCCTGCTGTCACTGCTCGATCAGGTACAGGACGGCATCTATGACCTGGCGACCCTGGTGCAGAAGACCAGCCACAACGTGGCGGATCGCTTCTCCATCGTCGATCGCGGCTACATCCGTGAAGGGGCCTTCGCAGACCTCGTGCTGGTCGACCTCAACGGCGAGACCAGCGTTACGCGTGACAACGTGCTCTACAAGTGTGGCTGGAGCCCCTTCGATGGCGTGACCTTCAAGGCGCGTATCGATGCGACCTTCGTCAACGGCGTGAAAGCCTATGACGGCAAGACCGTCAATCCGGTGGCCAACGGCCAGCGACTCTCGTTCAACCGCGGCTGATGGCGGACCTGGCGTGCCGGTTCTCGGCACGCCCTGCCCGCATCATGCCGTGATCACTAGCAAAGGAAGTGGTGTCATGAGTATGCATGCGGGCTCTCCCCTGGCGTCTCGCCAAGTGTTGTGTGAAAAGCTGCTGTCTCGGGTCCAGCGCACGCTGGGTCCGCGGGCCGCGCGTGCCCTGCCGCTGAGTGTGCTGGGCGTGCTTGCCGCATTCGCCACGCCTGCCGCCCACGCCCAGGACAGCGCCCCTCTGCATGTGGCCGTCAGCGTGCCGCCCATCGCGTGGATGGTCGATCAGCTGGCCGGTGAGCATGTCGAGATCACCACGCTGGTCAAGCCGGGCGACAGCCCGCACGCCTACGACCCGACCCCGCGCCAGGTGGCCGAGCTGTCGACGGTTCCGCTCTATCTCGCCATCGGTGTGCCCTTCGAGCAGGTGTGGTTGCCGCGCCTGGTGAAGAACAACGCCGAGATGCAGGTCGTGCATCTGGAAGAGGGTCTCAACACACGCCACTTCGGCAGTGGTGAGGCGCATGACCACGGTCATGATGAAGCGCATGCTCATGAGCAGGACGCGCATCACGATGGTGATCACGACGATCATGATGAGCACGACGAGCATGCTGATCATGAGGCCCACGAAGAGCATCACGGCGAGCACGAAGGTCACGAAGAACATCATGCCGAGCACCACGATGAGCATGCTGATCATCAGGCGCATGGTGCCCAGCATGACGAGGATGAGGACCTCGGCGAAGCCGACCCCCACCTCTGGCTGGACCCGCAGCGCATGCAGACCGTCGTCGAGCGTGCCGCCGAGGTGCTCGAGGCACGCCTGCCACAGCATGCCAGCGAGATCGATGCCAATGAGCAGCGTCTGCTCAAGACCCTGAGCGAGCTGGATGCGCAGATCGCTCAGACGCTGGCCCCCTACAAGGGCCGCAATTTCCTGATCTTCCATCCCAGCTTCGGCTACTTCGCGGACCGCTACTCGCTCGAGCAGCATGCCATTGAAGTCAGTGGCCGTGAGCCCACGCCGCGCGAGATGGCCACGCTGATCACGCGTGCCAAGGATGAGAACATCGGCACCATCTTCGTCTCGGGGCAGTTCTCCCAGACGGCAGCCAAGCGGATCGCCAGCTCCCTGGAGGCCGAAGTGGCCGTGCTTGACCCGCTGGCAGAGGACTATCTCGACAATCTGAAGCACGCCACCGAAGCGCTGAAGGCGGGTTTCGAGTTGACTGACAGCCAGTAATTGCCGGCCGGGTATTGCGCATATCGTCTGATCTTGCACAATGCCCTGCCCCATCGAAAAGTCAGACGGGCGCTCATGCGCCCGTCTGCGTTGCAACGAGGTACCTTACGTCATGGTCAGCCCCATCTCCGTCGCGCGCCCGCGTACGGACAGCCATCCGGAGGCGTCAGCCACCGGGCGCAGTGTCGGACCGGTCTTTCGCCCGGTGCCGGCAGATGCTCCGGATGCCATTGATATTCGCGGCGTGACCTTCCGGTATGGCGAGCAGGTCATTCTCGACGATGTCGACTTTCAGGTCGGCGCGCGCGAGATAGTGGGACTGATCGGGCCCAACGGTGGCGGCAAGAGCACGCTGCTCAAGCTGATACTCGGTCTTCACAAGCCGGCGGCTGGCTGTGTCCGCGTGCTGGGGCGCACGCCCAAGGCTGCCGCGCGCCATATCGGTTATGTGCCGCAGTTTGCCAACTTCGTGAAGCGCTTCCCCATCCGCGTGGAAGATGTCGTGCTGATGGGACGTCAGGGGCGTCGTCGTCAGTGGGGCCCCTGGCCACGCGCGGACCGTGAGGCGATCGGTGCGGTGCTGGAAGAAGTCGGTATCAGTCATCTGCGCCGTCGGCATATCGATGCCCTCTCCGGCGGTCAGCTGCAGCGTGTGCTGATTGCCCGCGCCCTGGCGGCCGAGCCTCAGTTGCTGCTGCTGGATGAGCCCACCGCGAGTGTCGACAGCGACGGCGAGCGCTCCCTGTTCGAGCTGTTCAATCGCCTGGCCAACCGCATGAGCGTGGTGGTGATCAGTCACGATCTCGGTTTCATCAGTGATTACGTCGATCGGGTCGCCTGCCTCAACCGCAAGATGATCGTCCATGACACCGAGACGCTCACCGCTGAATCGATCGAGCGACTCTATGGTGAAAACGTCCAGATGATCCATCACCATCACTGATGTCGCGGCCGGTGACTGTCCGTCTGGCCTGTTTCACTTCCTTCACGTCGCCCGCTCTGCGCTCTAGGCTTACATTACATGAATTTCATCACCGCCCTGGGCAGCCAGGATTTTCTCCAGAACGCCCTCTTCGCCGGCCTGCTGGCCAGTCTTGCGGCCGGTCTGGTCGGCCCCTATGTCGTGGTACGTCGCATCGGCTATCTGGCCGGGGGTATCGCCCATACCGTGCTTGCCGGCATGGGGATCGCCTACTTCATGGGCGCAAGCCCGCTGGTCGGCGCCTTCATCAGCGCCATTCTCGCCGCCTTGCTGATCGGCTACATCAGTCTCAAGGGCTTTGATCAGGAAGACACCGTCATCGGCGCGCTGTGGGCCATCGGCATGGCCACCGGCATCCTGTTCATCAGTCAGACCCCGGGTTACAAGGTCGACCTGATGAGCTATCTGTTCGGCAACCTGCTGCTGGTGCCCGCGGATGCCATCGGCACCCTCGCCTGGATGGTGGGAGGCCTGGCACTGGTGTTGCTGCTGGTGCATCGCCCGCTGACCGCGGTGATCTTCGATGAAGAGTTCGCGCGTCTGCGGGGCGTGCCGGTCAAGACGCTCTACCTGCTGCTGCTGGTGATGGTGGCGATCACCGTCGTGCTGCTGTTGCAGGCGGTGGGCTTGATCATGGTGCTGGCCTTGCTGTCCCTGCCTGCCGCGCTTGCCGGTCATCATGCGCGCTCACTGGGCATGATGATCGTGATCGCGAGCCTGGCGGCCATGGCCTTCACCACCGGTGGGCTGGCGCTCTCCTGGCAGCTCGACCTGCCGGCCGGCGCGACCATCGTGCTGGTGGCCGGTGTCGCCTACCTGCTGTCGCTCATCTGGCGCAGCGCCCGTGGCGGGCTGCGTCGCTGATTCGCGGCTTGTGATATTGAATACTGCGTGAGCCCCTGCCAGCGTGACATGACGCTTGAGGGGGCTTCGATATGGACTCTGCAAGGAAACACCCTCAATGGCACAGGATGGACTGCTCAAGTCGCTGGAGAATGCCGACGTCGGCGAGAAGGTCGCGCTGGAGGCGCTGATCGCCGCCTTGCCCTGGAATGGTGACGGCCTGATTCCCGCCATCGCGCAACAGCATGACAGCGGTGAGGTACTGATGATGGCGTGGATGAACACCGAAGCCCTGCGCGAGACGCTCTCCACCGGTCGCGTGTGCTACTTCTCACGCTCGCGCAGCAAGCTGTGGCGCAAGGGTGAAAGCTCGGGCCAACAGCAGAAGCTGGTCAGTGCGCATCTGGACTGCGATGGCGATGCCCTGCTGGTCAAGGTCGATCAGACAGGCCCTGCCTGCCATACCGGGCGCAAGAGCTGCTTCTACTGGCGCCTGGATGCTGAAGGTGCCGAGATTACCGATGCACCGATCATTGATCCGAACACCCTGTATGGCAACGCCTGAACGTCGCCACCCCCTCAGACGCGGCGTGACGTCGGTCATGACGCGCCTGCTGACCGGCTTGCTGCGCGGCTATCAGCTGGTGCTCAGCCCGCTGCTGGGGCCGCGCTGTCGCTTCTATCCTTCCTGCTCCAGTTACGGACTGGAGGCCATCAAGGTGCATGGGCCCCTCAAGGGGTGCTGGCTCACGGCCAGGCGTCTGTCGCGCTGCCATCCGCTGGGCGGGCCGGGTGGCGTGGACCCCGTGCCACCGCGCAAGGGTCACGCCTCATCTGCCAGCTGCTGCGATGAGCATGATCAGGACGACGCGCCCAGGCCTTGAGGGCATACGCCTTGTGAGTGACTGGGTCGAGTGCCCTGCGAGCGGTGGAGTCTTGCGGCTGGCTGTACGCATGTGAAGTGTTTATGTGCTATCATTCACATGTGTATGGCGTCAGCTGTGATGCCATCGTCAGTCAGCAGGAGAATGTCATGTCCACCGCAGCCGCCCTCGATCGTGTGTCCCCGACCAGCCCCAGTGCGGGCCGCGTTGCCCTCAAGTCCTTCTTCAACATCATGGAGAAGTGGCAGTGCAGTGCGGCGGATCAGCGCGTGCTGTTGGGGGGCATCGGTACCACCACCTATCACAAGTATCGCAAGCTGCCGGAAGTGCGCCTGCCCAACGACACCCTGGAGCGTATCTCCTACGTGATGGGGATTCACAAGGCCCTGCGCATCCTGTTCAGCAATACGCCCGAGATGGCCCATGAATGGGTACGTCGTCCCAATCGTGCGGCGCCCTTCAATGGCCAGAGTGCGCTGGACTACATGCTGGCCGGTCAGGTGGTCTCGCTGGCCGACACCCGCCGTTATCTCGACGGAGTGCGTGGATGAGCGAATGGACGAGCGAAGGCAAGCATGTCGATGACTCCGCCCTTCCCGCGCTGACGCTGCCGGACTGGCAGAACGCCTGGCGCGTGATCTCCAGCGCCTTCCCGCCCATTTCGGTATTCGAGGGTATTCTCGAGCCTGATGAGCTGGAGATGGCGTTTGCCATCGAGGCGCTGACCAATGACCGCCTGCGCGAAGAAGCCGGCGAGCTGAGTCGCGTCGCACCGCAAGACCGTATCAGCGGGCCGGGTTCCACGCCGGTGATGGCGGCCTTCACGCACATCGGGCGTGCCTCGCGCTTCACCGATGGCAGTTTCGGGGTCTATTACTGCGCCAGTACGCTGGACACCGCGATCAGCGAGACCCGCTTCCACATGGCGCGCTTTCTGGCCGATACCGCGCAGCCCAGTCAGGAAATGACCATGCGCAGTTACGTCAATCGCGTGACGCAGCCACTGCATGACATTCGCGAGGGTCATGACGCCCTCTGTCAGCCAGACATGGCCAGCTACCCAGCCGGCCAGGCCTTTGCCGCCAAGTTGCGAGAGGCTGGCAGCTTCGGCCTGCTCTACCCCAGCGTGCGCCACGCTCAGGTGGATGCAAGCGCCGAGTGCGCGGCCATCCTGCGTCCGCCGGCGGTTAGCATCCCCATTCAGGGACCGCACCTGCGCTATGTCTGGGATGGTCAGCATCAGGCCATGACCCATGTGCTGGAAGTGCGCGAGCATCGCTGAGGGTGTGAAGGCGCCCTGCTGAACGACCTGAGAAAGCCCTGAGAAATTCTTGAGAAAAGCCCAAAAAAGACGCCCGCCATTCCGCTCGAAATCTCGAGACTGGAATGGCGGGCGTCTTGCGTTACTCGTGTCGGCCCAGACCTGAAGCACAAGACCTGAAGCATCAGCCCCCAGACGAAAGGCCTCAGGCGTTGGCGTGCAGCTCGGCCACGCCGTAGATACGCTTGAGCATCGCATGCAGACCATTGGAGCGCGTCGGCGACAGGTGCTTGTCGAGGCCGAGCTCGTTGAGGAAGGTCGGCTGGGTGGCGACGATTTCCTGCGGCGTCCGGTCGTTGTAGATGCGCAGTACCACGGCGATCAGGCCTGCCACGATGGCGGCGTCCGATGTCGCCTGGAAATGCAGGCGCTGCTCGCTGCCTTCGCCACGCACTTCGGGGTGAATCCAGACGTTGGACTGGCAGCCGTCGATCTTGGTCTCAGGGCCTTTCAGTGCTTCCGGGTATTCCGGCAGCGCCTTGCCCATGTCGATGATGTACTGATAGCGGTCCATCCAGTTGTCGAAGAAGCTGAATTCCTCGACCAGTTCCGCCTGCGCTTGTTGCGCGTCGCTCATGCTGACTCCCGATGATGTCACTGCAAAGTGTCTGAAGATACGCTGTCGCCATGATAACGCCTGACCTCGCCGGACGCACGGCGCCTTCGGGCCTGAGCGCTTGTGGCAGCGATCATGAGTCGTGTTCTGGCGCCTCAGGCGGATGGCCTGGCGTCGCCAGCGAATGTCTGGCCATCTGCTGCTGCCATTCGCTGTCCTCGGCGTGCAGGTAGCGCGATGTCGTATCCAGTCGCGAGTGTCTGGCGGAGCGCGACAGAAAGCGCAGCTCTACCCCAGCCTGTGCCTGATGGGTGATCGCGGTGTGGCGCAGCCAGTGAGGGCTTGCCTGATCGAGGGTGCGTGCCATCAGCTCACTGGCGTCGCCGGGGCTCTGGATTCGCTGGCGCATGTCAGCGGCAGCCTGTGTGAATGTTTGCTTGATCAGGCGGTAGAGCTGGTTGTCGCCGAGCGCTGTCGTGCCATCCAGGCGCGCCAGCAGCGGCAGCGACTCGTCGGCGGGCAGTGCCTGCGGCAGATCACTGAGTCCGAGCAGGCGACGCCAGCGAACCAGCGCCTCGAGCATCGGCGGCGGCAATGGAATCTCGGCGAGCTTGGCGCCCTTGCCTATCACCCGCCACCACCACTGGCCTTCCCGCTTGACGATATCGCCCATCCTCGCGGCGGCCATCTCCGCGATGCGGGGCGCCATCAGATAGGCGAACGCGAACAGAAAGCGCTGGCGCTCGGCCACGAAGCGCTTGCGGGACACACCGTCCTCAGGTGAAGCACCGAGCGGTGTCAGCTCCTCGCAATGCGCTTCGATACGCCCCCACAGCCAGTCCCATAGCGGGCGCTCGAGATAGCGTTCGATGCGCAGCGTGCGGTTGTCCATGCGGCGCTTGTCGCGCATCAGGCGGAACGGATTGCGTGACAGGTAGCCGGCCTCGATCAGCCAGGCATACATGCCCTGCAGGATCACCAGGCTCTGACGGCGGCTGGCGGGAGCCAGCGGGCCGCGAAAGGGTCGCCACTGAGAATGCTTGCGGGCACGTACGCTGCCGATCCAGACCTCTGCAGGCTGAGGGTCGGCCAGAAACGCCTCGAAGTGCTCGAGGCGTGCGCGGTCCAGACTGGCCAGGGCAGATTCTCTGCCCTGCTCTCCCTCGGCCTTGAGCCATAGCAGCAGGCGCTCTGCCTCCTTGCGATAGGCGCGCAGCGTCTGAGCGCTGTGGCGATATTCGTTGAGCCAGGCGGCCACGGCTTCAACATCCGTGCGGGCGCGAATCAGTGAGCGATCATCAGCGGCCATCAGTTGGGCATGCTGCTGCGCTCTGGATAGCTCGCCCTCCAGATGCCCGACCAGCGCCGTGATGCCGTCATGCGTGCTTTCTTCCACCGATCAACTCCCGTTGAAAAATCTTGGCTGTATATGGCCCGTCTGGCGCGACATTTCAGGCTTGCGCCGCTCTGTGGCGCCCCTGTCCTTCTCTTGTCTGCCCTTTCCTGCTCTGCCCTTTACTGTTCTGACCGGCTTGCCCTGTCCTCGGGGCTGATTGTGACGTTACGGCCATGATAATTCAAGATAAGGCGCGTAATCATGAATTTATCAGCCCTCCTGTATCGTAAATTACGTATTACGTAATATGTAATTATCTTTATCTTGTCAAAAAACATCGCTAAGATGGGCACCAGGCTGGGAGTGGACTGATGGCAGAAGAAGGCGAGCGGCATCCAAGGTATTGCTCTCGTCAGATGGCGTGGTCCATCCGCTGCCTTTACGTGTACGAGAGCGCGTGCTGGAGAGTGGTAGTTGGCCGCGCTTCGTGGCGTAATGGCGGTCAAGCAGCAACGACTAACGACGTATCAATGACGGACTACGGACGGAGATTCCCATGGCGCGCACTGGCGTCCAGTACGAGGATGTACAACGAGCCATCGAGTCACTGATGGCACGGGGCGAGGCCCCGAGCGTGCAGAAGATTCGTGAAGCGCTGGGGACCGGCAGCTTCACCACCATCAGCGATCACCTGCGTGACTGGCGCCAGCGGCGCGCCGAGAAGCGTGATGAGCCGCTGAGCCAGGCCATGCCTGACAGTCTCACCGAGACCCTGGCCACGGTCTGGAAGGAGGCGCAGTCACTGGCCAATGAAAGCCTGGTGCACTATCGCCAGGAAGCGGACAAGCAGACCGTCGAGGCGCGTGAAGCCGAAGCGCAGGCACAGCGCCGCGCGGAAGATGCCGAACAGCGCCTCAGTGCCCTGTCCGAGCAATTGGCCCAGGTGCAGGCGCGCCTTGAAGAGCGTGTGCAGGCCCTGGCGACGTTGACCAATGAGCAGGAACATTGGCAGCAGCTGCAGGACAAGCTCGAAAAGCGCCTGACCCTGGCCCAGGAAGACATCGCGGCCATGGAGCGCACGCGCGAAGTGGACCACGAGCGCCATCAGCAGACGATCCAGGCGCAGGAAAGCGAGTGGAAGGAGCGCCTCGCACAGGAAGAGGCGCGCCATGAAGCCAGTGAAACGCGCCTGATGAAGATGCTGGATGATGCGCGCCTCGAGAAGAGCGAGCTCGACAAGCAGCATCGACGTCGTCAGGAGCAGCTCGAGAAGCGCGTCGAGCGTCTCGATGCCCAGGCAGCCGAGCAACGCAAGCAGCTGCAGGAAGAAGAGCGTCGCCGCTTTGAGGAGACCTCGGCTCGCCAGCAGCGCGAGACGGAGCTCAAGGACATGCGCGCACAGCTGGAGCACTCCTCGGCGGAATACTCACGCCTGGAGGCCCAGCTGGGGCAGCTGACGCATGAGAACAAGCTGCTCAAGGAACGCCTGGCCTTTGCGCCCTTGCCGCCCTTCGTATGCTGAAAGCCTTGCCGAGTGATCGCCACGCACTTGCGGCGTGATGATCTCCATGACTGACGTGATGCAATGCACACGAAAACGCCGCCCTGATGGGCGGCGTTTTTTGTCAGTGCTGTTGAGATATCAAAACCGTCAGTGTCGTGATGGCGACGCCATCGGGTGAATCAGGTTGTCAAAAGTGTGGCGAACATCTCACAGCAGCTCTTCCGCGACCAGCGCCAGACGTGAGCGCTCGACGCACTTGAGTGTCACGTGACTGGCATGCGGCCACGAGCTGAAGCGCTGCACTGCCACCGCCAGGCCGCAGGTGTTGGCGGTCAGATAGGGAGTGTCTATCTGGCCCACATTGCCCAGCAGTACCACCTTGGTGTTGGCGCCCGCCCGTGTCAGCAGGCCCTTGAGCTGCTTGGGCGTCAGGTTCTGGGCTTCATCGATGATCAGGAAGGTATCGCTCAGCGTGCGGCCACGCATGAAGGATGGTGAACGAATCTGGACACGATTGCCGATCCAGGCGCGCGTGGCCTCCTCGTTCCAGGCGCTGGTGCCTTCTCCCTCCTTGCGCAGCAGGTTGTCCATGTTGTCATGGAAGGCTCCCATCCACGGCGACATCTTCTCTTCTTCGGTGCCGGGCAGAAAGCCGATCTCTTCGCCCATAGCGATCGGCGCGCGGGTGAATATGATGCGCTCGAAACGCTTCTTCTCCAGTGTCTGCTCGAACGCGGCAGCCAGCGTCATGTAAGTCTTGCCGGTGCCTGCACTGCCCGCGATCGACACCATGTCGACGCTGTCGTCCATCAGCAGGTTGAGGGCGAAGTTCTGGCGACTGTCATGGGCATTCACCCCCCAGGCGCTGCGCTCGTTGCGATAGTTCTGCAGCACTTCCAGGCGTGCATAGTCGTGCTCCAGCTCGCGTACGATGGCCTCGAAGCTGGCGCCATCATCCCCATCACAATCCGCGATCAGCATGCCCGGGTACCAGTCCTTGGGCATCTGGCCTGACAGCTCATAGAAGGTGCGATGGTGCTCGCGCGTGACGGTGACATCGACCTGCATGTCGTCCCAGACGCCCTGGCCGTCGTGGCCGGCCTCATGAAAGAGCTTGACGCCCTCGATCATGGCGTCGCTGTCGGTGAAGGCGCGATCCGTTAGATAGTCTTCCACCGCCATGCCCAGGGCGGCGGCCTTGATGCGTAGGTTGATGTCCTTGGTCACCAGGATGACCGAGGCGTCCTGACAGCGTGCAGACAGGCTGCGAGTCTCGGCGAGAATACGATTGTCGGCGCAGGCGTCGCTCTGATCGACATGGCCGGAGAGGAAGTGAAGGTTGCCCGTGCCATTCATGGAAGGCGGGAGCGGAATTCCACGCAGGATTTCCTGAGGTGTGACATCCGCGGTGAGATCGGACAGCGTGCGGCTGATCTGGCGGGCGGTATGGGCAATCTCCTTGTTGCCATTCTTGTGCTTGTCCAGCTCCTCCAGCACCGTCATCGGGATGACGACATCATGCTCGTCAAACTGGAACAGGGCTGAGGGGTCGTGAATCAGCACGTTGGTATCGAGGACGTACAGACGACGGGACTGCTTCTCGACTCTTACCATTGGCGACATGCCTTCCGTTGGAGTGTGCCCCTTGAAGCTAGCATGATGAATATGTCGATCGTGTTGCAAAAACGCGTTCATATTTCACGCTAGCCTTGCAGACAGGTCACGCAGGGCAGGCGCATACTGTTGCTCCCTCATGAAATGCCCTCTTGCCTGGTGCCTGACAGCATCATGCTGAGCAGCGCCAACCTGTAGCAGAGAGAGCCAGCCGCGCCGCACGCAAAGTCAGCGCCTCAGGTATAAGACAGCGCCGCAGGCATGAAAAAGCCGCCCACCGAGCATCTCGGGGGCGGCTTTTGTTTATCCCCTCACGGCATCCGCCGTGAGGGTTGGCGCTGAAACGCTATCTTGTCGAGCGGATAGCGCTGCGGCGTCAGGCAACAGCGGGTTGCTGACGACGTCGACGTACCTGCAGGAAGCCGATCAGCCACAGCAATGCCAGTGCCGGCAGCATGGCGATTTCCTTCGGCGGACGCTCAGCCGTCTGCTGGATGCCATCGATGGTGTAGTCGAAATCGATGCCGGCCTGCTGTGCCACGCTGCCGTACTCGATCATGCTGACCAGTACCTGCTCGTCGCTGATATCCAGCGTCAGGCCGACATCGGTCAGACGGGCTTCGCCACTCTCGGCGTCAGAGACCGGCAGCAACACGGTCTTGGAGACCTCGTCGCCGTCCAGATTGATGCCCGAGACGTGAATCGGCAGCTTGCTGTCCACCGGCGCTTCGGCGATCAGCGTCTCGATCTGCTGCGGCGCGGCCATGGTGGTCGGCGGATAGATCATGTCCCACCAGTAGCCCGGACGGAACAACGTGAAGGTGATCAGCAGCAGACCGATGGTCTCATACCAGCGCGTACGCGTCAGCCAGTAGCCTTGCGTCGCCGCCGCGAAGACCAGCATCGCCGCGACGGCCGAGGCCACCGTGATCGCCAGATGCCAGTAGCTGTCGATGTTCATCAGCAACAGGTTGGTATTGAAGATGAACATGAACGGCAGGATCGCGGTGCGGATATCGTAGGTGAAGCCCTGGATACCGGTCTTGATCGGGTCTGCCTTGGCGATCGCGGCCGCCGCGAAGGCGGCTAGCCCCACCGGTGGCGTGTCATCGGCCAATATCCCGAAGTAGAACACGAACAGGTGCACGGCGATAAGCGGCACGATCAGGCCGTTTTCCGCGCCCAGATTGACGATGACCGGTGCCATCAGCGTCGAGACGACGATGTAGTTGGCGGTCGTCGGCAGGCCCATGCCCAGAATCAGGCTGATAACGGCGGTGAAGAGCAGGATCAGCATCAGGTTGCCGGCCGAGATGAACTCAACGAAGGCGGTCATCTTCAGACCCAGCCCGGTCAGGGTCACGGTACCCACGACGATACCTGCCGCCGCGGTCGCCACACCGATGCCGATCATGTTCTTGGCGCCGATCACCAGGCCATGGAAGAGGTCTTCGCCACCGCGTTGTGCGGCGCCGCCGACATTGCCTTCCTTGCGGAAGATGGCCACCAGCGGACGCTGGGTCACGGTGATGAAGATCATGAACAGCACGGCCCAGAAGGCCGACAGTCCCGGTGACATGCGTTCGACGGTCAGGCACCACACCAACACCACGACCGGCAGCAGGAAGTAGAGGCCGACCTTGACGGTTGGGCCGACCGGCGGCAGTTCATCGATGTCGCCATCGCCAAGTTCCGGGAAGCGTGCCGAATAGGCGATCAGTGCCACATAGGAGGCCAGCAGCAGTGGCAGCACGATCCAGACTGCGCCATCCCCCGCCAGGGTCTTGATCCAGCCGATGCCGTAGTAGACGACCAGCGTGAGTATCCCCATGCCGATGAAGACGGTCAGGAAGGTCAGCAAGGTCGCGATCATGCTGGTCTTCTGGGTGCGCTTGAGACCTTCCATGCCGGCCTTGCACGCTTCCAGGTGCACGATGTAGATCAGGGCGATGTAGGAGATCAATGCCGGCAGCAAGGCATGCTTGATGACGTCAAGGTAAGGAATACCGACGTATTCGACCATCAGGAAGGCCGCGGCGCCCATGATTGGCGGCGTCAGCTGGCCATTGGTGGACGCAGCCACTTCCACGGCGCCCGCCTTGGTGGCCGGGAAGCCGACCTTTTTCATCAGCGGGATGGTGAAGGTACCGGTGGTGACGACGTTGGCGATGGAGGAGCCGGAGATGATACCGGACAGGCCAGAGGCGACGACGGCGGCCTTGGCCGGTCCGCCCCGCATGTGGCCGAGCATGGAGAAGGCCATGCGGATGAAGTAGTTGCCGGCGCCAGCACGTTCCAGCAAGGCACCGAATAGCACGAACAGGAACACGAAGTCGGTGGAAACGCCGAGCGCGACCCCGAACACCCCTTCCGTGGTCAGCCACTGGTGGCCGAGCAGCTTGTTGAGGCTGGCCCCGGCATGCGCGATGACATCGGGCATGTAGGCGCCGAACAGGCTGTAGAGAAGAAAGACGCTGGCGACGACCGCAAGGGGCGGCCCGAGTGCGCGCCGTGTGGCTTCCAGCAGCAGGACCAGGCCGATTCCCGAGAACACCAGGTCCACGGTGGTATAGGCGCCAGCGCGACGTGCCAGTTCATCACTGAAGATCAGCACATAGGCGACACCCGCCACGGCGAAGATCGCCAGGGCCCAGTCATAGAGGGGAATGCGATTGGCGGGAGCCCCCTTGTAGGCCGGGTACGCCACGAAGGCCAGCGAGATGGCAAAACAGAGATGCACGGCGCGCGCGGTGTCGGAATTTAGCAGCGACAACGGCGAGGCGTGGTAAAGCTGGAACAACGACCATGCCAGTGGAATCAGCCACATGAAGTGGCGGCCCACGAAGCCTACGGGATGACGGCCGCCGGTTTCCGACTCCAGCATCTCGAGGACTTCAGCATCATGATGCGTCTCGGCGTCTGGCGCCTGAGACGTTGCTGCAGTTTGGGTTTTGGTCATTTTTTGTGATCCGGTACGCGAGTCAGGCGATGGCTGACAGGTCACCTTCTTGCTCGACCAGAAGGTCCTGCTCAACCACATGCTTATCAAGCTGGTTACGTCTTCAGTATGTCCGGCCTGACAGATGTTTCCATTGATTCACCCGATCAGGGCGTAAATTTCCTGAACGATGTCCTGAACGGGTAGTGAGCTAGGCTCGTGACGAGCGTGAGGCCTTGTATGGTCACGCTTGTCCATGCTGCGGCTGCCGTCACGTCACTTGCCACTCGCAGGCAAGTCCTGGTTGCGCGCTGACGGCGGGTATCTCTGCTGCGCTTTCCCTGCTCGGCCTTTTTCTGGTTGGCCTTTTCCTGCACGACCTAAGTGGCCGCCCGGGAATGCAGACTTTCCACAAGCACGGAGACCGCAACGAGTGCGGTCTCCGGGAATTCCCTGTGCTCCCTGTGCTCGGATCCCTGAGCGCAGGGTGAGCGTTCATGCATGGCGCCTCGCAGGCGAGGCGCGCAGGGCATATCACTCGCTCAGCAGGCCAGCTTCCTTGTAGTACTGCTTGGCACCATCGTGCAGCGGCGCCGTCAGGGAAGCATTGACCATCTCTTCCTTCTTCAGGACCTGGAACGCCGGGTGCAGGCGCTGGAACTGATCGAAGTTGTCGAACACGGCCTTGACCACTTCGTAGGCGACGCGGTCTTCGACTTCGGCACTGGAGACGATGGTTGCGCGGACACCGAAGGTGGTCACGTCGTCATCGTTGCCGCGGTACATGCCACCCGGGATGGTCGCGACGGAGAAGTAAGGCTTCTCTTCGACCAGCTTGGTGACGGCGTCGCCGGTGACATTGACGATGTTGGCGTCACAGGTGGTGGTCGCTTCCTTGATGGAACCGGACGGGTGACCCACGACGTAGACGTAACCGTCGATCTTGTTGTCACACAGTGCGGAAGACATCTCGGAGGCCTTGAGCTCGGAGGCCACGGAATACACGCTGGTGTCCTTGTCCTGCGAGGACAGCAGAGTGTCGATGGTCGAGCGCTGACCGGAACCCGGGTTGCCGATGTTCATGCGCTTGCCTTCCAGCTGGTCGAACTCGGTCACGCCGCTGTCCTTGCGAGCGACGACGGTGAACGGTTCCGGGTGCAGGGAGAACAGTGAACGCAGGTCCTTGTTCGGGCCGAAGTCTTCGAAATCGCCCTTGCCTTCATAGGCATTGTAATGCGCGTCAGACTGGGCAACGCCCATGTCCAGCTCGCCGGTACGGATGCTGTTCAGGTTGTAGCCCGAACCGCCCGTGGACTCGACGCTGCAGCGAATGCCGTGTTCGGCCTTGCCACGGTTGACCAAGCGGCAGATTGCACCACCAGCCGGATAGTAAACGCCTGTTACACCGCCGGTGCCGATGGTTACGAAGGTCTGCTCGGCGGCGCTGGCGCCTCCGGAGACCCCCATCAGGCCAAGACCTGCGGTCGCGACCGCCGCTGTCAGCGACTTCTTGATCATGGTCATGTTGAAACTCCCTTTGCTGGCTTGTTATTGGTCTTGCCGTCGTGCACCTCGATACCGGCCAGGCCCTTGCTTGTAACGCGTGTAAAACAGGCCGATTTTCAGGCATATCCACTGCCACATGGCTGATATTTCAGTAATTTGAGGTGCATAACGCTGCACTGAGCCTAGCATAGCTGAAGTGCGCGAGTACCAGCTTGTCATGCTTTATGCTACGAAAGGTGTAGGTGTTGGCAGTGAACTGCGCAGACAACGACTTGTCCCCCGCCACACGAGGATTGCCACTTCCTCATTGCGTGCAACTTTCAGCGCGGAATCAGGTGGTCGCTGCTGCTGACTGTGTAACCTGCACCGTTACTCAGTAACCATGACTCCCCTTTCGCAGTTGATTTTCCCCAGGGAGCACGCAGAAGACGCATGCAAAAACGCCCCACGGCAAGGCCGTGGGGCGTTCTGTTTTCGACGTTCTGTTTCGACGTTCAGCCTTTCCGAAGCTCAGTCATTTCGACGAGCCGTCTATGCGACTGGCTTGTCAGGTGCGCGTGACACTGCGCATGGTGACGAACTCTTCCGCTGCCGTCGGGTGAATGCCCACGGTCAGGTCGAAGTCGGCCTTGGTCAGGCCGGCACGCACGGCGATGCCGATGCCCTGCATGATCTCACCGGCTTCATCACCGACCATGTGCACGCCGACGACCTTGTCGCTGGCGTCATCGACGATCAGCTTCATCAGGCTGCGCTCATCGCTGCCGGACAGGGTGTGCTTGAGCGGACGGAAGTCAGCGGTGTAGACGCGGATGCTGTCGAACTTCTCGCGCGCCGCTTCCTCGCTGAGGCCGACGGTACCGATGTTCGGATGACAGAATACCGCTGTCGCGATGCTGTCGTAGTCCAGGCCACCCACGACGCCGTCGCCGAAGTGCGCACGTACCAGGTGCATGGCTTCTTCAAGCGCCACCGGCGTCAGTTCCGGACCGCCGATGATGTCGCCCAGCGCGAGGATGGACGGGGTGGTGGTCTCGAAGCGCTCGTTGACGCGTACGGTGCCATCGACATTCAGCGCCACATCGACATTCTCCAGCCCCAGGCCTTCGATGTTCGGCTTGCGACCGGTGGCGGCGAGGATGCAATCCACTTCCAGCACCTGGCCATCGCTCAGACGCACGCTGTAGACGTCGCCCTGCTTGTCGATGGACTCGACCGTGGTGTTGAAGTGCAGGTTGACGCCCTTCTTGGCCATCTCGTCACGCGTGAACTCGCGCACTTCGTTGTCGAAGCCGCGCAGGAACAGGTCGCCGCGATAGCTCAGGTGCGTCTCGGCACCCAGACCATTGAAGATGCTGGCGAACTCGACGGCGATATAGCCGCCACCGATGACGAAGAAGCGCTTCGGGAAGCTTTCCAGATCGAAGATGCGGTTGGAATCCAGCGCATGTTCACGACCCGGGAAGTCCGGCAGGAACGGCCAGCCACCGGTGGCGACCAGAATCTTGGCTGCGGTGTGACGCTCGCCATTGACGACGACGGTGTTGGCATCGGCGATGCTGGCACGGCCTTCGATCAGCGTGGCACCGGAATTGTTGAGCAGATTGCGATAGATGCCGTTCAGACGAGAGATCTCGGCGGTCTTGCGATCGCGCAGGGTCGCCCAGTCAAAGCGCGGGGCGTCGCCCAGATCCCAACCGAAGCCGGCGCTGTCCTTGAAGGAGTCATGATAGTGGGCAGCGTAGGAGTAGAGCTTCTTGGGCACGCAACCGACATTGACACAGGTACCGCCGAGGTAGCGGTCTTCTGCCACGGCAACGCGGGCGCCGGTCGCGGCGGCGGTCCGGGCAGCGCGAACGCCGCCGGAGCCGGCACCAATGACGAACAGGTCGAAGTCAAACTGGCCTGTCGCAGGCTGATGGGTCTGATCGGTCACGGGAATCTCCTTGATGAATTGGCCACATGGTATCAGGACTCGCGCGGCCTCGGGAGTCCCGTGTCGCTGGGCACGGTTACCCGCGTATCGGCCTTCAGGTTGACCCTGTGGCCTCTGACACGGTAAATATGTCCAACAAGCATGTTAGACAAAAGTTACAACGTGCTGGCACAGGGGCTTGCACCGTCATTGGCGAAGCGCTCCGCGGGCGGGTAACATTGTTGCTCGTAACCTTAGCCCCCTGAGGTCTTGCCTGACGCTGCCGTGAATGCCTGCCTCATGGGTCTGAGCCAAGAGGCTCTGCGCCCGAGAGGCACCACGGCCAACGCCCCTGTGCGACAACCGTCCCCTGCCCCCGTCATTTGAAAAGTGGTCTCCCTGCCATGAGCAATATCGAAAAGCTGCTTGAGCAAAACAAGGTCTGGGCTGAATCCATGACCGAGCGCGACCCTGAGTTCTTCAAGCGCCTCTCGGACCAGCAGAATCCTGACTTTCTGTGGATCGGCTGCTCGGATTCCCGCGTACCGGCCAACCAGATCATCGACCTGCCGCCCGGCGAAGTCTTCGTGCATCGTAATGTCGCCAACCTGATCCACTACAACGACATGAACGCGCTGTCGGTGATCCAGTACGCCGTCGATGTCCTGAAGGTCGAACACATCATGATCGTCGGCCATTACGGTTGTGGTGGCGTACGTGCCTCGATCACCGGCGGTGACAATGGCATGGTCGACTACTGGCTGCACACCCTGCGTGAGCTCTACAACCTGCACTATGACGAGCTCAAGGACCTGCCACTGGATGAGCAGGTCAATCGCATGTGCGAACTCAATGTCCGCTCTCAGGTGCAGAACCTGGCCAGAACCAAGATCCTGCAGCGTGCCTGGGAGCGCGGTCAGAAGTTGGAAGTGCACGGCTGGGTCTACGGCCTGTCCGATGGTCGAGTGAACAACCTCGATTGCACCATCAGCAACCTGTCACAGGTGCCGCAGCTGTATCGAGTGGACCGCATCGAGCCTTTGCCGCAGCAGGACTGATCAGGCCGACCTGATCCAGCTGCCGGTGCTGCTGGATGCCGGTAGCAACATCAGTGCCCTCCAACGCGCCTCCCACTCGGGAGGCGCGTCGCGTTTCAGGCCTCCCTCTTATCAAGACCGATCCTCCAGCGCCTTTCTCCCTCTGTCAGTGCTTTCCAGCGTCGACTGCCTTGGCATCTATTGAATGGAATCAGGCCTGGCAGTCACCTGCGCCGAGAAGTCTTTCACGTGTTTTCAGCGAAGCGTTCGGGAATTTTACAGCGCAGTATCGACCCTGCAGGCCCTCGTGGAGGGCCTCTGAGGCGCAACTTTGGTCGCAGAACGCCATGCGCACCAATCAAGTGCAGAGACTGCACGCATTGGAGAATCACTGCCTATCCTGTCGGCTTTTCTGCCGCTGATGGTGTCTGTTTATCGCCAGGTGGCGTGAAGCCGGATTGGCGGTATTCAGCGTACGCAATGTCTCTCAACCAGGCGCTGTCGGCTGACGGAACTGATACACACAACCACCACACCGCGTCCCAAAATCTTGCAAGAACTCGATTATTACATCTGTCTCAGGTAATTGATTCTATTGGGATTTTCTTGTCATGAAGGCTTGCTGCGTGAACGAGGCAGACCAGTGTCACGGTGGCTTGCCCAGCATATGGCAGGGCTGAATCGCTCCGTATTGCCCTGAGAGGAAGCACGCGCAGCTTGCGGCGTTATTAAGGTGACAAATGGCGACGCTGTGAGACATCCGGGGTGTCGCTTCGTCGATCTCGCGCCCTGCACCAGCCTGGATGAGGTTGCGTGGTCAGGAAAAGGCTATTCACCACCTGCATCCGGCTACTCAACATTTCGATTGTCCCGCGACCAAGTGACTCTCTACTGTTAGAACGATCCTGCGTGTCTGCCTCGACAGCCGCGCCGGATCGCCACAACAACAATCAAACTACACAAGCAAAGGGATGCTCATGACCCGTCAGAATGCCCTCCAGTCTTTCTTGCCCAAGAAGACCCTGTGTGCGCTGATCGGCAGCGCGACATTGGCCATGGCGGCTCCGGCAATGGCCGAAGACGTCACCCTGCGCATGGCCTACGACGCTGACCCCGTGACCCTCGATATCCACGAGCAGCTCTCCGGCGGCACCCTGCAGCTGTCGCACATGGTCTACGACCCGCTGATTCGCTGGAACAAGGACCTCGGCTTCGATGGCCGCCTGGCCAAGAGCTGGGAGCGTGTCGATGACAACACCATGCGCTTCCACCTGCGCGAAGGCGTCAAGTTCCACTCCGGCAATGACTTCTCCGCCAAGGATGTGGTCTGGACCATCGAGCGCCTCAAGAAGAGTGCTGACTTCAAGGCGATCTTGGCACCCTTCACCGACGTCAAGGCCGTCGATGACTACACCGTGGATCTGGTAACCGACAAGCCGTTCCCGCTGGTGCTGAATGCCGCCACCTATATCTTCCCGATGGACAGCGCGTTCTATTCCGGTGAGACCGAAGACGGCAAGGCCATGGATGAGATCGCCAAGGCGGCCAACACCTTCGCCTCACGTAACGAGTCCGGCACCGGCCCCTACAAGGTCGCGGACCGTCAGCAGGGCGTGAAGATCAGTTTCGAGCGCTTCGAGGATTACTGGGATACCGAATCGCCGGGTAACGTCGATGACATCGTGCTGACACCGATCAAGGAAAACGCCACGCGTGTCGCGGCGCTGCTCTCCGGCGACATGGACTTCATCGCGCCGGTACCGCCGACCGACCTGGAACGCATTCGCAAGCAGGATGGCGTGCACCTGGTCGAGATGGGCGGCACCCGCATCATCACCTTCCAGATGAACCAGGAGCGTGTCGAAGCCTTCAAGGACAAGCGCGTCCGTCAGGCCGTCAACTACGCCATCAATCAGGAAGGCATCGCCCAGAAGCTGATGAAAGGCTTCGCGACCCCCGCCGCCCAGATGTCGCCGGATGGCTATCAGGGCCACAATCCTGAGCTTACGCCGCGCTATGACGTGGCCAAGGCCAAGGAGCTGATGAAGGAAGCCGGATACGAGGATGGCTTCGAGATCAGCATGATGGCGCCCAACAACCGCTATGTGAACGACGCCAAGATCGCCCAGGCCGTGGCCTCGATGCTGGCCAGGATCAACATCACGGTGGACCTGAAGACCCTGCCCAAGGCCCAGTACTGGCCGGAATATGATGCGCGCGCCGCCGACATGATGATGATCGGCTGGCACTCGGACACCGAAGACAGTGCCAACTTCTTCGAATTCCTGACCTTCTGCCCGGATGCCGACAGCGGTGTCGGTCAGTACAACTCCGGCAACTACTGCAATCCGGACGTCGACAAGATGGTCACCGAGGCCAACCTGGAGACCGACACCGAGAAGCGCGCCAAGATGCTGCAGGCCGCCGAGAAAGCCGT
This sequence comes from Cobetia sp. MC34, assembly GCF_018340035.1. Classification (NCBI taxonomy): domain Bacteria; kingdom Pseudomonadati; phylum Pseudomonadota; class Gammaproteobacteria; order Oceanospirillales; family Halomonadaceae; genus Cobetia; species Cobetia sp. MC34. The sequence goes on from NZ_JADPPY010000005.1 coordinate 37,455, forward strand.
CTACGACGATGCCGGTTTCGTGCCGCTGCACTGGCAGAACCTGGCCTGGGGCGCGCGTGATGGCGTCAACATCGAGCCGGTGCTGAACGTGATGAACTTCCCGTACCTGGGGGATCTGGTTATCGACCAGGAGTGATCCCGCCGCGTGAGTGAGGGACAGGCACTGAACCGCCTTGCATCGTTCAGCGCCATGTTCCTGGCCACGCACCCCTCGCGACAGGCAAGTCAGGCAACCGGAGATAGCCTAAGCGAACTCTCTGGTTGCCCTGCTGACCTGAACGCGACGACTTACCCCCGCCTGTTCTTCCCCCTTGGTCATCGCCTCTCGGTGATGGGTTGGGGAGCCTGTGCCCGATGGCAGGCCAGCGACAGGCGGGATACCTGACACCCAGCGTGATCGGCCAGCATGGATAGGGCCGACACGCGCGAGACCGTGATGTTCACGAGGAAGGTGGCGATCCATGATTGCCTTTCTGATCAAACGCCTGATGCACGCCGTACTGGTCATGTTCGTGATCAGCATCATCAGCTTCGCCATCCAGGACAACCTGGGCGACCCGCTGCGCGAGATGACCGGCCAGGCCGTGTCGGAAGCCCAGCGTGAAGTCATGCGCGATGAAATGGGCCTCAACGACCCCTTCATCACCCAATATCTGCGTTTTGCCGGCAATGCCCTGCAGGGCGATCTCGGCAACTCGTACTTCTACAAGCAGCCAGCGACCGAGGTGATTCTCAAGCACCTGCCCGCCACGCTGGAACTGGTGATGGCCTCGAGCCTGATCATCATCCTGCTCTCGGCGCCCATCGGGGTGTTCGCGGCGATTCGCCCGCGCAACTGGCTGTCACGCCTGTTCATGGGTACCTCGATCATCGGTATCTCGGTGCCGGTCTTCCTGACCGCCATCGTGTTGATCCAGCTGTTCGCGATCGGCGTGACGGTGGACTGGTTCCCCAGCGACACCACCTGGGGCAGTGTCGTGAACGGCATGCTGTCCACCGATGGCGGCATGCCCTCCTACGGACGTGGTGAGCTGGTACACGTCGCGGGCACCTGGTCGAGCGGCTTCTTCACAGCCGACGGCCTCTGGCACCTGGTGCTGCCGGCCATCTCGCTGGCCTCGATCATGCTGCCGCTGTTCATCCGCCTGATTCGTGCCGAGATGATGGAAGTGCTGCAGTCGGACTACATCAAGTTCGCGCGCGCCAAGGGCATCGGCCTCAAGCGTATCTACTTCCTGCACGCACTGAAGAACACCATGCTGCCGGTGATCACCGTCGGCGGCGTGCAGATCGGCACCATGGTCGCCTACACCATCCTGACCGAGACCGTCTTCCAGTGGCCGGGCATGGGCCTGATGTTCCTCGAGGCCATCACCCGTTCCGATATCCCGCTGATCGTGGCCTACCTGATGATGGTCGGTGTGATCTTCGTGATCACCAACACCCTCGTCGATCTGATCTACGGACTGGTCAACCCCACCGTCAAGCTTGCGGGGAAACCGGCATGAGCCAATCAAATACCCAATCGAGCAATGCGCCCGTCACCCCGAAGACCAGCTCCATCGTGGTCCCCGGACGTTGGCAGCGTTTCCGTGAGTCCTATCTGGTCTACAGCTTCAAGCGTGACTGGATGGCTCAGGCCTGTCTTCTAGTGTTCATCGCCATGGTGCTCGGGGCCTTCCTCGCGCCGTGGATCGCCCCGGCCGACCCCTATGACCTGGCCAGTATCGACATCATGAACTCGGAACTGCCGCCGGCGTGGATGGCGGGCGGCGATCCGGCCTTCCTGCTGGGCACCGATGCCCAGGGGCGTGATCTTCTCTCCACCATCCTCTACGGCACGCGCGTGTCGCTGTTGATCGGCTTCGGCGCGGTCATCCTGCAGGCACTGCTCGGCGTGACCTTCGGGCTGCTGGCGGGCTACCTGGGCGGGCGTATCGATGCCTTCCTGATGCGCATGGCCGATATCCAACTGTCGTTCTCGACCCTGATGGTGGCCATCGTGGTGGGCGCCATCATCAAGGCGACCTTCGGCGGCGCCGCCTTCTCGGACTATGCGCTGATCCTGTTGATCCTGATCATCGGGCTGGCGGAATGGCCGCAGTATGCGCGTACCGTCCGCGCCTCGGTGCTGGCGGAGAAGAACAAGGAATACGTCGATGCCGCGCGGGTGATGGGCTTCCGCTCCCGTCGCATCATGTTCCGTCACATCCTGCCCAACACCCTGTCGCCGATCTTCGTCATCTCCACGGTGCAGATCGCCAACGCGATCATCTCGGAGGCGGCGCTGTCCTTCCTCGGTCTCGGCATGCCGGAGACCCAGCCGTCGCTGGGGTCACTGATCAAGTCCGGCTTCGACTACCTGCAATCAGGCAGCTGGTGGATCACGCTGATCCCCGGTGGCGTGCTGATCGTGCTGGTCCTGGTCATCAATCTGCTGGGCGACTGGCTGCGTGATGTCATGAACCCGCGTCTCTACAAGGGCTGAAGCCGAGAGGAGTCAAGACAATGGCACTACTTGAAGTCAACAACCTCGACGTCCGCTTCGCCATGCGAGGCGGTGAGGTGCGCGCCCTGCGCGACGTCAGTTTCACCCTGGAACGCGGTGAGCGTCTGGGGATCGTCGGTGAATCAGGGGCCGGCAAGTCGGTCGCGGCCTTCACCATCCTGAATCTGATCGCCAAGCCCGGCTACATCGCCGGCGGCGAAATCAAGTTCGATGGCGAAGTGCTCAACACCCTCAAGCCCAAGGCGATGCAGTCGATTCGCGGCAACCGCATCTCGATGATCTTCCAGGATCCGATGATGACGCTCAATCCGGTGCTGACCATCGGCGAGCAGATGATCGAGTGCCTGAAGGCGCACCGTCGCATCTCGCGCAAGGATGCGCGCGCCATCGCCCTGCACAAGCTCAATCAGGTCTTCATTCCCTCACCGGAAAAACGCCTCGATCAGTACCCCCATGAGCTGTCCGGCGGCATGCGTCAGCGCATCATCATCGCCATTGCGCTGCTACTGGACCCGGACATCATCGTCGCCGATGAGCCGACCACCGCGCTGGATGTGACCATCCAGGCCGAGATCATGGAGCTGTTGCTGCTGCTGTGCGAGAAGCACAACGTCGGACTGATCCTGATCACCCACGACCTGGGCGTGGTCAGCCAGGTCACCCAGCGCACCCTGGTGATGTATGCCGGGCGCGTCATCGAACAGGGGCCGACCCGCGAGATCATCAATGATGCTCAGCACCCCTACACCCAAGGGCTGATCAACGCCCTGCCCCAGATGGCCACTCCGGGCAGCCGTCTGAACCAGATTCGTGGCTCGATGCCGACCCTGACCAAGATTCCGGCCGGCTGCGCCTTCAATCCGCGCTGTGATTTCGCGGCGAATATCTGCCTCGAGAAGGTGCCGGCCTTTGCTCATTCCGGCAACTGCAAGGTGGCCTGTCATATGGTCGATGCCATGGTTGCCGGCGAGCGCTGGACCCCGATCATCACCGATGCCAACGGCAATGGCGCCACACCCACTGACAACCACCGCACGGAGGTGAACGCATGAGCGCGGCAATTCTGAAGGACGCTCAGTCCTCCTCCCAGGCCTCCCCCCCTATGGATAGCGCCGAGCTTGGCGAAACCCTGGTGGAAATTCGTGATCTCGAGAAGCGCTTCTCGTTGTCCGGCGACTTTCTCGAACAGCTGACCTTCGAGAAAGGACGCCTGCGTCGCAAGCAGGAATACGTGCACGCCATCAATGGCGTCACACTGGACGTCAAACGCGGTGAGGCGCTGTGCGTGGTCGGGGAATCCGGCTGTGGCAAGTCGACGGTCGCGCGCACGGTGATGGGGCTGCTCAAGCCCAGCGGTGGCGAGGTTCGTTTTGACGGCACCCGCATAGACAATATGGCCCCGCGGGACCTGCTGCCCTACCGCCGTCGCATGCAGATGATCTTCCAGAATCCCTATGCGTCGCTGAACCCGCGCATGACCATCCAGCAGACGCTGGAGGAGCCGCTGCGCTTCCATCAGCCGACGCTCAAGGATGGCGAGGTGCGCGACAAGATCGAGGAGGTGATGCGCTCGGTGGGCATCGACCCGGACTGGGGCAAGCGCTTCGCCCACGAATTCTCCGGCGGCCAGCGTCAGCGTATCTCGATCGCCCGCGCGCTGGCGGTGGACCCGGAATTCATCGTCGCCGATGAGCCGATCTCGGCGCTGGACGTGTCGATCCAGGCGCAGGTGCTCAACCTGATGATGGAGGCGCAGGAGCAACGCAACCTGACGTATCTGTTCATCACCCACGACCTGGCCGTGGTCGAGCACTTCGGCACCCGTGTCGCGGTGATGTATCTGGGCACGCTGTGCGAGCTGGCGGACACCCGTTCACTGTTCGCCCGCCCGCGTCACCCCTACACCCAGGCATTGATGTCGGCGATCCCGCGGCTGCACGATGACAAGCCCAATCACATTCGCCTCGAGGGTGAGGTGCCGACGCCGGTCAATCTGCCTTCGGGCTGTGTCTTCCATGGCCGTTGTCCGCATGCCAATCAGCGTTGCCGCACGGAGATTCCGCGCCTGATCGCCACGGACACCGGTCAGGTCGCCTGCCACGCCGTGGAAGAAGGCCGCATCGACTGATGTGATGGCAGTGACGAAAGTGATGACGGCGATGTGATGGGCGCCATCGATCATTGTGTTTCCGGCCCCAAGCAAGGAAAGACCGCGCAAGGTTGCCATTGTCATCGGCAACCTTGCGTCTTGCGCTCATTGACGATTGCATCTCGCGTTTTGTGTGGGCAAGATTTCGCACATCCGCTACTGACCAACAGGTCAATTGGCGCCATTGCCCACGATGCTTAGAAGAAGATTCAGCGTGGCACCGGGCCCCGATGACGCATCCCCAAGATACTCTGGTGTGACACGTCCGAAGAGATGTGCGCCCGACCTCCTGACATGGCCTGTTCCCAGGCCGACGAGGCACTCCGATTACATGGAAATTCGCTGGCTCGAAGATTTCATCGTTCTGGCTCAGACCCGACATTTCTCGCGGGCGGCCGATGCACAGAATGTCTCTCAGCCCACCTTTTCCCGCCGCATCAAGTTGCTGGAAGAGGAGATGGGCACCACCTTGATCAATCGTCAGACCCTGCCGCTGTCGCTGACTCCCGCCGGAGACGAGTTTCTCCAGCTGTGCGAGCAGATCACCGAGCGCGTGCGCATCACACGCGAACGCCTGCAGGACATGGCCCAGCAGCAAGCCAGCAAGATATCGCTGGGGGCACCGCAGTCTCTGGTGTCCCACTTCCTGCCTGATTGGCTTGATCAGCTTCAGCTGCGTGAACAGGTGCTGCCCTATCTGCGTGCCACCGGCTGGCTGGCGGCCGACTACTTCCACGGGCTGGATCGCGGCGAATGTGATCTGGCGCTGTGCTATTGGCCCCAGGCACGTGTGGACCTGGGCTTTGAGCTGGACAGTTACCAATACCTGGTAGTCGGCGAAGAAACCTTCATCCCGCTGTGCGCGCCCGGCGCGGATGGCAATCCGCGTCATCAGTTGCCGGGCACGCGGCGCAATCCGCTGCCGTTCATCAGCCCGCACCCGCGCGCCGTCGTCGCCACCTCGCTGATGGCGCATCTCGCTCAGGTCCCGATTCAGGCACATCTGGTCACCATGAACGAGAATATCCAGGCGGCTAACATCAAGGCGCTGGTATTGCAGGGCTATGGCATCGGGTGGTTGCCGCAGCGGCTGGCCGCAGAGGAAATCGCCAGCGGCAAGCTGGTGCGTGCTGGTGACCCGCGCTGGGATCTTGGCCTGCATATCCGCCTGTATCGCCCGCGTGTGCCGCGCCACGACAGTGTCAGTGAACTCTGGCACCAGCTGGAAGCAAATTTCTCGTGAGCCATCCGGGCATGAGGGGCGATGGCTCAGCGGCACTCTTCTCTCTCCTTCATCCCCTCATTCTCCACCACACCACGCCATTGACGCTCACTTCTCCATGTCAGGCGTGACGACCGTTTGCAAGGAAACATGATGTCCGACAGCCAGCTCAACGACCCGACCATCACCCACGCCGCGGCACACCGCGCCCATCTGGCGGCGCTGCAAACAGGCTACGAAGTCGCCATGCAGCAGCACGATCTGGACGCCATCGTGCTGCACAGTGGCAAGCCGAAGCGGCATTTCGCCGATGATCAGGATGCAAGCTTCAAGTCGCATGCTCATTTTCTGCATTGGGTGCCGATGGCGGGTCTCAGCGATAGCTGGCTGGTGATTCGTCCGGGCGAGCGTCCGACGCTTTACCTCTATGCCCCCGATGACTTCTGGCATCTGTCACCCAGCCTGCCGACGTCAGACACTGCGCCCTGGGCCGAGCAGTTCGAGATCGTCCATCTGCGCAAGCCGACACTGCCACAGCGTCCCGAGGGCCGCGTGGCGCTGCTCGGCGAGATCGCCGAGCTTCAGCCGCAGGTGGTTAGCGAACTTGAGGCACTGCCCAACCCGGTCGGCCTGGTGCGCCAGCTCGACGAGGGGCGCGTCTGCAAGAGCGAATTCGAGATCGCCTGTCTTAAAGAAGCCAGCCTGCGCGCCGCGCGTGGCCATCTGGCTGCCCGTCGTACCTTCATGGAAGGCGGTGCGGAGCTCGATATCCAGTTGGCCTATCTTGGCGCGTCTCGCCAACGGGAAACGGATGTGCCTTACGGCAATATCGTGGGTCTCAATGCGCATGCCGCGGTTCTGCATTACCAGCATTATGGTTTGCAGGCTCCTGCTGCCCGTCACAGCCTGCTGGTGGATGCCGGCGCCAGCGTGCACGGCTATGCCTCTGACATCACGCGCAGCTGGGCGGGCGACGATGCGCTGCCGCTGTATCGCGCCCTGATCGAGGGTGTGGAGGCGCTGCAGAAGCGTCTGATCGCCAGCCTTGCGCCTGGGGTGGACTACGTCGATCTGCACCTCGAGATGCATCGCGAGCTGGGTGAGCTGCTGTGGGAACTGGGCGTGGTGTCGCTGCCCGCCGAAGATCAGGTTGCACAAGGGATCACGGCAGCCTTCTGCCCGCATGGTCTCGGGCACCTCCTGGGACTGCAGGTCCATGATGTGGCGGGCCGCATACCTGATCACACCACCGGCGATATCCGTCATCCGCCGCAAGGTCACCCGATGCTGCGCCTGACGCGTGTGCTCGAGACCGGCATGGCCATCACCATCGAACCGGGTTGCTACATCATCCCCATGTTGCTGGAGCCGCTGCGCAACGATGCACGCGGTGAGCATATCGACTGGAAGCTGGTCGAGGCTTTGGCACCGCATGGTGGTGTGCGTATCGAGGACAATCTGGTCATTACCGCAGAGGGTGCCCTCAATCTGACACGAAGCCCGGCGACAGGTCTGTAATCAGGCCTGTCACAACACTGTCTGGGGCTCTCGCTGTGACGCTTGTCGTCACATGCCTGTCTTACGCCGCCATGGGCCCTATGCCGATGGCGGCTTTTTTGTCGCGTATCCCGATGCAGCGTATTCGAGCGCTAGGCCAACAATGAGATCCAGGGCGGGCTAGCGCCCTTGGCGTCGATGCGTATGCTGCACTGCGACTAGCGATTGGCGTCGCCAAGTGAAATGATGCCAACGACACCCGTGTAGAAATTCCTGTCAGATCTTGCTGCAGGCCACCGCCATCAAGGGCATGCCCATCACCCGATCACCAACGTCATCGCCCTGGCCTGCCACTGGAGCTACCTCACATGCCGCACTCCATCTTCACGTCAGAGTTTCGCCCTGCCCTTGGCCTGCGCAATCGCCATGTCCAGACCTTGTTGCCCCGCCTTCTGCCCCGCGCGCCCCTGAGTCGTCGCACCGAGATTCTCAATCTTCCCGATGGTGACTTCGTCGAGCTCGCCTGGGTCATCAGTGACGGTCATGAAAAGCGTGAGCGTACGACGGCCTTGAGCGAGGATGCGCCTCTGTTCGTTCTGTTTCATGGACTTGAGGGTGACTTGAGCTCGCCCTACGCCCGTGAGCTGCTCAATGCAGCCGCCCGGATGGGCTGGCGACCGGTGATGATGCATTTCCGTGGCTGTGGGCAATCCCCCAACCGCCTGCCGCGCGCCTATCACAGCGGAGATACTGCAGACGCCTATTGGGTGCTCGGCGAGCTCGGGCGCCGCTATCCGCACGCCATCAAGGTCGCCTGTGGCGTATCGCTGGGCGCCAACATGCTGCTCAAGCTGGTGGCTGAGCAAGGCGGTGATGGTCTGGACCTGGCTGGCGCGATCGCCATCAGCGCCCCACTGGACCTAGCGGCCAGCGCGGATGTGCTCAATCAGGGCTTCTCGCGCCTTTACCAGCGCCATCTGCTCAAGGGCTTGAAGGCCAAGGTGGCAGCGAAGCTTGCCAATGGCCCACTACCCATCTCGATCGGAGCGCATCAGCTGACCCAGCTCAACAGTTTCTGGGCTTATGACAACGAAGTCACCGCGCCTTTGCATGGCTTCACCTCGGCGAGTGATTACTACACGCGCTCCTCGGCGGGCCGTCTGCTGAGCGAGATCGAACTGCCGACACTGATACTGCAATCGCTGGATGACCCCTTTATGCCACGCGATCTGTTCGCACGCTTCCACCAACCCTCCGAGGCCGTGCGTATCGAGCTCAGTGAGCGCGGTGGGCATGTCGGCTTTGTTGAGTGGCGCCGTGGGCGACTGAGCTCCTGGCTTGCTCGCCGTGTCAGTCAGCAGCTGGAGGCCTGGAGCGGGCTACCCAAGCCGCAAGCACAGGCCGAGGTGCACAGCGAAGCGCACTGAGCTATCTGTACTGAGCTACCTGCATTGAACCAGCTGCATCGAACTGGTGGGGTTGACCGCTACTCAGGCACCAATACGCATTCCCCTCCCTGATTATATTTTGTCCTTGGGGCATTTCTTGCCTCTTTTTGCTTCTTCCACCCTTGCTCGCCTTCCCACCCTCAGATCCGGTGGGAAGTCCTGAGTCTACTCTGACTACTACCGTATGCCCTGTTGGGATGGTTGAATTTAGCACATTAAACATGATAACGGTATACATGATGAGTGTTATGGGTGACACGGATCACTGTCACGATTCAGTGAGAATGGTAGACTGCGCGCCCATCCTACGTTCAAGACTCTACTGGCCTGATAATGAACCTGATTTTTCGCCTGGTGCTCGGCATCGTGGCTGGCATACTGCTGGGACAATGGGCTCCCGAATCCCTGGTTCGCGCCTTGCTGACCTTCAAGGTGCTGTTCGGTGAACTGCTGGAATACGCCATTCCGCTGATCATCCTGTTCTTCATCATGAGCGGGATCGCACGCCTCGAGCGCTCCTCGGGCCGTCTGCTGACCATGACCATCGTGCTGGCCTATACCTCGACGACGCTGGCAGGGCTGTTGGCAGGTATCGTCGGGCTGGAGGTCGTGCCGCATATCGTGCAACAGGACCAGCTGCCGGTCAGTCATGCCGTCAAGCACTTGAGCCCCTACTTCACGCTGGATATTCCACCACTGACCGATATCAGCACCGCACTGGTGACGGCCTTCCTGTTCGGTATCGGCATTTCCGCCACCGAGCATGACGGCATGCGTCAGCTGGCCGACGGTGGGCGTGACATCGTCGAGCGCTTCATCGCCAAGGTGTTGATTCCTGCCCTGCCGTTCTATATCGCCGGCCTGTTCTGCGAAATGACGATCGCGGGCACGGTCGCCAATACCCTCAAGAGCTTCGGCATGATCCTGCTGCTGGCGCTGACCTTGCATTGGCTGTGGCTGAGCTTGCTCTACGTCACCAGCGGCACCAGCACCGGTCGCTCGCCCATGAAGGCGCTGGCCCACATGCTGCCCGCCTACTTCACCGCCGCCGGTACCATGTCTTCCGCGGCCACGATTCCGGTTACCGTGCGCCAGATGCACCTCAATCACATCTCGCCGTCCGTGGCGAGCTTTGCGGTGCCGTTGCTGGCCACCATCCACATGTGCGGCAGTGCCATCACCTTGACCGTATGCGCCATTGGCGTGATGCTGGTCACTCCCTCCCTGGCAACGCCCGAGCTCACCACCCTGCTGCCGTTCATCGCCGCGCTGGGGGTTACAATCATTGCCGCGCCCGGCTCGCCCGGCGGGGCCGCGATGACCTCGGTGGGCGTATTGCAGAGCCTGCTGGGCTTCGACGCCGCCGCCGTCGGCTTGATGATGGCGCTGTATCTGGCGCAGGACAGCTTCGGTACGGCGTGCAATGTCACCGGCGATGGCGCCCTGGTGCAGTGGATCGATCGCTTTGCGGAAGCCGAGCAGGACCGACAGCGATACCGCTGACACTGTGCCTCGCTGCTCATGACCGACAGCGTTTTCTGACAAAAGCTGTTCCTGACCAAAAGCTGCTCCAGACAGAAAAGCCTCATGGCGACCGTGAACTTCGCGGCGACCATGAGGCTTTCGTGTTTCTCAGCGGTAATCTTTCAGCACAGTCTCATGGCAGCCATATCCTGCCTGCCTGCCATTACATCAGTACCAGGCTGTCAGCCGATGGGACAGCTGATTCCCGTGCCTTTCAGACCGCAGTAGCCGCCCGGATTCTTGGCCAGATACTGCTGGTGATATTCCTCGGCGTAGTAGAACTCGCGCAGCGGTGCCACCTCTGTGGTGATACGGCCGAGACCCGACTGGTCCAGCGCCTGCTGGTAGTCGGCCATGCTCTTCTCGACGATGGCGCGCTGGTCTTCGCGGGTGTAATAGATCGCGCTGCGGTACTGATTGCCGATGTCATTGCCCTGACGCATGCCCTGTGTCGGGTCATGGGCCTCGAAGCTGGCCCGCAGGATCTCCGGCAACCCGATCACCGTCGGATCAAAGATCACACGCACGACCTCGGTGTGGCCTGTCTTGCCGGTGCAGGTCTCTTCATAGGTTGGGTTCGGTGTATGGCCACCGGCATAACCGACCGCCGTCACCTTGACGCCCGGCAGCTGCCAGAAGAGGCGCTCGGCTCCCCAGAAGCAGCCCAGCCCCAGCACGATCTCCTCACACTCACTGTCGAAGGGCGGTACAATCGAGCGGCCATTGACGTGATGAACGCCGCTGATGCGTACCGCTTCACTGCGCCCTGGCAAGCTGTCCTGCGCTGAAGGAATGGTCTGCTTATCTTCCGTTATCCACATGGCGGACTCTCTCCTGTGTCGCGTCGTGCAATCGTGTATAGGTTCAATGATGTCATCTCTGCCCCCCAATATCTGCCCCTGCCAGCCCAATAGTACTGAGGCGCGACGCTACGTCGATTGCTGTCAGCCGATTCATGCTGACATCACCCGCGCCGAACGCCCCGAGCAATTGATGCGCGCCCGCTACAGTGCCTTCTGCCTGTCGCTGAGCGATTTCCTGATCGACAGCTGGGACCCGGCCCATTGCCCGGCACGCGCCGATCTCGAAGGTGCTGGCCCCCTGTGGCTGGCATTGGAGATTCTGGACAGCGGACAAGACGCCGATACCGGCATGGTACGCTTTCATGCCACCTTCTTCGAGCAGGGAAAGTTCCAGCAATTGCAGGAACTTAGCCGCTTTCATCACGATGGCCATCACTGGCGTTATGTCGACGGTGATGCCGAGTGGCAGACACTGACGCCGGGGCGCAACAGCCTGTGTCCCTGTGGCAGCGGCAAGAAGATCAAGCGTTGCTGCACTGCGTGACCGTCAGCGTCTTGTGCTGACGCGCGTGCGCTTGAGCTCTCGAGCATAAGCGAAACTAGCACCTCTGAAATGCCCCCTCCATAACGAGACAGCCCCCACCGAACCTGTCGATGGGGGCTGAACCTGTGGCAATCAATTGGCCTGACGTGTCATCTGTCCTTGCCGACTCTGGGCGCCAGCTCGCTGCGGCCCAGCGAGAAGCTGTAGAGCAGGTCCACGGCCTGCGCCGTGCCGGACACCGCTTCGGCATACAGGTTGCGGAACAGCTTGTAGCGCAGCGTCAGCTCCGCGATCGGCGAGAACAGCCCGACGCCGTAGCTGAGCTTCAGGTCCGGAGCGATATAGCCACTGACCACCACCTGGCTGTCATCCCCGCTGCCAGAGCTGTCCAGGCTCAGGTCACGCACGCCGAAGGTTTCCCCGATCTGGCCGACCACCTGGCCACTTTGCGCCAGTGACATGCCGATCAAGGCGGACGTGACCGCACTGTCACTGCTGGTGTCGCTGTCCAGGCCTTCACCGCGCAGCAGATAACTCAGTGCCGAGGACTCATCCATCGACGGGTCCGAGAAGATCTCGACGCTGGGTGACGAGGCAAGTCCCGTCACACGCACCCCTGCGGTCACGTCGTCCTCAGTGTTGTCAGGATCACGGATCGCCTCGATATTCAGACGCGGGCTCGAGGGCGGTCCGGCCAGCAAGACCTGCCCCTTGCTGATCTGCAGGTCCTGCCCGAAGCTCTTGTAGGTTCCGTCGACCAGATTGACCTCACCGAAGACCTGCACGCCGCCCTTGGACTGGCGCACATCGAGATCGCCTCTGAGCTTGGTCTTGAGCCCCATCGCCTCCAGGCGCGCATCCGGCCCGATATGGATGCCGATACGCACATCCAGCGCCATGCCGGCTTCGTTGAGCGCCTTGGCGGTATCGCTGCCATCGGCAAGCTCGGCCGGGTTGGAGGTGTCCTCATCACTGGGACGCTCGATGATGATGGTGTCACTGGAGGGTGACACGGCAGACGGCGGCACCTGGTCCACTTCGATGCGTGTCCACGGCACCTTGACGTCCCCCCGCAGCTTGAGCAGCGTGGGGCTGGCATTGATCTCGAGATCCGGCGCGACGCGCATGCGGCCGATCCCGGCGATATGCAGCTCGAGTGGATTCTTCGCGCCGTCGAGGTTCAATGACGCCGTCCAGTCCTCAAGCGTCGGCCACGCCGCCTCGCCATCGATGCCCCAGCGCGCATCATTGCCCACCAGATAGCCATCGATATCGGCACTGTTGCCATCGAAGTCGACGGTGAATTGGGCATCCGACAGCGACACCGGCAGGCCTTCGCCCTGCACCTTGACGCCGGTCAGCGCGATCGGCCCGGTCATCGACGGCAGGCTCAGGTTGCCGCCGACCTCGACGTCACCCGCCAGCTTGCCTTCCAGCTGGGTCATGCCCGCCACCAGCGGACGATACGGCGAGAGGTCGATGTCGCGGATGGCCAGCGAGCCATCCAGCTGGCCTGCGCCCGCCGGGTCGAGGACCGACACGGTGAGACCGATGCCGCCAGCGCTGTCGAGGCGAATCTGGGTATCGAGATCGGCCTTGTCGGGCGTGGCTTCCAACGCCAGTTGCAGGGTGGTCTCCGGCAGAGACCAGGCATTGCCGTCGGCGTCTTCGCCGGCCAGCGTCAACTTGCCCGCCAGCTCCGCGTCAGCATTCCAGCGTTGGCCACCCTGCTTCCAGCTTGCCGTGATCTTGCCGCCCGTGGCACCGCCGATGGTCCAGCTCTCCGGCATGGCGCTCTGGGCCATGTCCAGCGGAATCCCCTCGAGAGTCACCATGGCCTGGCCGTCATTGCCCGCGCTCAAGGGCTCGGCGACACAGATCTGGCCACCCTGTTCACGACTCAGGCAGAACGGCTGCACCAGCACGCTGCCCTTGGCGAGATTGGCATCGAAGCTCGCCGGCGTGTCGAAGTTGAAGTCCCCGAAGTCGGTATTCGCCGTCAGCGGAGACAGCGCACCACGATAATGCTCACGCGCCTTGTCGAGCCCACCCTTGAGGGTCAGCCCCAGACGAGAAAGCGGCATTTCACCGGCCATCTCGGTATCGAACTGCAGGGTGTGATCGCTCAGGAAGCCTCCCAGCGTCAGCGCGACTGTCGCGATCTGCTGTCCGCCAGCTCTGACATCATCGGCATTCAGGGCGATATCCAGTGCCGGGTCATCAATCCCCCGCTTGCGAGCATCGACCCCGGCTGACAGCGCCATGTCGGAGATACGGTTCTCACCGATCTGCAGGCGCCGTGCGGTGAAGTTGCTCGCCAGCTGAGGCTTGTCGAGCGTGCCCGAGGCATCGATCTTGCCCTTGAGCTCACCCGCGATATCCGGCATCAGGGTCGAGAGCGCCGGGAAATCGATGTTGGCCGCCAGGGTGATGGTCTTGGCAATCTTGCCATTGGCGCTCAGACGGTTCTGGCCCTGACGCAGCTCCAGCGCGTTGACGTCCCACTGCATGTCGGCATTGCCTGAAAGCTTGCCGGTCAGCGTGAGCGGACGCTCGAGCAAGGTGCCATGGATATCCAGCTTGCTGACATCGACGGCCCACGGTCCTTGCTGCGGCTGTTGGAAGCTGGCCACGAGATTGCCACTCAGCTCACCACGCACGGCTTTCTGACCGCCCCCGGTCGGGGCCGGCAGCAAGTCTTCGGGATGCAGCTTGTCGAGGGCCAGCTCGGCGGCGACCCTAATACCTTCCTGCCAGTGAATCTCGCCACGGGTGGTGGCGGAGCCACGCTTGAGGGCGATCTTGAGCGGCTGCCAGCGGTAATGCGCGAGATCGCCGTCGCCTGCCAATGACAAGGTAGCGCGCGGAATGTCACGCCCCTCGATGATGGCATCCAGCGTGGTCGTATACCCCGACAGTGAGCCCTTGGCGACCAGCGCCAGATTCTCGACGCTATAGTCAGGCGTGAAGGAGGCAGCGGCAGCGGTGCCAGACGTATTCTTGCCATCCTTGGCTTGGGTCGCTGTCTGAGCGCCTTTCTGCGCATCAGCGGAGGTGTCATCAGAGGCATCAGTGACGGCAGCAAAGGGCCAGGTGATCCGCTCGGAGCTCAGGCGCGCCTCGAAGGGCAGATCGCTGTCCAGTACATCCGCGCTGGCCACGAGTTCAGCGGCCAGCGGACCGTCGGCCTTGAGAGAGGCTTCAAGATCCGCCAGCGAGCCTTCCAGAGACAGGCGCAGCTTTTCATGACGCACGGGGTCAATCAGGGCCTCGGCATTGAGCGTGGCGCTCAGGGGATACTCGTCCTTCAAGGTGACCTGCACCACGAGATCGGCGTTCACGTCGCGGGAGTCGACCTCGAGACGCGAGAGCGTGATGTCATGCCCTTCCGCCTTGAGCGCCAGCGACAGGCGGCTGACCTCATACGGGCTTGGCCCCTCGAGTGCAAAGTCTTCGATGGCGAGGTCGGGAACCTCGATGGTCAGCGGAATATAGACTTCCGGCAAGGCGAGGCGTCCGGCCTGTGCTGTCTGATCCGTGGTTTTAGCGGCAGTCTTGCCAGACACTTCTGCGGCGTCATCCGTGATGGCCTTGGCGGCGCTCTCAGCTTGAGGCGCCACGACCTGAGTGTGGACCACTGCGCTCGCCGCTTGCTGAGCCTCAGGCGTGATGCTCACACCCTCGAGACTGACGGCATCTGACGTCGTTTGAGCCGCGGTGGCATCGGCCGGAATAAAACGACTGGTGATCAGGCGTGTCTCGCCCAGCGTCAGCGTACTCACTGACAGCGCGGCCGAGGTATGGAAGTGATCGAAGGTGACGCGACTGCCATCCGCCAGCGCCAGGGCGAAGTCATCAATGGCGACCTTGCGCACCTCGATGGGAATCGGCACCACGATGGGCACGTTGAGGCTCTCACCGCTCTCCGCTTCCGGCTCAGTGCTGGCACCGCTTTCGCTCAGGGTGATCGCGAGACCACTGGACTCCAGCGACTCGAGACACAGCTTGCCCTTGAGCAGACAGTCCTCGCCCCAGGCCAGCGACAGGGAATCGGCATTGACGGTCAGCCCCGGCAGATCCAGCGAGACGTCCTTGAGCGACAGTGCTTCCAGCGGTGAGCCGGAGGCCTGGGAATAATCGATGAAGCCACGCGAGCGCGCCTGATCGAGCACCAGCCCGGTGCCCCACGGGGACAGCACGCCCCCGACCAGCAGCATCGTCAGCCCGATCAGGAACACGAGCAGCCATATCAGCAACCGGATGACCAGGCCGCCCCGACGTACATAGGGATTAGACAATTCCAACATCTCCATATCTTTTTTATCAGCTCACTCGCTCAGCTGATGGTCCTTTGCTGGCGCTTGATCCGCACGACACTCGTTTTAGAGACGCGGCCCGCTCAGAATTCCGGCCCGATCGAGAAGTGAATACGGTAATCGTTGTCATCGTCATCGAAGGGATGGGCGATATCGAGACGAATCGGCCCCACCGGCGAGATCCAGCGAATCCCCATGCCGGCCGCCGTCTTGAGCTCGAGTGCGTCCCAGCCATTGAAGGCGTTACCGGCGTCGTAGAAGGTCGCGCCCCACCAGTCGCCCGTCAGACGGTAATCGTATTCCAGGCTGCTGGTGAGCAACGAGCTACCGCCTTCGAGATCGCCGTCATCATCTTCCGGGGCGAGTGTCTCGTAGGAATAGCCACGCACACTGTTGTCGCCCCCAGTGAAGAAGCGCATCGAAGGTGGCATGTCATCAAAGTTGTCGGTATCGACGTGGCCGACGCCCATGCGCGCCACGAAACGATGGTTGTCGCCGATGGAGCGTATCCAGTTGGTGTTTAACTGAGAGCGCAGGAAGGTCACGTCCGAACCCCACATCTGATCGCCGTACTCGAAGGTCAGCTGTTGGCGGTCGCCCCACATCGGGAAGGTCTTGGGGCGTGTGCGGGTGCGGTTCCAGCTCACACCGGGATACAGCAGCAGCACGGCCCCGGATTCGTCCGCCTGGGTGTAGTCCTCATAGGTGGAACCGAAGAACACGCGCTGGGTCCAGCCATTGTCGAACTTCCACTCGCGGGTGAAGCGCACGGTGGTCTCGAGACTCTCGGTATCTTCATCATCGGTGTTCGACATCCCGTACTCGAGGACATAGCTATCCTTGAGCGGGTCTTCGAGCGGCATGCGGTATTCGCCCTCGAAGGTCTGCTCCGGCGAGGACAGGAACAGGCTGTTGGTCAGACTATGGCCATAGCGATTGACCCACGGCATCTCCCAGCTGAACTGCAGGCGTGGCCCGACATCCGTCGCGTAGCCGATACCGGTCTCGAACTTGTGACGGTCTGCGGGTATCAGGCTGATATCCACAGGAATGATGGGACCGTTGGCCGTCTTGACCGCGGCCTCCAGCGCATCGCCAGTCAGCACCGGCGTGTCGTTGTCAGAGGCTACGGTAGAGCCAGCGCCATCACCCTCCACGGCGGCCTGCGCGGCGAGTGCCGTCGAGTCCGAGGGGGGCGAGGCGTCAGCGCGGCGATTCTCCCCCGTCTGCTCTACCTCAGAACCCTCGATTTCAGCCCTTTCGACATCGGCAAGCCATGAGCCGTCATACCCCTGGACCTCGGCGTAGGGGGTCTTGATCTCGCTGTCGGGACTTGGAGTCTTGAGTTCGGCGCCCGGATTGAGCTGTGGCTTGATCGCGGCCGAGCGGAACCAACCGGCCTCACTCAGCCGCTGGTTGAACTGGGTCAACTTGCCGGCTTCGTAATAATCGCCAGTCTCGAACGGCTGCATGGCCTTGACGCGATCCAGCTCTATCTGACTGTTGAGATAGGTGATATCGCCGAAGCGGTAGCGCTGACCGCTCTGCATGACCAGATAGATGCGTGCCGAGTGCAACCAAGGGCGTACCTCGATGCGTTGCTGGGAGAAGGAGGTGTCGAAATAGCCGCGTTCGAGGCTGAGCGACGTCAGGGTCGACTTGAGGCTGTCATAGCGTGAGTGACGCAGCACATCGCCTTCCTCGAGGTCGGCGTCGGCCAGCACCTTCTTCATGACCTTGTCGCGCGCGGCGTCGCCTTCGAGCCGCAGCTCCAGCGTCTCGATGGTGACCGGCTCACCGGCATCCACCGTCACGACCACATCATCGCCGCCCAGCAGCCCCTTCTCGGGATAGCTGAGCGTGATCTGGGCATCGTAGTAACCGAAGGCCTGTAGTGCTTCCTGGGTGCGCCGGATGATCTCATCCTCATAGCGCTCGGCCGGTGCATCGCCCTCAAGCGTCATCCCGGCCAGGAAGTTGACCACATTGGTCGCCGTCGCGCCCTTGACTCCCTTGACGGCGGCATCGATCGCCAGCGCCTGCGGCGCGAAGCACAAGCCGCCACACACGATCAGCGGCGTCAGATAGCGATGTGGCAAACCGCGCGTCCCGGTCGCTCGAGCAGACTCTTTGTTGTCGCCACTCATGATTCGTCCTTTATTGAGTGCTGGTGGAAAGCACTGTCCATCGTTCCCATTCATCATGTCGTGCGGCGCTCGGTCATCACGGGACGTGTCACATGGCCCGGCAGAGTGGCGGACCACGCCATATCGTCGTTACTTGTATCCCTGCTGCGCCGGCTCAGCGACGTTCCAGTCGACTGACGCGCTGCTCAAGCTCAGATACCTGCCCCAGCAGCGACGCGACACGGCCACTCAGCTGACGGCGGCTGGCGTCCAGCGAGCGCAACTGCTCTCGCGTGTCCTCTGACGCCCCCTGTGAGCTGGCCTCCAAGCCGGCACTGAGCGCTGTCTGCTGACGGCGCAGCTCACCCAGCTGGGAGGCCAGTGAGCGTTGCGCGCTCTCAAGCGTTGCCAGCTCGTCAAGCGGCGCGAAGCGGCCCGTGAGCTTGCTGGCCAGTTCATCGCCATCAGCGGCCGCTGATGGCTCCGGCAGTGCCTTCAGCGTCTCGTCCAGTTGCTGCTGAGATTGCTGTAAGTCACGCGTCTGGGTCTGTTGCGTGGCTAGGTCCGTCTTGAGTGCCGTGAGGCGTGTCTCGAGCAAGGCCAATTGCTCGGCGCTGTCGCTCTCAATATCGCTCTGCAAGGTCTCGATGCGGGAAGTCAGCGTGTCCAGAGTGCTGGAGGTCTTGTCCACCAGCGGCTCGAGGTGCTCAAGCGTGGCCGACTGGGCATCCAGACGCGCGCCCAGCGCTGCACGGCCATCACGGCTGAGGGATTCCAGCGCCGCCATCGAGCCTTGCAGCGCCGTGATCAGGGTCGCGTGATTGTCATCTGTCTGGGCAAGCGTCGTGACACGACCAGCCAAGCGATCAAGCGCCTCGTCCATGGCGGTCAGACGCGCTTGAGCGCCATTCGCGTCCTTTTCCACCTTGTCTTCCAGTGTCTCGAGGCGCGCGACGGCTTCACTCGACAGGGACGCCTTGTCCTCCTGCAGAGTGGTCAGCGCCGGCAGGACAGTGTCATTCAACTGGTTGTCCAGGGCGCTGAGTTGCTCACCCAGTGCATTACGAAGTTCGTTCAGGCGCTCATCGCCCTGCTGCTCAAGCTGGGTCACTGAACGTTCGAGCTGGCTGACACGTGCGCCGAGCTGATCGCGTTGATCGCCCCCGAGGGTCTGCAGGTCATGCAGCTGCCACTGTTGCCAGCCCACCACGCCCCCCAGGGCGAGGAGGCAAAGCCACGCCGGCCAGCGTCTGGGCGCGGGGGGACGAGTGTGATGCACGCCAAGCGCATCGTCGGGACGCGCGACCAGCGCATCGTCGGGACGCGCGACCAGCGCATCGTCCGGTGAGTCATTGAGAGACGGTTCAGCGTTGTGCGGCCGCATTCTGGCTCCAGGTCCGGCAAACGATCAGCAGCGAAAGGTTCAGCGCAGCATCTTCAGGGCGGCGCAAGACGACCGGAAGTGCGCTTTTTCGCCTTGCTGTATAAAAATACAGTAACGCAGGGTCTGCAAAAGATAAGTCACGGTTCACGTACAGGAAATCGAGTCTAACAGCTGACCTCGGTCATCTCATCAGGTTCCCGTCACGGCCTGTCATCCTGGGCAGAGTGGCAGGAATGTGACAAAAGCTTGGCAATGAACGCGAGCCCTGCAAGAGGCTTGAGAGGATCCCGCGGTCAGTGCCCACCAGCGTTGGCCTGTCGGTGTCTGGGTGCTATAGTGCCAAACACTGCGATACGCGCAGCCTCTGTCTTCGTAGCTATCTGGATTCACAAGGTTTTTCACGCTGATTGCACATTTCATGCGCGTAGCCACGCGCATGAAGGATGCACGGCGAGTCATGCACTTTCGCCCTTGCCCGCTGCCTGAGCGGGTGGCCAGTTCAGGGCCGGGAGTGATGCTAGTCGCGGAGCTTGAGTCTGTGCTTGTCTGACCCTCCCATCACGCAATGGCAGGTCAGGCATTGAAATACTCAGCCCCAAGCCCCACGAAGGCAGAGTACGACCCAATTGGTGAGGAAAAGGAGCTGATCCCCATGGCATTTGAACTTCCAGCACTGCCGTACGAAAAGAACGCACTCGAGCCGACCATCTCTGCCGAGACCCTTGAGTACCATTACGGCAAGCATCACCAAGCCTACGTCACCAAGCTGAACAGCATGGTCGAAGGCACTGCTGACGCAGAAAAATCTCTCGAAGAGATCATCCAGAGCGCCCAGGGTGGTCTGTTCAACCAGGCAGCTCAGGTGTGGAACCACACCTTCTACTGGCACTGCCTGTCCCCGAATGGTGGTGGCGAGCCGTCCGGCCCGCTGGCAGACGCCATCGTGGCCAAGTGGGGCTCCGTTGCTGACTTCAAGGAAGCCTTCAACACTTCCGCCGCTGGCAACTTCGGTTCCGGTTGGACCTGGCTGGTCAAGAACGCCCAGGGCGAGCTGGAAATCGTCAACACTGACGACGCTGACACCCCGATCGCCAAGTCTGGTCAGACTCCGCTGCTGACCGTCGACGTCTGGGAGCACGCCTACTACGTCGACTACCGCAATGCGCGTCCGAAGTACCTGGAAAGCATCTGGAACATCATCAACTGGGAATTCGCTGCACAGAACTTCGCAGCCTGAGCTTTTCCAGATTGAGTTTGGCTAGACCGAGCTTAGCTAGCCTCAGGAAGCCGAGTCGTTTACCGCTCGGAACTCCAGCTGAGCCAAGGCATTCAACGTCACCCTGATATGACGCTTGGATGCCCTGCTCGGAAAACCCCGCCACTTGGCGGGGTTTTTTTCGTTCAAGACAACGTCGCCCAGCCGCGAGCCTGCTACACGCAAGGCTTGGCTACGCTGAATGCACCACCAGGAGAAGAATCCCGTCTGTCGACTTGCAAATGACGGCGGTGCCCCTATCTAATAACTGACAAGTAGAACGTATGCTCTACCTCGCTGCGTATCCTTGATCGCTCACATGGGCTCGACGACAAGAGACTCGACGACATTGTTGGCACACACTGCTTGAAATGCATTCTTTGTCTGCGCGAAATACATACTTTGAAAAAAGGGAATACCGATGCCCACTGACACCTCGACCTCCTCACTGCCCGACTCCATGCTGGCGATCGTGACTACCGGCCATGGGGGCTATGAATGCCTCGAGACGCAGCAGCGCCCGGTGCCGACACCCGGTGAGGGCGAGGTGCTGATCAAGGTGCTGGCGGCTGGCATGAACAACACCGAGATCAATACGCGTCTGGGCTGGTATTCCTCCACGATCACTACCGCGACCCAACAGGCCAGCAGCGTGCATGACAACGCGGATGCAGAGGCGACGACTGACAAGCCGGCGCCGCCGGAAGGTGGCTGGAAGGGAGAAACGCCCTTCCCCCTGATACAGGGTACGGATTGCTGTGGCGAGGTGGTGGCATTGGGCCCGAATGCGGGTGCCAGCCTGCTGGGCAAGCGCGTGCTGGTACGCTCCTGCATGCGCAGCGAGGGCTGGGACTCATTGGAAAATGAATGGATGGGCTCGGACTTCGACGGCGCCTTCGCGCAATTCGTCAGCGTGCGCGCCAGTGAAGTGTTCGCGGTGGACTGTGACTGGAGTGATGTCGAACTTGGCTCCCTGCCCTGCGCCTATGGCACGGCGGAAAACATGCTCGAACAGGCAGAGCTCAAGGCGGGCGAGCGTGTGCTGATTCTGGGCGCCTCGGGCGGAGTCGGTTCCGCCGCGTTGCAGCTAGCCAAGCGCCGCGGCGCAACGGTGTATGCCGTGGCGGGCGCCGCCAAGCATGAGGCCCTTGCCGAACTCGGCGCCGACCGACTTCTGGACCGCAAGGCCGACCTGCTCGAACTGCTGGGCCACGAAAGCGTCGACCTGGTGGTCGACAATGTCGCGGGCGACAACTTCCCGATCATGATGAAGCTGCTCGCGCGTGGCGGCCGCCTGGTGACCACCGGCGCCATCGCCGGCCCGATGGTGACGCTGGACCTGCGCGACCTGTACCTCAAGAATCTGCGACTGCTAGGCACCACTGCCTGGTGTGAAGCCACCTTCCCCAATCTGATTCGCTATGTAGAGCAAGGCGAGATTCGCCCGCTGATCGCGGCCAGCTTCCCGTTGACCGAGATCGTCAGTGCGCAACAGCAGTTTCTCAGCAAGGGCCATGTGGGCAAATTCGTGCTCGAGCCCTGGGCCTGAAGTCAGCCTGGCGGTCATCATGAAAAGCCTGGCGGTCTGTATGAAAAGCTTGGGCCTCATGATAGATAGCCTAATGCCCACGACAAAAGCCCTCATCCGGGACCGGATGAGGGCTTTGCGTGTCGAGCACGATAGAGTCAGCCTGTGAGAGCATCAGTCCGAGAGAACATCAGCTTCAGAACGCGTCAGCCTGACCCTTGGAGATGCCCGTCAGGGACTGGCGCGGCGGCCGATGCCGCGATAGACCAACCCCTGGCTTGCCACGTAACGTGGGTCGAAGATGTTGCGGCCATCGAGCACCAGGCCCGCACCCAGCTCACGCTTCAGGCGCTGCCAGTCCGGGTTCCAGTAACACTTCCACTCGGTGACCAGCATCAAGGCATCAGCCCCCTCCAGGGCGTCATACATGTTGCCATCGACCAGCTCCAGCAACGGATGCGCGCCACAGGCCTCACCCAGCGCCGACAAGGCCGCGGGATCATGTACGCGAACGCGCACGCCCTGGGCCCACAGCGCTTCCAGCAAGGTCAACACCGGCGCATGGTCGATACGTGCGGTACCCGGCTTGAAGGCCGCGCCCCAGATCGCCACGGTGCGGCCGCGCAATTCACCATCGAAGTGCTGCCACAGCTTGCGGAACAGCGTCTCCTTCTTGGCCTCGTTGATGTCGAGCACATGCTCGAGCAGCATTGATTCACGCCCTGTCTGGTGCTGGACATCGGCCAGACGCATCAGGTCACGCGAGAAGTTCGGGCCACCGAATCCACAGCCCGGATAGAGGTACCCGAAGCCGATACGCGGGTCGGCGCCCATGCCCTGACGCACATATTCCACATCGACGCCGAGGGAGTCGGAGAGACCCGCCACTTCGTTCATGTAGCTGATACGCGTCGCGAGCATGCCGTTGATGGCCAGCTTGGTCAGTTCGGCGGCGCGGCGCGGCATGATCTGGAAGACATCTTCACGTCGGTTGAAGGCACGCAGCAACTCCTGCACCCGCAGGGTGGCAGGTTCCGCTTCGCTGCCCAGCAACCAGCGGGCCGGACGCTCGAAGGTGGCCAGTGAACGGCCCTCTTCCAGCATGTCCGGCAAGGCGACGGCGTACTGGTCGTCACGCGGCAGCAACGCCTCGAAACGCTCGGTCGTGCCCACCGGGAAAGTCGAGTTGTTGACCAGCACCAGCGGCTCATCCAGGGTCGCCACCAGCTGCTCGACACGACTCAGCGCACTTTCGCGCTGGTCCGGCGAGACGGCGATCCAGTGGATATCGATGCGCCGCAGTGACTCGAGGTCCTCAATGAGAGTGAGATCGCCGCGCTCCCGATGGCGATCAAGGCGTTCACGCAGGCCTGGCTCACTGTTCAACCAGTCGACGTGTTCCAGGGCAGCCCAGTCCATATCCTCATGCGGCCACCACCAGACACGGTGACCCACGCTCGCCAGAGCGGCGCTGGCCGTTGCCGCCGCCAGTTCGCTTCCGTGCACCAGCACCTGCATGGCTTATTTCTCCTGGTAGCGAGTCAGCAGCTCGCGGAAGCCTTCACCGAAGGTCGGGTGACGCTTGGCGAAGGAAAGAGTCGCTTCAAGATAGCCCAGCTGGTGGCCGCAATCGTAGGTATCGCCGGCCATGCGGTAGGCCGCGACGGCCTTGTCGTCACGCAGGGTGTCGATGGCATCGGTCAGCTGGATCTCACCACCCGCGCCCGGCGGAGTGTTCTCCAGAAGCTCGAAGATACGGCCCGGCAGCAGATAACGGCCGATGACCGCCAGGGTCGACGGCTCGGTGCCCGGGGCCGGTTTTTCGACCATGCCATTGATCAAGGCGGACTTGCCGGCTTCCGGCGTGTCACCGTCGATCGCGACGATACCGTACTTGTAGGCCATGTCCTGCGGAACATTCTCGACCATGATCTGGGCGGCGTTGGTGGCTTCATAGGCCTCCATCATGCGCGCCAGGTCATTCTTTTCGAGCCCTTCGCCATCTACCAGCACATCCGGCAGCATGACGATGAACGGCTCATCACCGACGATCGGCTTGGCGCACAACACGGCGTGACCCAGACCCAGCGGCTCCGGCTGGCGCACGCTGATGATCTTGACGTCATCCGGGATGATATTACGCAGCTGTTCGAGCAGCTCGAGCTTGCCCTTGGCTTCCAGGGTGGTTTCCAGCTCGAAGTGCTTGTCGAAGTGGTTCTCGATGGCATTCTTGCTGGAATGGGTAACCAGCACGATTTCCTTGATACCGGCTGCGACCGCTTCTTCCACCACATATTGGATCACCGGCTTGTCGACGATGGTGATCATTTCCTTGGGGATGGCCTTGGAGGCCGGGAGGCAACGTGTGCCGAGACCGGCAACAGGCAGAACAGCCTTGCGTATCATGTAGCGTCTTCCTTGTGTCTATGTCGTGGTGAAGCCCGTCGAAGGGCCTCCACCGGGTTACTGCCGTCGAAGCCAATCAACGACCATCCTTCATCATAGGCAGGGATTATGCCAGTTTGATCAAGGAGTACGAAATTCCTGCACTATCCGAGGCTTGCCAAGCGCTACCACTTACTGGATCGCCATCAACGGCGCATGGCGCGGCCGAGCAGCGCACCAACACTGTCACTATCGGGCGACTCTACCACGCCATGTTCCGTGACGATGGCATCAATATACTCATGCGGTGTGACATCAAAGACCGGGTTGAAGACATCGATGTCCTGCGGCGCGATCTGGCGACCACCCGCCTCACGCAGCTCGTCGGCGCCGCGCGTCTCGATGGGGATGTCCGCGCCACTGGCTAGGGTGCCATCGAACGTGGCCAGAGGGGCCACGACCATGACCTTGATGCCGTGGGCGCGCGCCTGAACGGCCAGCGAGAAGGTGCCGATCTTGTTGGCCGTGTCACCGTTGGCTGCAATGCGGTCCGCACCGACGATCAACCAGCGCACCCCTTCCGGCGTCTGGGCCCCCTGCTGCATGATCAACGAGGCTGCGCCTTCCACGGCCAGCCGCGCGGGAATCTTCTCCTGCACCAGCTCCCATGCCGTCAGGCGAGAGCCTTGCCACCAGGGACGCGTCTCGTTGACATGCACACGGCCGAGAATGCCCTGGGCATAGGCGGTACGGATCACGCCCAACGCCGTGCCATGGCCGCCGGTGGCCAGCGCGCCGGTATTGCAGTGGGTCATGACCTCGCACCGCGTCTCGCCCTGCGCGAGAGAGGCCGCAATCACCTGGGCGCCAAACTCGGCCATGCGCAGATTGTCATCCAGATCCTGCTCGTGAATGCGTACGGCCTCCTTCAGCAACGCCTCATACGGGGCCTGCGACCGGGTGGCGTGTGCGGCAATCACCTTGCGCATGCGATCCAACGCCCAGAACAGGTTGACCGCTGTCGGGCGCGAGGCAGCCAGCACATCACAGGCACTGGCCAGGCGTGACTGCCAGTCGCCGCCCTCGCGGTTGATGACGAAAGCCTCCAGCGCCACGCCATAGGCGGCGGCGATCCCGATGGCCGGTGCACCGCGGACCACCATGTCGGTAATGGCAGTCGCGACCCCGCGTGCATCCTCGAGCAGCACCTCGCGGGTCTCACCCGGCAGCAGACGCTGGTCGAGCAGCGCAAGCTTCACCGCCGGCTGAGTGACATCAGAAGTGACATCATGAGTGACGTCAGCGCTGGCATCGGGCGGGGTGCCTGCCGTGTCTTCTTCCCGCGACGCACACTCTTGCTGGCTTACCCAGCGAATCGGAACCAGGCTCATGACCACTCCCCGTTGCTACATGACAATAATGACGACTGGTCATCGCGCGTGGCGCGACGTCCCGCCCCATCGTAACGCAAGTGCCCGTCATGATGAGTTTTTTGCGCTGGACGCTGACCCGCGACGGCAGTCGGATTAGAATGGTGGAATCGTGCCCGAGGGTAAGGTGCCTGTACAGGCCTGCCACTTCCCGAACAGCACTTCCGTAACGGTAAGGATGCAAAGATGAGCGATAACGACACCCAGCAAGATGCCCAGCCCCAGGACCATCTGGGCAATGTCGATGCCAGCGAGATCGCCAAGTTCTCGGCATTGGCCAGTCGCTGGTGGGACCGTGACAGTGAATTCAAGCCGCTGCATGACATCAATCCGTTGCGGGTCGACTATATCGACACCCACGCTGGCCTGGCAGGCAAGCGCGTGATCGACGTCGGCTGCGGCGGCGGCATTCTCTCCGAAGCCATGGCGCATCGTGGTGCCCAGGTGACGGGTATCGACATGGGTGAGGCGCCACTTTCCGTTGCCCGCCTGCACCAGCTGGAGTCCGGTGTCGAAGTGGACTATCGCCAGACCACCGCCGAAGCCGCTGCAGAAGAGATGGCCGGCCAGTTCGACGTCGTCACCTGTCTGGAAATGCTCGAGCACGTGCCGGACCCATCCTCGGTGATCGCGGCCTGCGCACGGTTGGTCAAGCCCGGCGGCATGGTGTTCTTCTCGACCATCAACCGCAATCCCAAGGCGTATGCCTTCGCGATTCTCGGCGCGGAATATGTGCTGCAGATGCTGCCGCGTGGCACCCACGAGTATCGCAAGTTCATCCGTCCGGCCGAGCTGGGTCGCTGGACACGCGATGCGGGCCTCAAGATGGAAGGCTCCACCGGCATGACCTACAACCCGCTGACGCGCAAATATCGCCTGAATTCCTCCGACCTTACCGTCAACTACCTGATGCACACGCGTCGCCCGACCGAGGAAGAGCTTGCGTGAGCCTGCCGGCAGCGCTACCTCGTCCCGCCGCCTTGATCTTCGATCTCGATGGCACCCTAGTGGACACCGCGCCAGACCTGGCGCGCGCCACCAATGAGCTGCGTCAGCATCACACCCTGCCGGCGCTGGACTACGACGTGATTCGCGCCGAAGTCTCGCATGGTGGCAGCGCTCTGGTGACCCTGGCCCTGGGCCATGAGCTCGATCACCCCGAGCACGCCAGCGAGCGCACTCGCCTACTGGAGTTCTATGCCCGCGATGTCGCGGCTCACAGCGTGCTGTTCCCGGGCTATGACGCCTTGATCGAGGTCTGTCAGCGCGCAGGCCTGCCGTGGGGCATCGTGACCAACAAGCCCCGTCAGTTCGCCGAGCCGCTGATCGCCGCACTCAAGCTCACGCCCGGCTGTCTGCTGTGTGCCGATGACCTGCCGGTCAAGAAGCCGCATCCAGAGCCTCTGTGGGAGGCGGCACGCTGCCTCGGTGTCGACGCCTCCGAATGCTGGTATCTGGGGGATCACGACCGTGACATGCAGGCGGCGCGTGCGGCGGGCATGCTGGCGGTCGCGGTGCGCTACGGCTATGTCCGCGAGGGCGACGATGTGGACGCCTGGCCTGCCGATGTGTGGTTTGACACCTCGGAAGAAGTCATCAATGCCGCGCTACGGGCAGCGGACCTGCGCTGACCGAGCGACACGGATACAGCTCGCACAAAGCTCACACGAGCGGGTGATCCGTAGATGAACATCAGAAGATAGACACAAACAGCTAGACACAAGAGCGCCGACGGCCAATCGTCGGCGCTCTTGTTGCAGGGTATCGCGAATGACCCGCCTGGCGGCGTCACTCGCCATCCAGTGAGGAGATGACAGCTGACAATGGCTCAAACTTTCGGCGGCTGGGCGTCGAACATCTCGCCGGTATGACCACGACTGTCCGGCCCCATCAACCACAGATAGGTCGGCATGATGTCGGCGGGCGTACGCAAGGTATCGGGGTCTTCGGCCGGGAACGCCGACTTGCGCATCGGGGTCCGCGTCCCACCGGGATTGAGCGTATTGACGCGCACCTGGCTGGTATTCTCCAGTTCCTGTGCCAGCATCTGCGAGAAGCCTTCCGTAGCGAACTTGGAGACACTGTAGGCGCCCCAGAAGGCACGCCCCTTGCGCCCGACACTGGAACTTGTCAGCACGACGGAGGCGTCCTTCGAGGCCTTCAGCAACGGCAGCAATGCCTGGACCATCCAGATGGGGCCATTGATATTGACCTGCATGACCTGCTCCCACAGCGCAGGATCATACTGCTCGAACGGAGTGATCTTGCCCAGCAGGCTCGCATTGTGCAGAAGGCCATCCAGACGTTCGAACTCGCTGTGCAGGGTATCAGCCATCTGCTGATAATCCTTGAGCGATGCCCCTTCGAAGTTGAGCGGATAGATAGCCGGTTGTGGCGCCCCCAATGCCTCGATCTCGTCGTAGACTTCTTCCAGCTTGGCAATGGTTCTGCCCAGCAATATCACCGTCGCTCCATGACGCGCATATTCGACTGCCGCTTCACGCCCAATGCCGGACCCCGCCCCAGTCACCAGAATGATTCGCCCTTTCAGTATGTCGTCCGGGGCCTGATAGTCGATCTTGCACTCTGCCATGGTGATATCCCTGTCTGAGATCTGTCGTCAACCGCCGATGAGAGTCACTGTCTCTTCATCGACATTCCATTACTTGCTCGGCCACATGAAGCGCGCCCGGGTCGCCTGCCGATGGCATGACGTGCCGAGCGCCACATAACACAAAGCCCGCACCTGGTAGAATACCAAGCGCAGGCTTTGGAGAATACAGGTGGCCAATGGCCACGGGCACTCAGGCGCCGGAGGACAGGAAGTCCTTGGCCATGGTGCCAGCCTTGCTGTCCGGATACTGCTGGACCAGCTTCTCGAGCAAGGAGCGACTTTCCTGCGCCTTGCCTTGACGCGCCTTGACCAGACCCAGCTTGTACATCGCATCCGGCACCTTGCTGGATTGCGAGAATTCGCTGATCACGGTGTCGAAGGCCTGGGCAGAAGCATCCAGCTGGTTCTTGGCCGAATACAGCTCGCCCAGCCAGTAATGGGCATTGGCTGCGAGATTGGAATCCCCATGGTCCACCACGAAGGCTTCAAAGGCGACAATGGCACCGTCGAAGTCGCGAGACTGCACCTTAGCGAAGGCATTCTCGTAATCCTTCTGGGCAGTTGCACCGCTGTCAGCATTGCTGGCGCCATTGGTGCTGGCTGCACCACCGGCACTTGCGCCGCCAGTGACTGCCGTTGCTGCCTGTGAATCGACAACCTGACCGTTCTCCCCGGCGGAAGCGCCGCCAGAAACTCGCTGCTCCAGATCCAGGTAGCGTTGCTGCGACATCTCGGTCAGACGCTTGAACTGGTATTCCAGCTCATCGATCCGGCCGCGAAGTCGGGCAATTTCCTGTGCCTGTTCGTCGAGTTGATTGAGAAGGGTCAGGGTGCCGCCGCCACTCAAACGAGTATTGGCCTGCTGATAGAGCGAGTTTGATTGCCCAGTGAGGTCCTCGACCGTCGGTGCGGCCAAAACGGACAACGGGAGCAACAAGGCTCCCGCACCGAACAACCCTTTCAGGCTGTGTTTCATGCTGTCGGCTCCGCCGAATCATCATGGTATCGCGCAAGCAAGCCCGGGGTTCAAGGACACGCCTCTTGCCCGGGCCAGCTCAACACAAGTTTCTAGCGTCTCCGCGCCTCCTCAGGGAATCGCGAAGATGAACCGTACTTAGTAGTCGAAGACCACACGACGATTCTTGGCGTAGGAAGACTCGCCGTGGCCCTGGACTGCCGGACGCTCTTCACCGTAGGAGACGATCTCGATCTGTGACGGAGACACGCCCTGGACAGTCAGGAAGCGTGCGACAGACTTGGCACGACGCTCGCCCAGACCCAGGTTGTATTCACGAGTACCGCGCTCATCAGCGTGGCCTTCCAGAACGACATTGGCGCTGGTGTTGGCTTTCAGGTACTGAGCGTGACCCATCAGGACGCTTTCGAACTCAGGACGGATGGTGTCCTTGTTGAAGGCGAAGTAGATGGTACGCACGTCAGGCATGGTGGCGTTGCTCATCTGGTTGGCGTTGCTGTTGGCACCAGTGTTCATGCCGGCAGTGTTCGCACCGCTGTTGGCTGAATCCATGTCGCCGTCCTGAGCGCCGCCGCTGCTGGAACAACCTGCCATGACGCTCAGGGACAGGGCAACCAACAGACCTTTTGCATACGGGGTGAACTGCATTGTGAAACTCCTTGCTCTAATGGGTACGAATGCCAAGCCTTTCTTGGTGGCTCAGTTGCATTCTAGTGGTTTAGTTCAGGAACGGCGACCACGCAGGTTCACGCACGTCGCCTTGTGCTGACGGCAGGGAGAATTGTGCCCTTCCGTCTGCCGACACCTGGCCCAGGACCCCGCGGGTTCCTTGCTGAGTGGCATATATCACCATAGTGCCATTCGGCGCAACACTTGGTGATTCATCCCACTGAGTATCGGTCAGGGAGGTAACCCGACCGCTCTTCAGATCTTGCTTGGCAACCTGATAACCGTTGCCTGCGCGGTTGATCATGAACAGGTTCTCTCCATCGGGTGAGATGCGCCCGCGGGAGTTGTAATTGCCGGTATATGTCACACGTTCCGTGCCGCCGGACAGATCAAGACGATAGATCTGTGGGGAGCCAGCACGATCAGAGGTGAACACCATACCGCTGCCATCCGGCAACCAATCCGGCTCGGTATCGATCGCAGGATTGTTGGTTAGACGCTGGAACTGACGGCTGGCAATATCCATCACATAGATTTCCGGCTGGCCATCCTTTGACAATGCCATTGCCAGTTTACGTCCATCCGGCGACCAGGCCGGGGCACCATTGATGCCTCGGAAACCTGTCAGTTTTGCACGACGACCACTGCCCAATTCCTGCACATAGATAGCGGGACGTTCGGCTTCAAAACTGACATAGGCCAGCTTCTTGCCATCCGGCGACCATGCCGGTGACATGATCGGCTCATCGGACGCCAGAATCTCCTGACTATTGTGGCCATCTGAATCCGCCACGTACAGGGCAAAACTAATATTGTCGCCAACACCATTGGCGGTAATGTATGCAATTTTTGTCGAGAAAGCACCGCGAATTCCAGTGATTTCCTCAAATATTTCATCA
This sequence comes from Cobetia sp. MC34, assembly GCF_018340035.1. Classification (NCBI taxonomy): domain Bacteria; kingdom Pseudomonadati; phylum Pseudomonadota; class Gammaproteobacteria; order Oceanospirillales; family Halomonadaceae; genus Cobetia; species Cobetia sp. MC34. Next base: position 68,733 of record NZ_JADPPY010000005.1, read on the forward strand.
CTCATATAATGGCCACGCGCGCGCAGCTCACCATTGCTTCCGGTGATGACTTCGCCAAGCATGCGCTTGTTGCCCAGCACATCCATCAGCTCATACTGGATGCTATAACCGCCATTGCTGGCCGTCTTTACCTGACCCACCACGAGGTAACTGGCCCCCAGACGCTTCCAGTCATTGACGAAGACGTCCTGCGTCGTGCCCGGCAACGCAATCAGATTGTCGCGCTTGATCGGGTCGAACTGGCCACTGCGCGCCAGGTCATCGGAGATGATGCGTGCGAGGTCCTGCGGCAGACTTCCCCCGGTCAGATTCTCGAACGGCACGACAGCGATAGGTGTGGCGCTGTCATTGCCCTTGGTGATCTCGATGGTCAGGTCAGCTCTTGCCAGGCTGGTCACTGCCAGCAAGGCGGCTGCCATCATCCATGCGGTCAATCGTCTCATCGGCCCAGGTCCTCTGGATTGAAGTACAGGTTGAAGTTTCGGAACTGGCTCTTGGCACCAGCCGGCAGGTCCTGCATCTCGGTAAACGGCGCTGCTTTCTGGATCGCCTGAATCGCGGAGCGATCAAAGGCGGCGTTACCACTGCTCTTGCTGACCGCTGCCGTTACCAATTCGCCTGTCGGCAACAATGACACTCTCAGCGTGACCGTCATACCGGGAACGGAGCCCGAGGGCCGATTCCAATTCTGTCCGACATACTTCTTGAGCAGGTTCTCGAAGCTGTTGGCAGCCTGAGCGGCCTGTTTGGCGCCGCTGATGGCGTCGCTTTCATTGTCTATCAGGCTATCCAGCGAGCCGGCAGAGGCCTGCGCCGCTTTCTCGGCAAGTGCCTTCTGGCGTGCGGCTTCAGCGGCCGCCTTCTTGCGCGCTTCTTCCGCCGCCTTGGCCTTGGCTGCCTTCTCCTTGGCGGCCTTGTCAGCTGCCGCCTTGGCCGCCTTTTCCTTCTCGGCCTTCTCCGCTGCTGCCTTGGCCTTAGCTGCCTTTTCGGCTTCCGCTTTCTTGGCTTCAGCGTCTGCCTTGGCCTTGGCCGCCTTCTCCGCTTCGGCTTTCTTGCGCGCTTCTTCTGCGGCTTTTTCCTTGGCGGCCTTTTCGGCTTCCGCCTTGGCCTTGGCAGCCTTCTCGGCTTCCGCCTTCTTCAAGGCATCGGCCTTGGCCTGCTTTTCCGCTTCGGCTTTCTTGCGATCAAGGGCAATCGCCTTGGCTTCCTCTGCACGCCTGGCCGCTTCTGCCTTGGCCTTGTCGGCCGCCGCCTGCTCAGCCTTCAACTGCTCCGCCGCCTTGGCCTGCTCAGCCGCCTTTTGTTGTTGCGCCTTCTGGGCAGCCGCCTTTTCCTCGGCGGCGCTGCGCTGCTGTTCCGCTGCAAGCTCTGCCTCTCTGGCCGCCTCTTCCTTGGCGCTCTGGCGCTGATCGGATTCTTCGGCCGCATCACGCGCCTTGCTGGACTTCGCCTGCTGGGCCTGATTGGTCGTGGTCTCGGTGCTGACCAGTGTCGCGTTGACGATGGTGGTGTTGGTCTTTTCCGGTTCGGATTCTGGCCAACTCACCAGAGTCAGAATCAGGATGCCCAGGTGCAGACCAACAGCCAGCACCACAGGCAACCCCAACCCGACCCGCTGTTCTATCTCTGGCTGACTCATCCATCAGCCCTCGGTCGGTGGTTCTGAAATCAGCCCGACATTGGGGACACCGGCACCCTGCAACGTGCTCATCAACCCCATGACATCGCCGTAGGGCGCCGTTTTGGCACCCTTTACCAGCACGGGCGTCTTGGGCTTCTCGGCCACGATGGATGCGACCTTGCTGCCCAGTTCATCCAGTGCCACCGGCGTGCGCTTGTCTTCATCCGACCCCAGATCGATGTAGTAATTGCCGCTGTCGTCCAGCGAGACGATCAATGGCGTCACATCATCGGGATTGTCGATCGGCTTGGAGGTGACCTTGGGCAATTCGACCTGAACCCCCTGCGTCATCATCGGCGCGGTGATCATGAAGATGACCAGCAACACCAACATGACGTCGATGAAGGGCACCACATTGATCTCGGAGGACAGCTTGCGCTTGTGGCCTCTGCTATACGGTCCTTTCATTGACTCGCCTCCCTTCAAGCGTCGTTGCTGCCACGACCGTGCAGATTACGATGCAGAATGGAGTGAAGCTCTTCGGCGAAGTCTTCATAGCGACCCAGCAGCTGATCAGCACGGCTGGCCAGACGGTTGTAGAAGATGACGGCCGGAATTGCCGCGAACAGGCCCATGGCAGTCGCGACCAGTGCTTCGGCAATCCAGGGGGCGACGGTGGTCAGAGTTGCCTGTTGAGCCGTACCCAGTGCCTGGAAGGAGCCCATGATGCCCCACACGGTACCGAACAGGCCGACATAGGGGCTGACGGAGCTGACCGTGGCCAGGAACGGGAGATGAACGTTGAGGCGCTCTTCTTCACGTGACAGCGTGACGCGCATGCTGCGTTGCACACCATCCATCACCGCATCGGCATTGCTGGACTTGGGCTTGAGGCGGCTGTACTCGCGGAAGCCGGCACGGAAGACGCCAGAGGCGCCCGGAGTGGATTCTTCATCCGTCGGCAATTCACGATAGAGGTGATTGAGGTCGACCCCGGACCAGAAGCGCTTCTCAAAGGCCGCGTAAGCCTGCTTGGCACGGGACAATGCCATCCCGCGCTGAAAGATCACCACCCAGGATGCAATGGAAGCTGCCAGCAACAGCAACATGACTGCCTGAACGACCAGACTGGCGTTCACGAACAGCGAAATGATCGACATCGAATCTTCCACGGAAATCCCTCTTTACTTGGTTCAGTCTGTGCCACCGTCAATCAGTGACACGATAAATAATCTGTTCATCAGCCTGGCGTCTCGGCACCTGGCTGGCAGCGGCCTCATCTGCGCCTTGTGATCTCAGACCTCAAGAGCCGCAAGCAATTCCCCGGGCCAGCGTCTGGGGCGCAAGGTCGTGGCATCGACGCAAGCGATCACGACTTCCGCTTCGCTCAATATCTGCTCACCGCGCAGCGCCTTCTGGGTGAACGTCAAGCGTGCACCGCGCAAGGCGCTTGCCGTTGCCGTCACGGTCAGCAGGTCATCCAGATGCGCAGGACGAAGATAACGATTTGTTACACTGTGTACTACCAACTGAATGCCTTTTTCAAGCAAGGCTTGCTGCGTGAAGCCCTTCGCTCGCAACCATTCACTGCGTGCGCGCTCCATGAAGCGCAGATAATTCACGTAGTAGACGATGCCACCGGCATCAGTATCCTCGATGTAGACGCGCACAGTGTGGTGAAAACATGCAGCTTCACCCTTCAACGTATTTCCTGCGCCTTCAGATGTCATGACGCGTCATTTCCTTCCTGCCCCAGCCGCGCCTGCTCTTCACGTGGGGTGATCCCGAAGTGCAGATAGGCCGAGCGTGTAACCAGTCGCCCACGCGCCGTGCGCATCATGAAGCCCTGCTGAATCAGGTAGGGCTCCAGCACATCCTCGATGGTATCGCGCTCTTCCCCGATGGCCGCCGCCAGTGAATCGACCCCGACCGGCCCGCCATCGAACTTCTCGATCATCGCCAACAGCAGTCGACGGTCCATGTGATCCAGGCCGTGGCTGTCGACATTGAGCATGTTGAGCGCCTTGTCGGCCACTTCCAGCGTCAAGCGACCATCCGAGCGCACTTCGGCGAAGTCACGCACCCGGCGCAGCAGGCGATTGGCGATACGCGGCGTGCCGCGGGAACGACGCGCAATCTCCAGCGCCCCTTCCATCTCGACTTCCATGCCGGAGAGCCTGGCACTGCGCGCCACGATGTCGGTGAGTGACTCGATATCGTAGAACTCGAGGCGCTGGACGATGCCGAAGCGATCGCGCAGCGGCGCCGTCAGCAGCCCCGCGCGCGTCGTCGCGCCGACCAGGGTGAATCGTGGCAGCTCAAGCTTGATCGAGCGGGCCGCGGGGCCTTCACCGATCATGATGTCGAGCTGGTAATCTTCCATCGCCGGATAGAGCACTTCCTCGACGGCCGGTGACAGGCGGTGAATCTCGTCGATGAAAAGGACATCGCCTTCCTGCAGGTTGGTCAGCATCGCTGCCAGGTCCCCTGCCCGCTCCAGCACCGGCCCCGAGGTCGACTTGATATCGACACTCATCTCGCTGGCGATGATATGCGCCAGCGTCGTCTTGCCGAGGCCGGGCGGGCCGAAGACCAGGGTGTGATCCAGACTATCGCCTCGTCCTCGCGCGGCACTGATGAAGATTTCCATCTGCTCGCGGACGATGGGCTGTCCGATGTAGTCACTCAGCGTGCGTGGCCGGTTGGCGCGATCGATCCGCTCTTCCGGATCATGCGTCGCCGCGGAGATCAGTCGGTCCGACTCCATCATGATGCTTGCTCAACTCCTGATGACGCAGGTCACGCACATGACGCGGGTCATGGGCCATGAACGTGCGTCAGTGGCAGGTGGCAAGGTTTGCCAGGGCGGTGCAACGATCTAGCGCATCTACGTTCAAGCGCGCACTTTCTACCCCAGTAACCTGCCAACCCCTAGTCAATAAATCCAATCACGATGCGCCGTTTCCTTCACGGAAACTATAGGGCGCATGTTTGCTGCCCTGGCGGAGCTTCAGCTGGCCATCTTGCGCGCCAGCGCCGCCTTGATGAGCGCTTCCGTGGAGGCGCCGGTCTCGAGCCCGGAGAGCATCTTGGCCGCCTCGACAGGCTTGTAGCCCAGAGACACCAGCGCGGCTTCGGCATCCGCCAGAGGATGCGTGACCGGCGGTTGCGGCTGGGAGGCACGCGCCATTTCATCCAGCCCATCATCCGCCGGCAGCGTCCAATGCTTGAGGCGATCACGCATCTCGATGATCAGGCGATCCGCCGTCTTCTTGCCGACGCCCGGCAGACGTGTCAGCGCCCGGCTATCTTCATCGTGAACACAGCGAATGAAATCGGACTGCTCCATTCCCGACAGAATCGCCAGCGCCAGTCGCGGACCGACACCGGAGATCTTGATCAATTCACGGAACAGACGACGCTCGGGCTCCTTGCCGAAGCCATACAGCAACTGCGCGTCTTCGCGCACCACCAGGTGGGTGTAAAGCTGGCAATGTTCGCCCACGGCCGGCAAGCCCAACAGGGTGTTCATCGAAGCTTCCAGTTCATAACCGACACCCTGTACGTCAAGCACCAGCTGCGGCGGTTGTTTTTCCAGCAATGTCCCGGTCAGGCGTCCAATCATGTTGCGGCTGTCCTTGCTCGGCAGAGAACGTGTTCGGTGGGATCGTGCTGCTCGCAGACCCGATTCTCTGCACGGATTGTTACAATGCGGGCAAGCCTACCAAAGATGAAGCGTAGGCGGCATGTCCCAGTGTCACGACGAATTTGTCGCATCTTTCTGACAGTCATACCTTGGGTGATGGCACGAAGCCTGATGCCACGCGGCTTGGCGCATCACGCAATCGGCTGCTGCCAGGCTCGGCAGACACTCTACAAGTGACTGAAAAATCGCTATTAATTGAGCACAATACCGCATTTGTCGCTCAACGGCATGTCAGGCGTCGGACTCGAAGTCTCGCCAGCTGCTGCTACGCCGCACGCGGGTTCCCTTGCGTCGACTGGTATTCCCCAGCCCCAAGGCTTCCAGCTGATCATTGCCGGGCGTCAGGCGTCGACGCGCGAAACAATGCGTCAGGGCAATGGCCAGCGCATCGGCGGCATCGGCCTGCGGCGTGGCGGAGAGCTTGAGCGTATGCGTGACCATATGCTGCACCTGAGACTTCTCGGCGGCACCGGTACCGGTCACGGCCTGCTTGATCTGCCGCGGCCCATATTCGAACACCGGCAAGCCGTGATTGGCCGCACACACGATGGCAGCTCCGCGCGCCTGGCCCAGCTTGAGCGCCGAATCGGCGTTCTTGGACATGAAGACCTGCTCGATGGCGAATTCCGCGGGGCGATGCAGGGCGATCACCTCGCTGATACCGGCATAGATCTGCGCCAGGCGCTGATCCAGGCTGACCTGTGACATGCGAATGCAGCCACTGTCCACATAGCGAGGCTGAGCCGCAGAGACATCCAATACCCCATACCCGGTCAGACGTGAGCCCGGGTCGATGCCAAGAATGATCATGCTGCCGCCTCGCTTCTCACACCTTGCCTCTTCGCTGTCGTCATCGCGCCATCGCTCTTACTGTGTATATAACCAGCCACCATGCCACAAAAAAGGCGGTGCGACACTGTCATTGCCTGACGTGAACGCCAGCAAACAGTCTCGCACCGCCTTGTCGGGCTTGCTCGCCCCTTTGCCTACCAGGCCAAAGGGGCAAACCTGCCACCGCGGGACCGCCCTTGTCTGATCGAATCAGTCCAGACGGCCCCACCAGTCACTCTCTCGGTCATGCGCCGCTGAATCAGGCCTGACCGCTTTCGTCTTCGACCTTGACCTTCTGACGCAGACGGATGTTCAGCTCCTTGAGCTGCTCACCGCTGACCACGCCCGGGGCGTCGGTCATCATGCAGCCGGCGCTCTGGGTTTTCGGGAAGGCAATCACTTCACGAATGGTCTTGGCGCCGGTCATCAGCATCACCAGACGGTCGAGACCGAAGGCCAGACCACCATGGGGCGGCGCGCCGAACTTCAGGGCGTCGAGCAGGAAGCCGAACTTCTCTTCCGCTTCTTCTTCACCGATGCCCAGCACCTCGAACACGGTACGCTGCATGGCCTGATCGTGGATACGGATGGAGCCGCCACCCAGCTCGGTGCCGTTGATGACCATGTCGTAGGCGCGAGACAGTGCCGCTTCCGGGTTGGCCTTGAGCTCTTCCGGCGTGCAGGACGGCGCGGTGAACGGGTGGTGCAGCGCGCTCAGGCGGCCGTTGGCATCGGCTTCGAACATCGGGAAGTCGACGACCCACAGCGGTGCCCACTCGCGGGTGTAGAGGTTGAGGTCTTCACCCAGCTTGACGCGCAGCGCACCGATGGCCTCGGCCACGATGTTGGCCTTGTCAGCACCGAAGAACACGATGTCGCCATCGACGGCGCCACAGCGGTCCAGCACTTCATCCACGACGTCTTCCATGAACTTGACGATCGGCGACTGCAGCCCCTCGATGCCCTTGGCACGTTCGTTGACCTTGATCCACGCCAGGCCCTTGGCACCGTAGATGCCGACGAACTTGGTGTAGGCGTCGATTTCCTTGCGTGACAGGCTGGCACCGCCCGGCACACGCAGTGCGGCGACACGGCCCTTGTCGTCCTTGGCCGGACCGGAGAAGACCTTGAAGTCCACGCCGCTCATCAGGTCATCGACATCGACCAGTTCCAGCGGGATACGCAGGTCCGGCTTGTCGGAACCGAAACGGCTGATGGCCTCGGAGTACGGCATGGTCGGGAAGTCGCCCAGCTCGACATCGAGCACTTCCTTGTAGAGGCCACGGATCATGGTCTCGGTCATGCCCATGATGTCCTGCTCGTCGACGAAGCTGGCTTCGAGGTCGATCTGGGTGAACTCCGGCTGACGGTCAGCACGCAGGTCTTCATCACGGAAGCATTTGGCGATCTGGTAGTAACGATCGACACCGGCGACCATCAGCAGCTGCTTGAACAGCTGCGGAGACTGCGGCAGTGCGAAGAAGCTGCCGGCGTAGGTGCGGCTCGGCACCAGATAGTCACGTGCGCCTTCCGGCGTGGCACGTGTCAGGATCGGAGTTTCGATGTCGAGGAAGCCCAGGGCTTCGAGCTGGGCGCGCACGCTGTGAGTGATACGCGAGCGCAGACGCAGCTTCTCGATCATGTCGGGACGACGCAGGTCGACATAACGATACTTGAGGCGAACTTCCTCACCGACCTTGTTGTGGTCGTCGAGCTGGAACGGCGGCGTCTGTGCGGTGTTGAGCACTTCGACGTCCTTGGCCAGCACTTCGATCATGCCTGTCGGCATGTTCGGATTCTGGGTGCCTTCCGGGCGCAGACGGATACGGCCCTTGATACGCAGCACGAACTCGCTGCGCGCCTTGTCGGCAGTGGCGAAGGCATCGACGGTGTCCGGATCGACGACGATCTGGGCGATGCCATCACGGTCGCGCATGTCGAGGAAGATGACGCCACCGTGGTCGCGACGGCGGTGCACCCACCCGCACAGAGTGACATCCTGATCGATCAGGGTCTCGTTCAGTTTGCCGCAATAGTGGCTGCGCATGTTGATTCCTTGTTGCTCAAATTCATGATCGACGCGCTGATGCGCATCTGTCTCAGAGGGCCTGCCGTTGGCGATGAGGGTCAAGGGTACCCGCTGGGCGCCCTTGACCCTCATCACGCTGATGCCTGACGCACTATCCCAGCTGTGTCAGGCGGTGCTGTCGCTACCACCGGCCAGATTCTTCTTGCTGCCGGACTTGAAATCCGTCTCGTACCAGCCACTGCCTGCCAGACGGAACCCGGCGGCGGAGACCAGCTTCTCGAGCTGGTCCGTCTTGCATTCCGGGCACTCCGTCAGCGGCGCAGCGCTGATCTTCTGCAACTTGTCCATCCGATGGCCACAGGCCTTGCAGTGGTATTCATAGATCGGCATGGTTTTCTTTCCTGACAATACTGGTCACGGGGCTGTCTGAGCACCGTGAACCATGACAATGTTATGCCTTGCGGCGCGTCTTGCGTTCAGCGCACCTGCGGCCCCAACATGAGAGCTTTCGCAAGCACCAGCAAGAGACGCCTACAATAAGGCCAGTTGAGCGGCTTTCAAGTCAAAGCGAAAGGGGCACATTATAGCGTGCTCGGCCCCGTGCGGGGCAACACCCAAGCACAAACCGGCCCAGACGCTACGTACTCGTCATTTCCGGGCCAGCCTTTCTGTCTTCCTGTCTATCTTCCTACGCCATCATGAGGCACCTATGTCCGATCACGATCGTACTGCGCAGTCTCCCTCTCATTCTTCCACGCCCGCTTCCTCTCAGTGCGAGCCTGCCTCGTCCACCGGCGCTCCGCAGGCCGTCATGCTCGATGCCGGCTCCGTCGGTGACGGGCTGGACTTCTCGCGTCTCGAGGCCCGTCTGGAAGGATTGGTCTGTCATGACGCGACCGCGCCCGAGGAAGTGGTGCCACGGCTGAGCGGTGCCTCCATCGTGCTGGTCAACAAGGTACGCATCGAGGCGCACCACATGGATGAGCTGCCGACCCTCAAGCTGATCGCGGTGATGGCGACCGGCACCAACAATATCGACATGGCGGCCGCCGAAGCACGCGGCATTCGAGTCATGAACGTCAATGCCTACGGCACTCACTCGGTGGCGCAGCACACCTGGATGCTGCTGCTGGCACTGGCAGGCCGCCTGCCGGAATACCAGACCGACATCGCCGCGGGCGAGTGGCAACGCAGCGCGACCTTCTGCCTGATGGGCCGCCCCGTGGTGCAGCTGTCCGGCAAGCATCTGGTCATCATCGGCAAGGGAGAGCTGGGCACTGCGGTGGGCAGGCTGGCCGAGGCGTTCGGCATGCGCGTGACCTTTGCCGCTCGTCCGGGCACCGCCCCCACTGCCGAGCGCCCCGCGCTGGAAAGCCTGCTGCCTCAGGCTGACGCCATCAGCCTGCACTGCCCGCTGACCCCAGAGACGCAGCATCTGATCGATGAGCAGGCGCTCGCCGCCATGAAGCCCGGTGCACTGCTGGTCAATTGCGCCCGCGGGGGCATCATCGACGAGGACGCAGCGCTGGAGGCACTGGCCACCGGACAACTCGGCGGCCTGGCGGTGGATAGCCTGCCGGAGGAGCCGCCACGTGAAGGCCACTCGCTGCTCTCGGCCCTGGAAAGCCAGCACCATTCGGCGAGTGCCCCCTTGAACCTGATCGTCACGCCGCACAATGCCTGGATCAGCCAGGAGGCGCGCCAGAACATGCTCGATCTCAGTCTGGCCAATATCGAGACATTCCTGAGCGAACACGCCTGACACGGCCACAGCCTCGCGGCCTCAACCTCGCGATGATAGCCACTGACGCCGAGTGGCAGGTGTGAGCGGCACGTCACGAAAAAGCCCCCGAACCGGCATATGCGCCGAGTCGGGGGCTTTTTTGTCAATGGCCGGCATCAGCGGATGCGGATATGCATGCCTGCCGCCTTGAGGGCGTTTCCTTCAGCGTCCCACGACACTACACGACCGCGTGAGCTCAACAATACCCATCGGGTGCCGCTCGCTCGCCGTCCTCATGCTCACCGTCATCGTCAGCGCTCAGGCCCCGCTGTTGCAGAAGCTTGTCGCCAGCCTTGCCTGTGGCGTCCGCCATGCCTGCCTCGTTCATTCCCATCGCCTCGATCTGCTGTAGGTCCTCTTCCTGCGGCGCACGCATCCGGTACTGGCACTCACAGCTTTCGCCATAGGTGGTGATGATCTTGTGTCTGAGCGCATGTACCTGTTCAAGATCCTCCGGGTGAATCAAGCGATCGAAGTCCATTTCGCGCATCGCCAACGGCTCGTGGCCCGAAGCGCCGAGCATCTTCCAGAGATTGGGATGGATCTGGACGATGCGCTCAGGAATGTCCATTTCCCACAGGCTATCGCCACTGGCTTCGAGGGAATCCAGCAAGCGACGCTCGCTGGAATGCAATTCCTTCTGGGTCTGGCGCAGCCGCTGGTACATCTCTTCGGCGGTGGCGTTGGCATCATCCAGCTCGACGATACCACTGCCGCCCGCCGATTCGACTTCAGCGCCCATGCCGATGCGATGCAGTCGTTCGCGCAGCTCGGCCAGCGGCACCGAAAGGCGACGGCTGATATGATGCGTGCGCCAGCTCATGAGAATGAAGAAAGTGAAATAGAACAGGATCAAGCCACCAATCAATGCCATACCCACCAGCTGGAAATTACGCCCGATCTCTGCGGTACGGAAGAAGACGGCACTCTCCTCGACCATGCTCAACATGATCCAGCCATTGCCCGGCAAGCGCTCCCACGCCACCTTGTAGGGCGCTCCCGCTACAATGACGCTCTCCAGACCGCGCCGCTGCTCCAGGATACGGGGCGCCAGTTTATTGAAGACATCATGACCGTTCAGGTCCAGCTGGGCGGGCCGAATGACATCCTCTTCCTGCAGGTCATTGGCATCGGGAATTTCCAGCGGCAGCAGCGACAACAACTGCTCACCGGCACGTGGTACGGCGAGTGAGCGCCCCTCGGCATCGAACAGCATCGCGAAGCCTTGCCAGGGCAGCTCCATCGCCAGCACCTGATTGACGATCACATCCAGGGTCATGTCGACGCCAGCGACACCGAGAAACTCGCCTTGCTCGGAATAGAAGGGACTGACGGCAGACGTCATCCAGCCATTACCGGCCGGGTCTTCATAGATATCGGTCCAGATGGTGTCGCGAGAGGGGTTCGCTTCTGGCGCGGCCAGATAGAAGAAGGAGAAATCACGACAGTCATGGTCGGCTGGCACCAGAGCGGCCAGATCGACATAGGGGAAAAGACGGACATAGCAATCGGCCATCGTGACGAAGGACTGCACCACGGCCGAGTGCGAGGACACGACACTGCGCATGATCGGGTCGACTGCCGCCATGCGCAGCGCCGTGGGGATGTCCTGCTCGAGGCCTGGCAAGGCGGGGTAGAAGCCGCTGCCCTGATTGTCCGCCGTCTGCTGACTGGCCCAGACACCGCTGGGCAGGCTTGCGTGACGGGCAACCTCGCGCGCCGCTACCCCGGTACCGGCGTCGCCCATGGCCAGTTCGCCTGCCTGGGCACCGAGCCCGCGCGACAGGTTCTGGACATGCTCCAGTTGCTGGCTGAGTGACTTGGCCTCCCGCAGCATCGCCAGATTGAGCTCGCTGCTCGACTGGGATTGCAGGTAATTGAGGTTGGCATCACGAATCTCGTCATTGGATACGAAATACACCGCCACCAGGGCGGTCTCGACCAACAGCAACGGAATCATGGTACTGGTGAAGAGCGCTCGCCAGACCCACTTCTTGATCGTGACGGCGGGTTGCTTCGACTCCGACATGGGCGACTATCCTGAATCCAGCGAGATGACAGGAAGTATGCACTTTCTCTTGCGTTCCAAGAGGCTAATAGCTTCAACGCTTAAACATGACCTAAAGGTCAGACCTTGGTGATACGACTGGGGACAGGCGGCCAAGGCTTTGCTAGGATGCTCGACCCCAAGGAGGCTGCATGCTTTACAACTACGGTTCTATCAATATCGATCACGTCTATCGGGTACCTCACCTGGTACGACCGGGTGAAACCCTGGCGAGTCTCTCCTACCGTCAGGTACTGGGTGGCAAGGGTGCCAACCAGTCGCTCGCGCTTGCGCGCGCCGGAGGCGACGTCACGCACTGGGGCCGCCTTGGCAACAGTGATCGCTGGGCACTTGAGCCGCTGGAAAGCGCCGGAGTGATCACCTCGCAGGTCGAGCTCAGCGCCAGCGCCAGTGGCCACGCCATCATCCAGGTGGACGACCACGCCGAGAACAGCATCATTCTGCATCCGGGTGCCAACCACGGTTTCACCGATGAGCATCTGGCGACGCTGTTCTCCGACGTGACGCAGGGAGATTGGCTGCTGCTGCAAAATGAGTGCAACGCACTGGGCAAGGTCATCGAGCTGGCACATGCCAAGGGCATGAAGATCGCCTTCAACCCCGCCCCGATGGGGGCTGACGTCCTGCGCCTGCCGCTGGAGCATTGCCAGGTGCTGTTCCTCAATCGCGGTGAAGCGGCACAGCTGGTCGAGCTGGAAGAAAGCGCGCCTGTCGCCACCCTGCTCGCCGCGCTGCACACTCGCCTGCCTGACACCGAAGTGGTCATGACCCTGGGCAGCGAAGGCGTCTGCTACCAGCTGGGGGAACAGCGCATCCAGCTGCCGGCGCACCGCGTCAATGCCGTGGACACCACCGCGGCGGGCGATACCTTCATCGGCTATTACCTGGCAAGCCAGATCGAAGGCCAGAGCATCGAGGAAAGCCTGCGTCGTGCCAGCACCGCCTCTGCCCTGTGCGTGAGCCGCGAAGGCGCAGCGCCGAGCATTCCGCTGGCCAGTGATGTCGCCGCTGCCCTGGCCGAATGGCCGACGCTCGACGTCCTGAGCAACTGACTTTCTGGGCAACTGAGCCTTTCAGCAACTGAACTACCTGCACGGGGCACTACTATGTGGCCCGTGCCGTGCCCGTGTCATCTCATGGGCACCTTGTCGGCGTAACGCCCTCTATTGCAGGTCACTTCTTTCACGAGGTCAGCATGAAAACACCGATTATCTTTGATACCGATCCGGGCGTGGATGATGCCCAGGCGATTGCCATCTGTCTGGCGCATCCGGACATCGAATTCCTCGGCATGACCACCACCTTCGGCAACGTCACCATCGAGACAGCCACCTCCAACGCCCTGCTGCTGGGCGAACTGGCGGGTCAGGAGATTCCGGTCGCCCAGGGCGCTGCCCAGCCACTGGTCAAGGACAAGTTCCCGGCGCCGGCGCACATCCACGGCGCCAATGGCCTGGGCAACATGGAGATCCCGGAACCCAAGGGCAAGGCACTGTCCATCAGCGCACCGCAGTTCATCGTCGAGCAGGTCAATGCGCGTCCGGGCGAGATCACCCTCGTCGCCGTCGGCCCGCTGGGCAATCTGGCCACCGCACTGCAGCTGGACCCGAGCATCATCAGCAAGGTCAAGCAGGTCGTCATCATGGGCGGCTCCATCCGTGAAGGCGGCAACGTCTCACCGGTCGCCGAAGCCAACATCTTCAATGACCCGCATGCCGCCGCCAAGGTGCTGACCGCCGGCTGGCCGCTGACCATGGTCGGTCTCGATGCGACGCACCGCTGCGTGCTGTCTCCGGCCCATGTCGAGCGCATCCGTGTCGCGCAAGGCGCACTCGGCGAAGTGCTGTCCGGCAGTTATCAGTTCTACAAGGCCTTCTATCAGGAAGCGCGCGGCATCGATGGTTGCTGCCCGCACGACAGCTGCGCCCTCGCCTGGCTGATGAAGCCGGAGCTGTTCACCACCGAGCGCGGCCACCTGAATGTCGAAGTCGAAGGCCTGGCCGAAGGTCAGACGCTGTTCGCCCCTGAGGGTCGCGAATTCCTCGGCAACCAGTGGTCCCAGACGCCGCTGGTCGACGTCTGCGTCAATGCCCAGGGCGACAAGGTCGTCGAGTGGATCACCGACGTATTGACCGCCAAGGCGTCCTGATCCGACGCTCGGCAGGCCCGCCTGGGCCTTGCTACAAACCGAGACAACGCCCGTCAGCGTCATTGCTGGCGGGCGTTGTCTCGGTTTGTGCATTCGCGCTTGTTCACTTTCCCCTTTCCTTCCTCCTTCCCTCTTCTCCTCTTTGGCGTCTCTCCTTTACCGCAACGGCCTCCCCATGCCCCCGAAGGCCGAGAAATTGCTGGGTAATATAGATTTCTTCAGCAAGATAACGGGATAAACTTTTGACTACCCCTTACCAGACGAGAGTGAATGGCGAGCCGTTCGGCGCATGCACATAATCTGATACGCTAGCGGAATCTCACTGGGCAAGCGCCTCATACGCCGCCCCATCCTGCCTGCCACGGAGCTCATCATGCCTTCGACGACAACGTTGCCCTCTGCACCCGCTGCAACGCTTCGCACTCAGGATTCTCCCGCGATCGCCGACACCCAGTACGATTGCCTGGTCTTCATCGGTCGCTTCCAACCCATGCACCATGGCCATGTTGCCGTGATGGAAGAAGCCCTGCGCCTCGCGCGGCAGGTCATCGTGCTGGTCGGTTCTGCCTGGCAGGCACGTTCACTGCGCAACCCGTTCACCTTCTCTGAACGCACGCGCATGATCCGCAGTTGCTTTGACGATGCCGACAATGCGCGCCTGGAAATCGTGCCGTTGCTGGATGCCCTCTACAACGACGATGTCTGGGTACGTGATGTGCAGCGCAAGGTACGCGATATCGCGCGCCCGCAGGCCAACCGGATGCCGAGAATCGCGCTGATCGGTGCCAATCGTCGTGACAGCAACAGTCAGTCAAGCTACTACCTGAGCCTCTTCCCGCAGTGGGAGTCGGTGGCGGTGCCACTGCGCGAGGGGATGGAGGCCAGCCGTATTCGTGAGGTCATCTTCACCGAGCGCGCCCGTGCGGAGGATTGGCTGGACAACGAGGGATTGGAGCTGCTGCCACCGCCGGTGGCTCAGCACTTGCATGGCTTCCTGGATGAGACCGCGTGGCAAGGGCTGGTCGAGGAGCGTCGCCTGCTGGAGCAATATCGCGCCGCCTGGAGCGATGCGCCCTACCCGCCACTGTTCATCACGGTCAACGCCGTGGTGGTGCAGTCCGGTCATGTGCTGCTCACCACGCGGCGCGCGGCACCCGGCAAGGGGCTTTACGCCCTGCCCGGCGGCTTCGTGCAACCCCAGGAGCGCCTGCTGGATGCCTGCCTGCGTGAGCTCAAGGAGCGTGTGCGCCTCAAGGTGCCGGAACCAGTCCTGCGTGGCTCTCTGCGCGGACAGCGTCTGTTTGACGCGCCGCATCGCAGCTGGCGCGGACGCACCCTGGCAGAGGCCTTCTACTTCGCTCTGCGCCCGGAGCAGCAGCTTCCCAAGCTCAGAAGCGGCGGCGGCGAGAACGAGGAGCAGGCACGCTGGGTCGCACTGGCGGATCTGGAGCCCGACACCCTCTTCGAGGACCACTTCTTCATCATTCAGAATTTCCTCGGCCTGCATGCAGGCCAAAGCAGTTTCTGACTACCCGGAACGGCCTATGCAGGCGCGCACACTTCCCTGCATCAGCACAACGAAAACGGCAGCCCCGCGGGGCTGCCGTTTTCGTCACAAGACACCTGGCTTTTTTTGTCTTTGCCTTTTGTCTTTGCCTTTTGTCTTCGCCTGCAACACTCAGGCTCAGGCTTCGAGGAAATCTCGCGGCAGATTCATCAGCTGCTTCCACAGCTTGTCGATGCCGGGCTTGTGGACCAGTGAGCAACGATAGAGACGAATCTCCAGCGGGATATCCCACGCCTCGTTGCCTGCGCGCACCAGCTTGCCGCTTTCCAGCTCATCGCGAATGCAGAAATCCGGAATCCACGCCATGCCGACGCCCTGCAGAGCCATGCCCTTGAGTCCCTCGGCCATCGCCATCTCATAGACGGTGCGCAGGCGCAGGCGCAGTGGATCATTCTTCAAAAGCATCTTCACGCTGCGACCCAGAAATGCCCCTTGGGTATAGGACAGCAAGGGAATCGCATCCTGGCTGGTCTCGCTCTGCCCGGTCAGCGGGAAGCGGGGCTCGCCATTCTCTAGCGGCACGCACACCGGCAGCATGTTGACCTTGGCGACCGAGAAGGACGGAAAGGCCTCGGCGTCCAGCTGCATGCTGGCGTAAGGGTCGTAATAGGCGAGCATCAAGTCACAGTTGCCTTCGCGCAGCGAGTGAATGGCGTCGCCGACATTCATCGCGGACAGGCGTGTCGGCAATTCCCCCAGGCCCTGCTGGAGACGCGAGATCCACTTGGGGAAGAAGGCCAGCGCCAGCGAATGCGCGGCCGCGATATCCAGGGTTTCGTTGGCCATGCCCAGCCCGCGCAGGTGGGCGAGACACTCTGACAGCTGCTCTGTCAGGTTGCGCGCGGTGACCAGGAACAGCTGGCCCTCCGGCGTCAGACTGACCGGGGTCGTCGAGCGGTCGACCAGCGTAGTGCCCACGGCCTGTTCAAGCGCACGGATGCGGCGACTGAACGCAGGCTGGGTAACGTGTCGCAGGCGAGCCGAGGTGGAGAAGCTGCGGGTATTGGACAGCGCAACGAAATCTTCCAACCACTTAGTTTCCAGGTTCACCCGAACTCCCAAAAATGTCGAACATGCCCAAGCGAGGCTTGCCTGGCCGGTCATGCAGGGTCTTGTCATGGAGAATGGTGCGTCGCGGCGCACCACCACCTTCGTCTTATGCGTTTGACGTATACGGCAGCGTTGAATGGCATTGGCCGCCGAGGGGCTGCGCTGGTTACCCTTGTCCACCTAGCCGCCATTCAAGCGCCACAGTGTACTTCAGCCAGGAGTTCCGCCCAAGTGAACCATCTCTCGGAAACCCCCATCGCCGCCAATGCCACCCCGGCAACTTCCACGCCGGCCGACCTGAGCCATGCCGAGCGTGAGGCACTGGCCAACGGCTTCCGGCTTGAAAAGGATCTCCTCGGGCGCGAGCCGGTGCCCGCTGACGCCTACTACGGTGTCCAGACCCAGCGCGCGCTGAACAACTTCCACCTCTCCGGCGTGCCGTTGTCGCACTTCCCGCGTCTCGTCGAAGGGCTCGCGCTGGTCAAGGCCGCCGCCGCCGAAGCCAACCATGCGCTGGGCTATCTCGAGACACGCGAGCATGACGCCATTCAGCACGCCTGCGCGCGTCTGATGAATGGCGATCATCACGATCAGTTCGTGGTCGACATGATCCAGGGCGGCGCCGGCACCTCGACCAACATGAATGCCAACGAAGTGATCGCCAATCTTGGCCTGGAATTCCTCGGCTACGAGAAAGGCGATTACCAGCAGCTGCACCCCAACAATCACGTCAACATGGCGCAGTCCACCAACGACGCCTACCCGACCGCCATCCGTGTCGGCCTGCTACGCAGCCATTCGGTACTGGTGGACGCGCTGAGCGAACTGGCCAATGCCTTCGCCACCAAGGCGCTGGAATTCGATGACGTGGTCAAGATGGGTCGCACCCAGCTGCAGGACGCGGTGCCGATGACGCTGGGCCAGGAATTCCGCGCCTTCGCCAACACCCTGCGTGAAGACGTCGATCGCATCGCCAACCTCAATGAGTTGCTCAAGGAGGTCAATCTGGGCGGGACCGCGATCGGCACCGGCATCAATGCCGACCCGCGCTACAGCGCTCTGGCGATCGAGGCTCTGGCACGTCGTTCCGGCATCGACTTCCGCCCGGCATCGGACCTGGTCGAGGCCACCAGCGACATGGGTGCCTTCGTGCTGTTCCACGGCATGCTCAAGCGCCTGGCGGTCAAGCTGTCCAAGATCTGCAACGACCTGCGCCTGCTGTCCTCAGGCCCGCGCACCGGCTTCAACGAGATCAACCTGCCGCCTCAGCAGCCGGGCAGCTCGATCATGCCGGGCAAGGTCAACCCGGTGATTCCGGAAGCCGTCAATCAGGTCGCCTTCGATGTCATCGGCAACGACACCGCGCTGACCATGGCGGCGGAAGCCGGCCAGCTGCAGCTCAACGTGATGGAACCGCTGATCGCCTACAAGCTGCTCGACTCCATCCGCCAGCTGAGCCGTGCCATGACCATGCTCAAGAATCGCTGCGTGATCGGCATCACCGCCAACCGTGATCGCTGCGCCGAGCTGGTCAACAACTCCATCGGCCTGATCACCGCGCTCAACCCGTATATCGGCTATGACAATGCCACCCGCATCGCCAAGGAAGCCCTGGTCAGCGGTCGCAGCGTGCTGGAACTGGTACGTGAGGAAGGCCTGCTGGATGAAGCACGCCTGGAGGCACTGCTGTCCCCGCAGGCCATGACGCGCCCGCGTCAGATGAAGGACTGACAGCTCGCTGAAGCAGGGCCAGCAGTGCGTTGGACCTTCAGTGAAGCCACCTAAGTGAGCCACCCAAGTGAGCCACCTAAGTGAAGATACCCGCCTGAGCCTGACTCAGGCGGGTTTTTCTTTGCCTTCACACCGCATGCGGACCACGCGGCCAGGCACGCGGGTCCCGCGGATAGAAGCGTTCGGGTTGCGCCTCGATATGATCGAAATGCTTGGTGTTCTTGTAGGGCATCTTCATGAAGCCGGAGATTCCCAGCCCGGAGATCAGCGGCACGGCATCGAGAATCTCCGCCAGCAGACGCGCGAATTCCTGCTCTCGCGAGGGGTCCAGCAGTCGGTAATAACTGTGAATCTTGAGGTGGTGAGGCAGGGCTTCGAAGATCAGCATGCCGGTGTGATGGATGGCATTGAGTGACTCCAGTGCCTTCAATATCTTCTCGGGCAGCACCAGCAGTTCTTCAGGGTCCGGGCCGTCCTCGAAGTAGGAGTGCACACGCGAGTCATCCTCAAGCTCCGGCACCGCGCTGACCTCATAGCTCAAGCGGGGCCTGGCCTCCCCGCCTGCCGTCGGCGCGAAGACGAAGGCAGCCTCCGGGTCTTCTCGCTCCAGATGCAGGGTATCGCGAGCATTGAACAGACACGCCTTGAACACGCCCTGGCGATAGATGGCACGCGCCAGAGCAACCATGTTGTTGATCGCGACGACGAAGGCGGCCTTCAAGTCAGGGTCATGCAGGTGCAGCGCAGTATCCACGAAGATGCCCTGTGGCTCCCAGCGAATCGCCAGACCGCCGACGATCGGGTATCTGCCCAGACGACTGACCGCGGCCAGGAAGGCTTTTTCGGTGCCGCCCATGCCTTGCATGAAGTTCTTGTAGTAACGATCCAGCTGGACATCATTGACGGCGTCCAGCGCGTTGCCAGCATGTTCGCCGGTCTCGTCCGCCTCGAAGGCCTCACGCAGGAAGGATTTGCGCGAGGTATAGACGACCGTGTCGATCTCTCGCGTTGCCGGCCTCACCCAGACCGGCAGCAGAGACTGTGGCGGCTCGAGAGGCAATTCCGGCATCACCAGCCGCGCGATCCTGCCCATCTCGCGCAGGAAGTAGTCGCCGGCCTGCATGCGCAGCTGCGGGTCAGCCGCCAGCATGCTATCGAGCAGACGCGCGAATTCTCGGGGCAACCCCAATGACACCGCCGGGATGGCACGCACGCCAAAGCGACACGACTGACCAGAAGCCAGCGCATAGAGTGTGGCGGCCACGCCCTGCTCATCGAAGCGCGGCGAGGACAGCGCACCATTGAGCTGCTCCTCGCCGATGAAGTAGACATCGCCCAGACGCGCATTGGTCTGTTGCAGGTTGTCCGACATCAGCTGCATCACGTTGGTGGTGATGAACTGTTGATGCTCATCGAGCTGAGCGAATACCGAACTGCCCCAGTCGATCAATGCCACCTGTTCCCGCTCGACATCGAAGACCAGATTCGACGGCTTGATGTCGCCATGCACGACCGGTGGCGTGCCTGCCCCTGTCGATGACCCGCGCAGCGACTTGAGAATGTCGGCCAGCTGACTGGCGATCTTGACCACCAGACGCGGCGACATGCGCCCGTGACGCAGTGAATACTCCTCGAGATTGATGCCCGGCGCGCGCTGCATGACCAGAATCGACTGCCGCCGTACCCGCTGATAGCTGACCAGACGCGGGATCAGCGGGTGAGCGACCTGGTCGAGCATATAGGCCTCTTCCTCCAGGCGGTCCTGCAGTGCCTGGGGCAGAGTCACCCGCGTGAACTTGAAGACGTGTTCTTCACGCGTGCGCCGGTCTTCGCCCAGGCGCCAGCCCGCGAAGACGAAACCGTAGGCGCCCTTGCCGACCAGATGGATATCCCGGTAGCCAAGCCCCTCGAGCTGGGCGATGCACAGCGCCACCCAGTCCTTGAGCTTCTTGGCATCATGATGCGAGAGCAGATAGATCGACTGCTCTTCCGGGATATAGAACTGTTGCAGGCGCTCGTGAGCGCGCGCATCACTCATGCAGGATGCTCTCTAGCCGGACCCTGGATCAGACAGCGCCTCATGACAGCGACAGCAGCATTTCGTCAGGGTGCTCGAGATAGTGCTTCCACAGATTGCTGAAGCGCGCGATGGTCCCGCCATCGATGATGCGATGATCCCCCGCCCAGGTGATGGTCATGATGTCACGCGCACAGACATTGCCCTCGCCATCGAAGCGCGGCAGACGCTGAGTGCGCCCCAGCGCGACGATGGCGACCTCCGGCTGGTTGATGATCGGCGCGGCATAGGTGCCACCCAGCGCCCCGATATTGGAGATCGACAGGGTGCCGCCCTTGAGGTCCGCCTGGGCAACGCGCCCGCTGCGTGCAGCCTCGGTCAGCCGCCCGACCTCACGCGCGATCTCGAGAATGCTCAGACGTTCGACGCCCTTCACGTTCGGCACCATCAGCCCGCTGGCACTGTCCACCGCCATGCCGATGTTGCAGGCGCCCTGATAGAGAATCTCGCTCTCATCCTCACTGAGGCGCGCATTGAGAATCGGCTCCTCGATGACCGCCAGCGCCATGGCCTTCATGATGAACGGCATCAGGGTCAGGCGAATGCCCTGCTGCTCGGCGCGTACCTTGAGGCGGGCCCGCAACGCCAACAGGTCGGTGATATCGAGCTCATCGCCGTAATGGAAATGCGGGATCTGCGTGCTGGCCTGCACCATGCGCCGAGCCATCACCGCCGCGACACCCTTGAGCGGTACCGCTTTCGACTCAAGGCGTGACGACCTCTCCTCGTCACTTGCCACGTCACTGACCACAGCACACGCTTCGGCAGCTGCCTTGTCGGTCTCGGCGGCCGCGCCGACCTTGTGAGAGTCATCAGGTGTCACGTCAGTCTCGTGAGCCTCGGATTGCTTGAGATATGCCAACACATCTTCCTTCAGCACCCGGCCATTACGCCCCGAGCCTGCGATGGCCTGAATATCGAGCTGATGTTCGCGCAATAGGCGGCGCACGGCAGGGGTCGCGGGTATGCGAGGCCGGCTCTCCTGGTGACGCCCGTCTTGCCCACTCTTTTTGTCGCTCTTGTCGTCGCCCTCCTGGCGGTGCTCCGCCAGACGCTCTGGCTGAACCTGCTTGTGTTCAGGCGCGGTGACGTCGCTCTCAGTGCTCTCAGCGCTTTCAGCCTCTGTCTCCTCATCAGGCACATAGGCATACAGCGGCGTATGCACTCGGGCATTTTCGCCCTGGGCGTAATGGAAGCGCACGATACGCCCGGGCTCCGAGGCGGTGATCTCGACCAGTGCCTTGTCGGTCATCACATCCACGATCGTCTGGTCTTCTTCCACCGTGTCGCCTTCCGCGACGTGCCAGGTGACCACCTCACATTCGACGATGCCTTCGCCGATATCCGGCAGGATGAAATCACGCGAGCGTCGCTCAAGGGCCGCGGCTGTCGGTGTGGCGGCTGCACCATTGGTAGCTGCCGCCGCGGGTGCTGACGTTGTGACATCCGACTGACTGCTGGTCGCCTGGCTGGCGGCTGACTGAGTCTGTGCCGTCGAGCGAGCAGGCGCTGCAACCGTCATGACATCGCCGGCGTGGTCATCCTCACGCTCGCCGTGTCCGGTCTTGTCACTATTACTGTCACTGCCATCATCCACCGCAAACAGCGGCGCATGGACACGGGCAATCTCACCTTCCTGACAGTAAAGCTTGACCACGGTACCGGCGTGGGGCGCGGGGATTTCCACCAACGCCTTGTCTGTCATGACCTCGGCCACCGGCTGATCTTCCTCGATCACGTCGCCTTCCTTGATCAACCACTTGACCAGCTCGCACTCGACGATGCCTTCGCCGATATCGGGCAGGATGAAATCATTCATGGCGCGCATCACTCCCTGTCATCAGTAATTCAAGCTTTGCTTGATGGCCTCGTAGATCTTGAGCTCGTCCGGCAGATGCTCCTTCTCGAGCACCAGCGGGAACGGCGTATCAAGGCCAGTGACGCGTCGGATCGGCGCCTCGAGATACAAGAAGCAACGCTCCTGCACGGTGGCGGCAATCTCGCTGGCAAAGCCTCCCGTCAGCGGCGCTTCATGACTGACTACCAGACGTCCCGTCTTGAGCACCGAGTCACACACCGTCTCGATGTCCCAGGGCAGAATGCTGCGCAGGTCGATTATCTCGCAGTCGATGCCATCCTGCTCGGCAAGCGCAGCGGCCTTCTCGATGACTTCCATCTGAGCGCCCCAGCCGAGCAGCGTGATATCGCGGCCTTCACGAATGACATCGGCCACGCCCAGGGGCAGTTCATAATCGGCTTCTGGCACCTCGCCCACCGAGGCGCGATAGAGCCGCTTGGGCTCCATGAACAGCACCGGATTGGGATCACGAATCGCTGCCAGCAGAAGGCCCTTGGCCTGGTGGGGGTTGCGTGGGATCACGATCTTGAGGCCCGGGGTATGCGCGAAATACGCCTCGGGCGACTGGGAGTGATAGAGCCCGCCTGCGATGCCGCCACCATAGGGCGTGCGAATCGTCAGGCCGCCGACATCGAACAGATCACCGGAGCGATAGCGGAACTTGGCCGCCTCGTTCACGATCTGATCAAAGGCGGGGAAGATGTAGTCGGCGAACTGGATCTCGGCCACCGGCGTCGCCCCCTGTGCCGCCAGCCCGTTGGCGAACCCGATGATGCCCTGCTCGGTGAGTGGCGTATTGAAGCAGCGCTCTCGACCGTATTTGTCCTGCAGGTGGCTGGTAGCTCGGAAGACACCACCGAACACCCCGACATCCTCCCCGAACAACACCACACGGGGATTGGCGGCCATGGCAATATCCAACGCATTGTTGATCGCCTGCAGCATGTTCATCTGTTTCTTGCCCGAGGCCGAGACCGCTGCATCCTTGCTGCCAGGCGCAGCAGACGCTTCTTTCGCCGCTGAACCCGCCCCAGCTGAGTCGCTTGTAGCTGAGTCTGTCACTGGCGTTTTCTCCAACGGCTGTTCACTCATCTGCTCGCTCATGATGTCTGGCCTCCATCTAGACGCTGATGGCGTTCCTGATACACCTTGCGGCTATCTTCCAGCTCCTGCGCAGTGAATCCCATGCTGGCGGCGCCCTTGGGGTAGGCGTGCGGGTACTTGCGAATATGTTGTTTCACGTCTTCGAGCTGCTGTGTGAGCAACGGCGTCGGCGTGTCGTAGACATCACTGATCAGCGTGTCCAGCGCCGGTGGCGCCAGTTTCTCGGCGCGCTTCATGGACTCAAGCACTTCGCGACGCAGTTGATCGCCAGTGGCCTTTTCCTCCTCCTCGCTCCACCAGCCTTGTGCCTCCAGCCAGTTGCGCATGCGCAGAATGGGGTCCTTGTCGCGCCAGATGGCCTCCTCCTTCTTGCTGCGATACCCGGAGGGATCATCCGAAGAGGAGTGAGCCGCCAGACGGTAGGTCATCGCCTCGATCAATACAGGCTGATTGGTCTCGACCGCGATCTTGCGCGCCGCCAGGGTGGCTTCGTAGACGGCGATCACGTCATTGCCATCCACCCGGATGCTCTGCATGTGATAGCCGAAGGCACGTGGTGCGATGCCATCGGCGGCGAATTGCTCGCATGACGGGGTGGAAATGGCATAACCATTGTTGCGACACAGGAAGATGCACGGCACCCGATGCACGGAGGCCATGTTGAGGGCGGCATGAAAATCGCCCTCGGAGGCGGCCCCTTCACCGAAGATGGTGATGGTGCACTGCCCCTTGCCCGCCAGCTTCTGGCCGTAGGCATAGCCGGTGGCCTGGGGGATCTGGGTCGCCAGCGGTGAAGAGATGGTCATGTAGTGCAGGTCACGCGACCCATAGTGGATCGGCATCTGACGGCCCTTGCCGTAGTCGCGCTCGTTGCCGAACATCTGGTTCATGAATTCGTCACAGCTGAAGCCACGCCAGGCAAGCGCACCCTGCTCACGGTATTGCGCCATGATCATGTCATCGTCCTGAAGCGCCGCCACACTGCCGATCACCGTGGCTTCCTCGCCGGTGCATTGCATGTAGAAGCTCAAGCGCCCCTGGCGCTGGGCAGCCAGCATGCGCTCATCCAACACCCGGGTGAACAGCATCGTGCGGTAGATCTTCAGCGCCGTGTCGCGCTCGATCGGGTCGCGTTCGTTAGGTGAAGCGTCCTGTGACGGCTCTTCCTGTACCTGCGACTCATCGACGGGATAAAGGGTGCCGTCCTGACGCAGGCGCTTGAAGATCGGGATGCAGAGTTCATCGCCGGTCATGAAGGCCAGATGATGCAGCACCGTCGGCCCCTGCGGCGCGATCTGGCCTGCCGTCGGCATGGCGGTCAGGTCATTCAGCTCTGGCTGTAAGCCATCGGACGGCGCGGTCCCCGGGGAGGCGGGTCCGCGTGTTGTTGTATCGGACATGCTCAGCGTCCTCTCTTACCGATCAGGCGTTTGAGGGATTACCCAGCCCTCGTGAGGCCGGGCAGGCAATGACGTACCTTCAGGAATGTCGAACCGGAAGCTGTCGATTCGACGATGGCAACAGTGCCTACCATCAGACTAGTGGAAAGTCGCTCTGGCGGCTTAACAGTTAACGTTAACGTCAAGGTATCGCAAAGACAGACGATATGCCTGCCTGACAACTACTTCTTTGGTGGAACCTTTTGCGGCATGGGCTCATGCGCGTTCTGCATGGAAAGCTGAATTCGCGTGTAAGAACGCTTTTTTGCGACTAAAGGTGCAGAGGGTGAGTGAAGGCTGACTGTTAATCTTCCCGCACCAAAAAAGTGCTTAATGCAGTGCGCAATCGTGACAAGGCATCGAGACGACAGACTCGGGCGCGCCCTGAGCATCATCAGCGATGATCATCGCTAGACACCTAAGGACAGTTCCATGAGTGATTCCTCCCGCCCTAACCTGTGGCGCCGTTTGCCGTTGTGGCAGAAGATCCTGGGCGGCCTCGCCCTGGGGATACTCGCTGGCGCCCTGATGGGAGAAAGCGCCAGCATGTTCAAGCCGCTGGGCGATATCTTCATCAATGCGATCAAGATGCTGATCGTGCCGTTGGTCTTCAGCACCCTGGTGGTCGGTATCACCTCGATGCGTGACCCGCAGAAGATGGGCCGCATCGGCGGCAAGACCATCGCCCTCTACCTGCTGACGACCGCCTTCGCGATCGCCATCGGCATGCTGGCCTCCAGCATCTTCCAGCCGGGTGCCGGCTTCGAGTTCAACTTCGACAAGGCGATGGAAACCAAGGATGCGCCTTCGCTGGTGCAGATTCTGGTCGACCTGGTGCCGAGCAACCCGATCGATGCGCTGGCCAACGGCAACATCATGCAGATCATCGTCTTCGCCATCGGGATCGGCATCTCGCTGATCATGATCGGCGACAAGGGCGAGCCGGTCGTGCGCGTCTTCGATAGCTTCGCTGAAGTGATGTACAAGCTGACCGAGTTCGTGATGGCCTTCGCGCCGTTCGGTGTCTTCGGCCTGATGGCGCATGTCTCCGGCAACTACGGCCTGGATGTGCTGCTGCCGCTGGCCAAGGTGATCGGCGTGGCCTACCTGGCGAGTATCGTGCACGTGCTGGTGGTCTACTCCGGCCTGCTGGCGACGCTGGGCAAGCTGAACCCGGTGCGCTATCTGCGCGGTATCGTCGATGCACTGGTCGTGGCTTTCTCCTCGGCCTCAAGCTCCGGTACCCTGCCGATCTCCATCCGCTGCGCCCAGAAGAACCTCGGCGTCTCGGAAGGTGTCTCCGGCTTCGTGCTGCCGGTCGGTGCGACCATCAACATGGATGGCACCGCCATCTACCAGGGCGTGGTGGCACTGTTCATTGCCCAGATGACCGGCATCGAGCTGTCGATGATGGATTACGGCATGATCGTGCTGACCGGCACGCTGGCCTCCATCGGCACCGCCGGTGTACCGGGCGCCGGCCTGATCATGCTCTCCATCGTATTGAGCCAGGTAGGCCTGCCGCTGGAAGCCATCGCGGTGATCGCCGGCATCGACCGTATCCTCGACATGGCACGTACTACCGTGAATGTCGCGGGCGATTTGATGGT
Source organism: Cobetia sp. MC34 (assembly GCF_018340035.1). Taxonomy (NCBI): domain Bacteria; kingdom Pseudomonadati; phylum Pseudomonadota; class Gammaproteobacteria; order Oceanospirillales; family Halomonadaceae; genus Cobetia; species Cobetia sp. MC34. The sequence continues at coordinate 95,356 of NZ_JADPPY010000005.1, forward strand.
CACCACCCTGGTCGGCAAGTCCGAGAACGAGCTGGATCTCGAGATCTACAACGCGCCCCAGCACAAGAAGGACGCCTGACGGCAGGCTCAGGCGCTCTCCCCAGCGCCTGGCCTTGCAATACGTATCGTAAACACGAACGCCCCGCTCAATGAGCGGGGCGTTCGTGTTTCAAGGGCTGTGTTTAGGCTCCGTATTTCAGGCTGTCACCAACAGGGAGAAATCAACGGCAAGGTCAGGCAGATTCCGGCGGCGAGTCGCGCAGTTCACGTCTGAGCACCTTGCCGACGTTGGTCTTGGGCAACTCGTCGATGAAGACCACCTGACGCGGCACCTTGTAGCTGGCCAGTTCCTTGCGCGACCAGTCTCGCAGCGCATCCGCCTCGAGCTCTGCGCCGTCCTTGAGCAAGACATACAACTTGATTGCTTCACCACTGCGCTCATCCACCACGGAGACGGCGGCAGCCTCGAGCACATCCGGGTGACGCACGATGACGTCCTCGACCTCATTGGGATACACGTTGAACCCGGAGACGATGATCATGTCCTTCTTGCGATCGACGATGCGCATATAGCCATCCTCCTGGAAGACCGCGATGTCACCGGTGCGCAGGAAGCCATCGGCAGTAAAGCTGTCTTTCGTGGCCTGCTCAAGCTGCCAATACCCCTTCATCACCTGCGGCCCCTTCACGCACAGCTCGCCCGGCTCCCCCATGGCGACCAGCGCGCCTTCATCGTCATACAGACGCACCTCGGTGGAGGGCATCGGCCGCCCGATGGTGCCGAGCTGAATGGCATCCAGCGGATTGAACGACACGATCGGCGAGGTCTCGGTCATGCCGTAGCCCTCGGAGATATCACTGCCAGTGACCCGCTTCCACTCTTCTGCTGCCTTGCGCGTCAGCGCCACGCCTCCTGAGGTGGTGATCTTGAGCTTCGAGAAGTCCAGTGCCTGGAAGCCGGGGTTGTTGCACAGCGCCACGAACAGCGTATTGAGACCGACGAACATCGTGAAGTCGTGCTTTTGCAGCGTCTTGACGAAGCCCGGGATATCGCGCGGATTGGGAATCAACAGGGTGTGATTGCCTTCACTGAGCATGCACGCCAGATGAATGGTGAAAGCGTAGATGTGATAGAGCGGCAACGGCGCCACCAGCGTCTCGTGGCCGGGGTTCAAATCCTGCGTCAGGGCCATCTTGCCTTGCAGCATGTTGGCGAGCAGGTTGCGGTGAGTCAGCATCGCGCCCTTGGCGACCCCGGTGGTGCCGCCGGTGTACTGCAGCACAGAGATATCATCGAGTGCCAGTGTCGGCCGTTCCCAGCGCTCGGCCTTGCCCTGCGAGATGGCCGTGCGCAGCGGAATGGCGTCAGGCAGGTGGTAACTCGGCACCAGCTTCTTGACGTGCTTGACCACGGTATTGATCAACAGTCGCTTGAAGGCCGAATGCATGTCGCCCAATTCACAGACCAGCACGTACTCGAGGCCAGTGCGCTCCCGCACGCGTTCGACCTTGTCCGCCATGTTGGCCAGCACCACCAATGCCCGCGCGCCGGAATCATTGAACTGATGCTCCATCTCACGTTCGGTATACAGCGGATTGGTATTCACCAGCACCAGGCCTGCCCGCAGTACGGCGAAGGCCACCACCGGAAACATCAGCGTATTGGGCAGCTGGATGGCGACCCGATCGCCCGGTTTCAGGTCGGTCTCATGTTGGAACCAGTCCGCCAGCTGGCGACTGGTGGCATCCAGCTCCGCAAACGACATGGTGCGGTCCATGCAGGTAAAGGCAGGACGCTCGCCATGCGCCGAGCAGGCCTTCTCCAGCATGTCCATCAGGGAATCGTAGCCGCTGAAATCCACCTCCAGGGAAGACCGCAGGCACGACATGCCGCTCATGTCGCCTGCCGCTGGCTGTGCTCTCGAAGCGTCGGGCGAGGCACCTGCCATGTGGGAAGGTTCTGTCGTGGAGTCGAGAGTGGAATCGGGAGTGGACTTGCCTGACTCATCGGGTCGAGCCGCTAGGGGATCATGCATGGCGTTGCTCCTTGATCAGTACGTGGGGCGCTCGGCGTCACTGCCCCCGCTACCTTGTTGTTGTAGACGTCGTTGCAAGACGTCGTCGTGAGACTAGGTCAAAAGACATCGTGGTGAGATGCGCGGTGAGGCGCTGTCGGGTCTCCGTCGGGTGGGTGTCAGCCTGTGGGCCCTGCACTGTCGACAGCATAGCCGCAAACCGATGCTGCGCGCCGTTGGCGGAATCGATGGACTTCCCAACATTGGAACATACGTACGTTTGATATTGCCTTGCGACCTTGGTGACATGCGCAGGCCTGCTCTGGAGCAGGAAAACAGCCCTGAGCCCAAGGAGGTAAACAGCCCTGTCCCGAAAGCGAGAAACAACGAGGCCCCTGCCCAGGGGGCAGAGGCCTCATGTCTTGCACACCGAACGCATACGTCAGGCGCATACGTCTGGCAAACGGCAACTCAGGAGAGGTCGCGGACCTCGTTCTCGATCATCTTGCGGATATGCTCCTCGTTCTCGATCATCGATTCGCCGTCCTCGCGCAGCGATTTCAACAGCCCGATCATCATGGCGATCAGCACGAAGGTGAACTGCAAGGCGCCGGCGATCGAGGCAGCCTGCAGGGACTTGAGCGCCTGATCGCCTCCCAGCAACAGCAGGATCAAGGTCACGGCGCCCAGCATCATGCCCCAGATGATGCGTTGCTGAACTGGGGGGCGACGACCGAAGGCCAGCAGGCGCCCCAGCACCAGGGTGCCGGAATCCGCAGACGTGACGAAGAAGATGATCACCACGACCAGCGCTGCCACCTTGGCCACGGTCGCGGCGATGCCGGGAGTGAGCACCTCGAACGAGTGGTAGAGGGTGCCGGCGTAGTCCCAGTTGGTGACCGCAGCCGTATAGATGCCCATGTCGGCCCCGTACAGGGACTGATGGATGCCCGCCGAGCCGATGACGCCGAACCAGACCAGCGCGACGATGGAGGGGATGACCATCACCCCGAGAATGAATTCCCGGATGGTCCGGCCGCGCGAGATGCGGGCAATGAACATGCCGACGAAACCGGCCCAGGCGATCCACCAGCCCCAGTAGAAGATGGTCCAGCCGCCCTGCCACACTTGCTCGTCCGGCGTGCGCGCCGTCCACAGTGTCATCGAGACGCCATCGGTGAGGTAATCGCCAAGCGAGGTGATGGAGCTCGCGATCAGATAGTTGGCGTCGCTCACCAGCAGGAAGTAGGCAAGGATGCCGAGGCAAACCCAGGTATTGAAGGTGGAAAGCAGCTTGATGCCACGTGCCACGCCGCTGGTCGCTGACAAGGTAGCGATGACGCTGATCAGCACGATGGAGACCACGGTCACCATGCGCGACTTCTCTTCGATGAGACCCAGTGACATCAGGCCGGAGCCGATCTGCTCGACGCCCAGCCCCAGCGTGGTGGCGATGCCGAAAATGGTACCGAACACAGTCAGGATATCGACGGTGTGCCCAATGGGCCCGTAGATCCGGTTGCCGATCAGCGGATAGAGAGCCGAGCGCATCGAGAGTGGGAGGCCCTTGCGGAAGGCGAAATAGGCCAGAGACAGCCCGACGATGGCGTACATGGCCCAGGCGATCGTGCCCCAGTGGAAGACGGTGAGCTTGATACCCCCGGCGGCCGCTTCCGCGACGCGGCTGTCAGGCACCGGGAAGCCTTCGTCCCCCGGCATGAGACCACTCGCCAGGGCGGCCTGCTTGGCCTCGAAGAAGGCGGCGACGGCCGCCTTGACGTCAGCACTCAAAAACGGATTGCCACCGCTCCAGTCACTCGCGAGATGGATCATGGGCTCGGACATCGAGAAGAACAGCATGCCTGCGCCGGTCCCGCAGCCGAACAGCATCGAGAACCAGGCAAAATTGCTGAACTCGCGACGCTCATCGTCGCGCCCCAGCCGAATCTTGCCGACACGCGAACACATCACGTAAAGACAGACCACGAAGGTCGAGAACATCACCAGCACGTAGTACCAGCCCAAGGTGCTCTCTATCCAGGACTTGATGCCCAGAAACTGATCACTGGCCGTCTTTCCCAGCAGAATCGCGTAGAGAATGAAGAACACGGTCATGGTGATCGCGGTGATTCCGAGCGTCGAGTTGGGCCCCTTCAGGACACCTCGCTGCTCGATGAGTGCATCCAGTTCCTTTCAACATGTTCCTACCTCGTGACAGGTTTTTATTGTCATGTTTCATGATGCCGCTGACGTCGTTCGTGACATTGGTACCGTCGTTCATGACAGCGGTTACGTCGTTCATGACTGCGGATGCCGAGACTCAAGGAACCTCAGCCGTCATGGAGACATTGCGGGCAGATCGCGTTCACCTTCGGTCAGTCATGGGCGGGAACCCTGGCAGGCGACAACACCGCGGCATGTCATCAGGCCCCTGCCGATAGGCGATTTTGTGGGAAGAACCCATGCTAGAGCCCCCTGCTTGCGAGACAAATAAGATCTCGACGTCGCCTGGATAAGCAGAGCTAATGACTGAGCCGAGAAATAGAGGCCTCCCATTCCTGCGTCTTTCGACAGAGGCAATGTCCAGGCCGGTTCTCGCAAGGAGCCTCATCCAGACAGGCAAAAGCCCCTGGCGGATTTCTCCACAAGGGGCTTCTGTATCACGACGACGCGTGAAGCGTCACTGACTGCCCGTCAGGTCATTGACCGACGGACTGGCTCAGACGCAGCTGGTGCAGGTAATGCATATGACGCTCGTACTGCTCGAGCAGATCATTGATGACCTGGTCCTTGCTGTAGCCCATCAGGTCATAGGACTGACCGCCTTCCTTGAGGAAGACTTCGGCACGACAGTAATCCTCTTCATCGCCCTCGTCTTCCTGATCCAGATTGAGGTCCGGACGCAAGTGAGAGCGAATGCGTACGCCATAGATGAAGTCGTCTTCCTCACCGTGGCGCGCATTGAAGTAGACGCGGTCACGGCTGGTGGTGACTTCGACCTCCAGCCCCTGGCCGCGCAGCTCTTCGGCCAGCTCCTGCATGCCTTCCACGACAGTGCCGCGCAGGAAACCACGTACCATGGCCCGCGTCGGAAAGCTCATCAGGTGCTGGGCGCGCTTGCGCCAGTTGCCCTTCTCGCCCATCGGCGTCGCGGCTGCGGTATTGACCGACAGGGAGCGGCGCTTGACGGACTCGAGATTAAGCTGACGCAGCAGCCCGAATATCGCGGCCAGCAGGATCATGCCGAACGGCAAGGCGGTGGCGATGGTGGCTGTCTGCAGCGCCCCCAGACCACCGGCCAGCATCAGTACGACAGCCAGAAGACCCACCGCGAAGGCCCAGTAGATACGCTGCCAAATCGGGGTGTCGTCACGACCACCGGAGGCCAGCATGTCGACCACCATCGAGCCGGAGTCCGCCGAGGTGACGAAGAACACGATGACCATCACCAGCGCGATCATCGAGGTGATGGACGACAGCGGCAGCTGCTCGAGGAAGGTGAACAGGGCCAGCGAATAGTTGTCGTTGACGGTATCGACCAGCGCCGTGACGTTCTGCTCCAGAATCATCGAGATGGCGGTGTTGCCGAAGATGGTCATCCACAGAAGGGTGAAACCGGCCGGTACGAACAGCACGCCGATCACGAATTCCCGGATGGTACGGCCGCGCGAGACACGCGCGATGAACATGCCGACGAACGGAGACCAGGACATCCACCAACCCCAGTAGAGCAGCGTCCAGCCACCGATCCAGTCATTGGGTTCGTAGGCGTAGAGCTCGAAGGTCTTGCCGACGATATCCGCCATGTAGAAGCCGGAATTCTGGACGAACGCCTTGAGCAGGAAGGCGGTCGGGCCGAGCAGCAGCACGAACAGCAACAGCACCACGGCCAGGCCGAGGTTGATCTCGGACAGGATGCGGATGCCCTTGTCCAGTCCGGTCACGACCGAGATGGTGGCAAGGCCGGTGATCACGACGATGATCGCGACCTGGGTCCAGTCATTGTTCGGCATGCCGGTCAGGTGCGAGAGCCCGGCATTGACCTGTGCCACGCCGTAGCCCAGCGTAGTGGCGACGCCACAGACGGTGCCGACGATGGCGAAGATGTCCACCGCATGGCCGATCGGGCCGTAGATGCGCTTGCCGATCAGGGGATACAAGGCACTGCGCAGCGTCAGCGGCAGGTCATGGCGATAGCTGAAGTAGGCCAGAATCAGCGCGACGATGGCGTAGATCGACCAGGCATGCAGCCCCCAGTGGAAGAAGGTCAGCTTCATCGCTTCACGTGCGGTCTCGACCTGCTCCGGGGTGCCCGTCGGCGGATTGAGGAAGTGCATCACCGGCTCGGCCACGCCGAAGAACATCAGACCGATGCCCATGCCCGCCGAGAACAGCATCGCGAACCAGGTGACGTTGCTGTAGTCCGGCAGTGAGTGGTCCGGCCCCAGGCGAATCTCGCCATGGCGTGAGAAGCCGACATACACCACCGAGATCAGCACGATGGCCACGCACAGGATGTAGAACCAGCTCACGGTGTTGGTGATCCAATGCTGGACCGACTCGAACACGGACATGGCCGTATCCGAGAACACCGCGGTGAAGATCACCAATAACAGGATGATGGCATTCGCGCCGAAGAAGACCGGCGGGTTGACCTTGGCAAACAAGCCGGTGCGCGGCTCGGCACTGGCATCTTCGCCACCGCCCGCTGCAGGGGTATTGCGCATGGAGATTTCCTTGTGAGTGTCCGGGAGAGACGCCGTGAGCTGTCTCGGCGCCCTGCTGGCAAACAACACTATAATGAAAAAACATGATCAGATTGCGCGCGGATAATATCACCTAATGCCTACATGACCAATGTCTTGTCCAACTACCGTCCAACTTCTCGGCGCACACATGGCGCAGGATGCCATTTGTTTTCTTGATGCTTGCGCGCTGGCACCCAACGTCATCGGCACACTCAAATGCCATGCTGGTCACACAGGAGTAAACGCATGAGTCGCAATCGTCTTTCCGGCAAGGGCCCCCAGCGCGCGCTCGCGCTGTCTCTCGCACTGTTGAGTGCCCTGCCGACCACGTCCGCCATGGCGGGCCCGGGGCATGGGCGCTTCGATGGGCCGGGCTACATAGGCCCCGATATCGTGATCCGGCATGGTGAGCCCGGTCGTCTGATTCGCTGGGCTCCGGGTGGCCCGGGGCACGGTCATGGTCTGCCCGCAGGGGCGCGCGGTGTCTGGGTAGGCGCTACGCTGTATTTCCTGGCGGCGGGCACCTATTACCTGTGGGAAGAGAGCCAGCAGCAGTATCTGCCGGTCCAGGCCCCCGCTCAGGCGACACTCACGGCCGCGGCGGTCGATGTCATCGCCTACCCCACCAAGGGCCAGAGCGAAGACCAGCAATCGCGTGATCGCTATGAGTGCCATCGCTGGGCCAATCAGCAGGGTGGCGCCGAAGCCAATTCCGCGGCGCCGCCCGTGACCGCCAGCAACGCAGACACCTATCGCCGCGCGCTGAGTGCCTGCTTCACCGGTCGCGGTTACAGCGTGCAATAGGCAGCCCGAGGCATGAGGCTTCGCTGGAGTTCATGGCTCTCAGGTCAAGGCTGAGGTCTGAGAACTGGAAACCATGAGCATGAAAAAGCCCCGCCAGCTCGCGATGATCGCGGTCTGGCGGGGCTTTCTTGTATCCATTGTCGGCTTTCAGTTGTCTGATTTGGCTGCTTGCGGGGGTTGCGGCTCGCACCGATCAGCCGCGCCGTTTCTGGTGTCGTTCGCGGTTGTTGTCACGCGCCGCGCGGGATTTGCGCAACATCACCAGCGTCGCCCCCAGCCCACCGTGGCGCGGCGTGGCACTGCTCCAGGCCTGCACCTCGGGCATCTGCTCCAGCCAGTGCACCAGGTAGGCACGAATCAAGGCGGCATGCGATTCGCTGTCACGCCCCTTGCCATGAATCACCAGCAGGCAACGCAACTCGCTGCGCCAGGCGTCCTGGATGAAGCGATGCACCTCACGCCGACACTCGATGAGCGGACGACGCATCAGATTGAGCTGCGCCTCGGGTGGGTAGCCGCCCTGGCGTAAGCGCTCCAGCACACCGGTCTGGATGCCATCGCGGCGAAACTCGACCGGGTCATGCGGCGAGAGATGCTCCACGTAGCTGTCGGACAGTCCGTCCAGCTCATTGCCCAGGGTCTTCTGTGCGTCTTCACGCCGAGCCAGCTGAGCCTCGCTGGGGCCCTTGCGGGCCGTGGTGACATCGGCGCGGTCCTTGCCGCGCCTCAGGGGAGCAACGCCTTGCATCTCACGACTGAACAGATCATCCGCCTCGGTACTGCTCAACTCACGGGCATGCGCCGCCGACATCATTGCAGGGGAAAAACGTGACATGGCACCCTCCAGTCTTCACCAGGACGTGTCAATTACGTGGAGCGCGCAGCCAAGGTCGACAAACGACGACGCCCCGAGACAGAGCATGCCTCGGGGCGTCGGTTCAGCTCAAGTCGCTGACGTGATTTCTTGCGTCATCACGCCTCAAGGACGGATCAATGCCCGGTCTTGAGCTGCTCCCAGTACTTCTGATAGATCGACAGCGCATCACCGACATCAGTCTGGAATTCGCCGCGGGCGAGATCCTGCTGAGTCGGGAAGACCACCGGGTTGTCACGCACTTCCGGGTCCATCATGTTCTTGGCCGCCAGGCTCGGCGTGGTGTAACCCACGTACTCGCTGATTTCCTTGCTGACTTCCGGGCTGATCAGGTAATCGATGAACTGATAGGCCGCATCGACGTGACGCGCGTTGGACGGAATCGCCATGGTGTCCATCCACAGGATGATGCCTTCCTTGGGATAGACATACTCGACCGGCACGCCTTCCTGGTTGGCCTGATAGACCTCACCGTTCCAGATCAGGCCGGCATCGACCTCACCCTGCATGAAGGGCACGCGCGCCGCGTCTGAGTTGAAGGCACGCACGTTGGGCATCAGCTGGGTCAGCTTCTCGTAGGCCGCCTTGATCTCGTCCGGGTCCGTGGTGTTGCCACTGAAGCCGAGGCTTGCCAGTGCGACATGGAAGACTTCGCGCATGTCGTTGGAGAGCAGCAGCTTGTCACGATACTTGTCGTTCCACAGATCGTTCCAGCTGGTCAGCGCGCCCTCTTCGACATAGTCCGGGTTGTAACCGATACCGGCGCTGCCCCACATGTAAGGCACGCTGTACTGGTTGCCCTTGTCGAAGTCACGATCGACCAGGTTGGGGTCGAGGTCCTCGAAATGGTCGAGCTTGCTGACATCCAGCTTCTGCAACAGGCCTTCACGCGCCATCTTGTCGATGTAATAGGTCGACGGGAAGACGAGGTCGTAGCTGTTGTCGCTGTCCAGCAGCTTGAGCTTGGCATACATCGCTTCGTTGGAATCGAAGGTGGAGTAGACGACATCGATGCCGGTCTGCTCTTCGAAGCGCTCGATGACTTCATCGGGCATGTACTCGGTCCAGTTGTAGACGTAGAGGACCTTGTCGCTGTCATCCGCGGCCAGAACGGGGGCGGATGTGGCCACGGAAGCCAGGCTGACGGCAGCCATCAGGCCAGCGGCGCGCAGCGGGAAACGGGTACCTTGCATGTTATTTTTTCTCCTTGAGCAACAACTGTGAAATCAACAGCAGACAGAGCGACAGCCCCAACAGCAGGGTTGCCAATGCATTCACTTCAGGTTTGAGCCCCAGTCGCACCATCGAGTAGATGCGCAGCGGCAGCACCTCGAAGGTCGGCCCAGTGACGAAGGTCGAGATCACCACATCATCCAGCGACAGGGTGAAGCTCAGCAGCCAGCCGGAGGCGATCGCCGGCATCAGCGCCGGTACCAGCACGTGCCAGACGGCGCGGGCTTCACTGGCACCGAGATCACGCGCCGCTTCCAGCAACTGCGGGTTGATGCCCGTCAGGCGGGAATAGACGGTGATCACCACGAACGGCAGACAGAAGGTGGCGTGCGAGACCAGCAGCGAGAAATAGCCCAGCTGGATACCCAACGCAATGAACAGCGCTAGGAAGGCGATCGCCATCACGATGTCCGGCATCATCATCACCGTGAACAGCATGCCATTGAGCAGCGGCTTGCCGCGGAAGCGATAGCGATAAAGCGCAGTGGCCGTCAGCGTGCCGATCAGGGTCGCCAGCGTCGCCGCCGTCACCCCGAGCCACAGCGTATTGAGCGCAGCCTCCATCAGATTGCCATTGCCCAGCAGCTTGTCGTACCAGCGCAGGCTGAAGCCGCCCCACACGAAGGGATTGCGTGAGTCATTGAACGAGATGCCGATCAACACCAGGATCGGCACATACAACAGCGTGAAGATCAGCGTCAGGTAACAGCGGCTGAACCAACGCAGCGCGGCGCTCGCCTTCATAGGGTCACCTCACGCTTGAAGAGCTTGACGCTGCGGTAATAGGCCAGCAGCAGGAACGCCATCACCAGTGTCAGCATCACGCTGATCGCCGCGCCGAAGGTCCAGTTGTTGGCCTCCAGGAACTGGCCCTTGATGATGTTGCCGATCAGCGGATGGCGCGAGCCACCCAGCAGATCCGAGACATAGAACATGCCCATCGCCGGCAGGAACACCAGCAGCACGCCCGCGATGATGCCCGGCATGGTCAGCGGCAGCACGATATGTCGGAAGGTGGCCAGGCCATTGGCACCAAGGTCGCGGGCCGCCTCCAGCGTCGGGCGGCTCAGCTGCTCGAAGACGGCGTACAGCGGCAGGATCATGAACGGCAGCAGCATGTAGACCAGCCCCACGATCACCGCCTCCTCGGTATACAGCAGGCGCAACGGCGCATCGATCAGGCCGAGATTCATCAGCACATCGTTGAGCAGGCCGCGCGTCGCGATCAGCGTGCGCAGGGCATAGATGCGGATCAGCGAGTTGGTCCAGAACGGAATGATCACCAACAGCAGCAGCAAGGGCTGCAGGCGCGGGCTGGCCCGCGAGATCATCCACGCGAAGGGATAACCGAGCAGCAGACAGATCAGCGTCGTGATCAGGCCGATCCACAGCGAATGGCCGAAGACACTCAGGTACACCGGGCTGATCATCTGGCCATAGTTGGTCAGAAAGCCCTGCCACAGCGTGCTCAGCGACAGCTCACCGCCCAGCAGCTGGCCGGTGTTTTCCGGCATCAGACTGACCAGTACCACCAGCAGCGTCGGGGCCAGCACCAGCACGATCAGCCAGCCCCAGATGATGGTCAGGGTGGCGGTCTTGAAGGGATTGCGCACCAGACTCATGCACCCGCCCCCGTCACGGCCGGCTCATCATCGGGCAGGATGATCTCCCAGTCCGGCACCCAGCTGACGCGCACACGCTCGCCGAGGCGGTAATCGAAGTCAGGGTCATCCTCGTCGAAGAACTCGCTGGCCAGCAACTGCTGACCGTTGTCGAGCTCCAGCACCGTGTCCAGGGTCATGCCCTTGTAGTTGCGCTCGATGACACGCGCCGGGAAACCTTCGCTGTCCTCGGCACCCTTGAGTCGCATGTCTTCCGGGCGCAGCAACACCTGCACCGCCTCTCCGCCCTGATAGGTGCGGCCATGGCTGCTGAGTTCCAGCGTCTGACCGAGCAGCGTGATCTCGATGCGCCCGGCCGTCGCCGCGGGGCGCACGACCTGCGCCGCCAGCTGGTTGATCTCACCGACGAAACGCGCCACGAACAGCGTGCTCGGCGATTCATAGACCTCACGCGGCGTGCCGATCTGCTCGATGCCGCCTTCGCGCATCACCACCACGCGATCGGACATCGACAGCGCCTCTTCCTGATCGTGGGTGACGAACACGAAGGTGATGCCCAGGCGACGCTGCAGGCGCTTGAGCTCGTTCTGCATCTGCTTGCGCAGCTTGTAATCCAGCGCCGAGAGTGGCTCATCGAGCAGCAGGACGCGGGGCCGCTTGACCACGGCGCGGGCAATCGCGACGCGCTGCTGCTGCCCGCCGGAGAGCTGGTCCGGGCGGCGGTCCGACAGATGGGCCAGTTGCACCATCTCCAGCGCTTCGCGCACCCGCTCATGAATCTCGGCCTTGGCGACCTTTTCCATGCGCAGGCCAAAGGCCACGTTGTCATAGAGGTTCATGTGCGGAAACAGCGCATAGCTCTGGAAGACGGTATTGACCGGGCGCTGGTGAGCGGGACGCTCATGCAAGGCCGTCGACTCGAGCGTGATGGTGCCGCTATCCGGCGATGCGAAGCCGGCGATCATTCTCAGCACGGTGGTCTTGCCGCAACCGGACGGGCCCAGCAGCGTGACGAACTCACCATCGTTCAAATCCAGGTCAAGGCTGTCCAACACCTTGCGATCACCAAAGGTCTTGGAAATGCCACGCAGCTTGACCAGCGGGGCCTTCTCAGGAGCAGAGCTTTTCATCGGCGGGTTGTCACCTCCAGCGGGCGCCGCGAACGGCACCCTCATGCATGTCAGGCGCGCCAGGGACTGGCACGCCACATCGTCAATTCCATCGTGCCTGGCCACCGGCTGACTGCCAGCTCTCGCCTCGCCGCTCGCTTTGGCGCTGGCGCACAGGTCGCGCAAAGATCACATCAGACAGCGGGCAAGGCGCCGTCGCCAGTCTGGCATGCCAACCTTTCACTTGCGTGTCTGCCCGGCGGGCAGTCGCCAGTTGACCTGAATCACTCATGCCTCACCCTTACCTCGCTCATCCCTCAGTCAGGCTCTCCAGCGTGCAGGCCGAATTCATGCAAGACAGGCGAGCGCTTCCGGTTGATGTGCGAGGTTGATGTGCGAGAGACAAAGGAAAAGGCCCGAACAGGTGTCGGGCCTTTTCATTGCCGTCATCGCTTTCGATATCGGGGCATCGGCATCGGGGCATCGGCATCCGCCTCAACCCCCCGTCGGGGCGAGCAGACGGCACAGGGTGCGCATTCTGCCCATTCGGCATCAGACTGTCACCTTGCAATCGCGTTCCAGTGCCGCTCAGGAAGTCGCAAGTTGCGGATCTTGCGGGTCTTTTTCTTCTTGAGTCATGGCCTCATCACCCACCTCACCGACACTGGGCAGCACCTCGACCAGACCGCAGGTCATGCGCTCCTTCTCGGCGGCACGCGCACGCGCCAGCGCCTCACGCAGGGGTTCCAGACGAGGATGCGGCGCTTCGCCCGCCTCGCCGGCCGGCAATTCCCATGGCAAGGCGTGCGCCATCTCCCACAGCGAGTATTGACTGAGATCACGCCCGAGCACCCATTGGCCATCCTGGGTCTGGCTGGCGATGTTCTCGGCGATCAGCGGCTTGAGCACACGACGGTAACGACTGCCCAGCACTTCCGTGAGGCGATCATCGGACAGCGGCTCACCGCGCTCATGGGCATCCTTGAGCAGCATCACGGCGCCGAGGGTCTGCCAGAACGGCGGCCAGCGATGCCAGTCAGCATTGGAGCGCTCGCCCATCCAGGCCGCGACTTCCGCCCCCAGTAGCACGATGCACCAGGACAGGAACACCCACAGCAGGAAGAGCGGCACGGCCGCGAAGGCACCGTAGATGGCCTGATAGGACGGGAAATGCGTCACGTACAGTGAGAAGCCCGCCTTGGCCAGCTCCAGCGCCAGCGCCGTGGTCAGCGCGCCGACCGCGGCGTCACGCAGGCGAACCTTGCAGTTGGGCACCGCGGCATAGATGAAGGTGAAGGCCGCAGCGCTCAACAGCGGCGGCAACAGACGCAGCAACAGGGCCTTGCCGCCCAGCATCTCGGCGGCCGAGTCGAAGAAGGACAGCGAGGTCAGAAAGGACGACAGCAAAAAGCCCGAGCCCAGCATCAGCGGCCCCAGCGTCAGGACGGCCCAGTACATCAGGAAGCTCGACAGTCCCTTGCGCCCTTTCGGCACCTGCCAGATGGCATTGAAGGCGCCTTCGATGGTGATCATCATCATCACCGAGGTCACGAACAGGAAGATCAGACCCACCGAGGTCAGATTGCGCGCCTGATCGGAGAATTCGTTGAGATACTCGAGCACCGTGGCGCCGGTCGAGGGCAGAAACTGGGAGAACACCGTGGTCTGCAGTTGATCGCCCACGCCGTCAAAACTCGGAATGACGGCGAACATCGCATAGATGACCGTCATCAAGGGCACGATGGCGAACAGCGTCGTATAGGTCAGTGCCGACGCGGTCTTCTTGCCGTCGTGATAGTTGAAACGTGATACCAGCTTGAGGATGACGCCGATGGCGGGCATGACCCGCGAGATCCCTGGCAGTTGTGGCATTCTTGTGCGCCCCTCTACAATGCGTGCCTGATTCATTCGCCACCGCCGGCCATGGTCAGTAGCGCTTGCGTGAAACCCATCACCTGTCCGGAAACGGAGACAGTCATGTCAATATTGAAACTCTACCATAACCCACGCTGCTCCAAGTCACGGGAAACACTGGCGCTTTTGACCGCGCGCCTCGAGGGCGATGCCTTCGAGACCGTCCGCTACCTGGAAGATCCCCTCGATCGTGAGCAGCTCGAGGCCCTGGCCGCCCGAGTGGAAGGCGGCGCGCGGGCTCTGACTCGTGAGAACGAAGCCGAGTGGAAGGCACTGGGCCTTGTAGACCCCAGCGATGCGCAACGCCTTGACGCGATTGCCGCAACGCCGAAATTGATGCAGCGGCCGATTCTCGATGATGGCACGCGTGCCGTCATCGGTCGCCCGCCCGAAGATGTGCTGGTGCTGTTGAGCGACGCCTGATCCCCTGATGACAGGGTGTGCTCACGCAAGCCCCGCTTGCCCCTTTCGATAGATTGTCATCCACCTGAGGAAGCTCATGTCCGCAACGACCCCCGACGCGACGCCGTACGTCCTCGTCCTCTATTACTCGCGCCATGGTGCGACCCGCACGCTGGCCGAGCAGATCGCCGCCGGCATCGAGTCCATCAGCGGTGTCGAGGCACGCCTGCGCCGGGTGCCCGAGATCTCGGCCACCTGCGAGCAGACCGAGCCGGAAATCCCCGACAGCGGGGCCATGTACGTCGAGCTGGACGACCTGCGTCACTGTTCGGGCCTCGCCCTGGGCAGCCCGACCCGCTTCGGCAACATGGCGGCGCCGCTCAAGTACTTCCTGGATTCCACCAGTGAACTGTGGATGAACGGCGCCTTGATCGACAAGCCTGCCACCGCCTTCAGTGCCTCAAGCTCTCTGCATGGCGGTCAGGAAACCACGCTGATCACCATGCTGATCCCGCTGCTGCATCATGGCATGGTGTATGCCGGTGTGCCCTACAGCGCCACCGAGTTGCTCGAGACCACCCAGGGCGGCACGCCCTACGGCACGACCCACGTCAGCGGCAAGCGTGGCGACAACGATGTCGATGACAACGAACAGCGCCTGGCACTGGCGCAAGGCAAGCGTATCGCTCGCCTGGCACTGGCAATGCAACCTCTCAGGGAGACGAAATAGATGCGCGCCTGGCTTGAACGACTGGAACGTGAGCAGGGCCTCGATACGCTCGAAGCCAAGAGCCGTCGCGGTGTGATCGCAAGTTTTGCGGCCGTCGCCCTGCTGCTGCTGATCGGCGGCATTCAGCTGATGGCGCAGAGCGAGAACAGCGGCCTGCTGCCGCTGTTGATCCGCCTGCTGCCCATCGCACTGTTTCTGCCCGCCATCTTCACCCGCCGGGCACGTGGCCATGTCTGGCTGGCCTTCGTCAGCCTGCTCTACATCATGCAGGGCGTGATGCTGGCCGGTGTGCCTGGCCACGCCGTCATCGGCGTTCTGGAAGCACTGGCGGCACTGGGACTGTTCATTTCCAGCATGGCTTACGCCCGTTTCCGCTCACGCAACCTCAAGCGTCAGCCGCAGGTCTGATCAAGCCCTGGCCTCTCCATTGCCCGCCCTTCTCGTCGCGCCTTGTTCGACTTAAATAGCCGACTAGAATGGCGGGTATCGGTTTGCGCCTTCCCACGGCGGCTTGCCGCTTTCCCCGCCGCTACCCACTGCTTTTCCCAGCGTGTCTCCTCAACCATCGCGAGCCGCCCATGCTGTATCGGCTTTGCGAGTTGACCACAGCGAGGCTTTGCCATGATCAGCCTGACAACACACTTGTCTTTTCCGCGCCCTGCGGGCATTTCGCGCAACCGCCTGACCACTGGCGTGCTGGCGGCTGGCGCGGTGCTTGCCAGCCTGTTGGCGTCGCCTGCGGCACTGGCTGACAAGACGGAAGATGCCATCCAGTATCGCCAGGCAGTCTTCCAGACGCTGGCGTGGCAGTTCAGTCCGATGGGTGCGATGGTCAAGGGCAAGCAGGACTATGATGCCGAGGAGTTTCGCACCCGCGCCGAGCGACTGGCGCTGCTGGCTCAGATGCCATGGGAGGGCTTCATCGCCGGTTCCTATGACGGTGATACCGACGCGCTGAGCAAGATAGAGAGTGACCGTGCAGGCTTCGACGAGCGTGCAGAGGCGCTGATGACCCAGAGCCGGGCATTGGCCGACGCCGCCGCCAGTCAGGACCTTGACGCCCTGCGCAGCCAGTTCGTCGAGACAGCCAAGACCTGCAAGGGCTGTCATCAGCAGTATCGCGCTGACTGATATAGCCAAAGCTCCGTCAAGACGCAAAAGCGCCGCCATGAGATTGCTCGTGGCGGCGCTTTTGCGTCTTGGCATACTTGAGGGCGAAAGTGAGAGCGAAAGCATGAGTGAGAACGAGCAGAGCTTACGGCAACTGCGCCCCCTGCCAGATGACCAGAACGGCAATGCCGATCGCCAACCCCAGTGCGAGCCACCTGCGTGTCCCTGAAGGTGATACTGGCTCGCCCTCATCCACTACCGATTCATCGCGCCTGAAATGCTTGCGGCCATGCACCATCGCCCAGATCAACCACTCACCGCGCAGACCATGCCAGACGATGGCCATCAGATGCAGGGCGATCAGCCCCCACAGCAGCGTGATATTGGTGTGATGCACCCAGGCCAGCCCCTCGGCGACACTCGCTGGGACTCGATCATGCAGGGGCCCTTCGAACAGCAGATCATCGGTCAGAAACAGACCGCTCGATCCCTGAATCGCCAGTACCAGCAACATGGCCAGCGTCATCCAGCCACCCAGGGGGTTATGGCCTGCATGGCGTGGCGCGCGCCCCGCCAGAAAGTCACCGGCGTAGCGCCAGGTCGTGCGCGGTGACGCCACGAAGCGGCTGAAGCGAGCATGCCCGCTGCCCACCAGCCCCCAGATGACGCGAAACACCACCAGCCCGATCACGCAATATCCCAGCCGTGCATGCCAGACCATCGGAAAATCGAGCCCTGCGCCCACCTCGGCGGTGTACCACATGCCGATGATCGCCAGGATCAGCAGCAGGTGAAACAGCCGGATGGCCAGCCCCCAGATCACGACTCTGCGCAGCGGCGAAGGCTCACCCTGATCATGAAGCACCGTCTCAGACGAGGACTTGCGGAATCGGTTCGAACTCATCCTGATGACTCCCTCAGCGAATGAACCTTTGATGGCACGACACGTGATCAGGCAGCGATAGGCAGCCAACGAGCGACTACAGGCCAGTATAGGTGGCCGTGACCTGGCGACCCACGGTAAATCAATCGGCCGTGGCGCCATGAGACATGTGAAATATCAGTAATGAAGCGCTGATTCAGCACTTTCCACTGCCAGCTGCCACCTTGGCAGCATCGCCTGACGCTTGATGACATTATATGCTGCGTAGATTGTCTGCAGCTTGTGGGGACTCGGCCTCTTGAAGGCCCCCTGCATGTGCCGCCCGTCTTCACCTCGCCTGCGCAGAACGGAACTCTCGCCATGTCATCGCCTTCCACGGCCAGTACCTCGCATGCCTCTCGGGGCGACACCCCCGGTGCGGGCTCGCCTCCCCGGCAGCCAGTCAGCGGTCGCCACTTATGGCAACAGGCACTCAACCAGACCCTGCCGGTGATGTTCGGCTATATCCCGCTGGGCGCTGCCTTCGGCGTGCTGTTCACCCAGCTGCCGTTGAGCCCCTGGCTGGGCCTGCTCATGTCATTAGTCATCCTGGCCGGAGCCGGCCAGTTCCTGGCGGTAGCGTTGCTCGGTGCAGGCGCCGGCATCACCGAGGTCTTCGTGGCCACGCTACTGCTCAATTCGCGCCACCTCTTCTACGGCCTGTCGCTGCTGGAGCGCTTCCGCGCGGCGGGCCTTGGCAAGCTCTACCTCATCTTCGGGCTGACCGATGAAACCTACTCACTGCTGGCCAGCCTGCCGCGCAGCGGCGAGCGCGAGGATCCCGTGGCGCGCCGTGATGACCAGCGCCTGATGTTACGCATCACCTTCCTCAACCAATCCTGGTGGGTACTGGGGACGCTGCTGGGTCTGGCAGCCGGACAGCTCAGCTTTGACAGCAGCGGTATCGAGTTCGCGTTGACGGCGCTGTTCGTGGTGCTGGGCATCGAACAGTGGTTCGCCCTGCGCGAGCGCTGGCCCTTCATGCTCGGCCTGCTGGTCACGCTCGCGGGCCTGTGGCTGCTGCCGGAAGACCAGCTGTTGCTGGGCAGCATCGCGGCAGCCTGCGCTCTCCTGCTCGGGCAATATCATTACCAGCGTGGCAAACAACAGCCACACGGCAAGCACGCCTCGCGTGACGATCATCACCATCAAGGCAAGTCTGGCGCGTGCCAGACTGAGCACAATCAAGCCTCGGAGCACACCACCCCATGACGACCCTGCAGGCCTTGCTGTTGATCGCCGTGTCAGCCGGTGCGACCTTCGCCACGCGCGCGCTGCCCTTCGTTTTTCTGTCCCGCCATTCGGCCCATCCGCTGATTCTGCATATGGGCCGCTATCTGCCGGCCATCGTCATGGTCGTGCTGATCATCGTCTCGCTGTCGGCCATGCAACTGCCTGACATGTCAGAGTCCGCGCACCGCATCTCGGCCTGGCGGAGTTGGCTTGAGAGCGCCGAGGGCGCCGGCATGCTGGTCGCGGCCCTCTGCGTGGCGGGACTGCATCTGTGGCGACGCAATGCGCTGCTCTCGATTGCCGTCGGTACCGGGCTTTACATGGCGTGGCTGCAGCTGGGCGGTGTCTGAGGCTTGCGATCCAGCACGTGAGCGGTCACAGTCATGTCATTACATGAGCAATTCATCAAGGGAGCCCACCATGAACCGCGATATCGCCGATGTGCGCAGAACCTATTCCGGTGATGGCCTGAGCCTTGCGAACACACCGCTGGAGCCCTTCGAGCTGTTTCAGGAGTGGTTGACCAGCGCCCTGTCCGCCGATGACAACGACGCCAATGTCATGACGCTCTCCACCGTCGACAGCCAGGGCAAGCCGCATGCGCGCATCGTGCTGCTCAAGGGCTGCGACAGTGAAGGCTTCATCTTCTATACCAACTATCAGAGCCACAAGGGCAGCGAACTGGCCAATGTGCCCTTCGCCGCGCTGACCTTCTGGTGGCCCGCGCTGGAGCGCCAGGTGCGTATCGAAGGCAGCGTCGAGAAGGTCGCGGATGCCACCTCCGATCAGTACTTCGCCTCACGCCCCAAGGAAAGCCAGCTGGGCGCCTGGGTCTCCCAGCAGAGTGTCGAGATTCCCGATCGTGAATGGCTCAGCGAGCGTCAGGGTCGCTTCGAGCAGGTCTATGCCACCACCGAGGTGCCGCGTCCGGAGCATTGGGGCGGCTATCGCGTAGTGCCTGAGATGATCGAATTCTGGCAGGGGCAGCCCTCGCGCCTGCACGATCGCGTGCGCTACCAGCGCCTGGACACCGAAGACGGCGAATGGCACAAGCAACTGCTGGCGCCCTGAACCGCTAGCCAGTCTCTGCCGCTAGCCAGTCTCTGCCGCTAGCCAGTCTCTGCCGCTAGCCAGTCTGTGCCGCTAGCCAGTCTGTGCCGATAGCCAGTCTGTGCCGATAGCCAGTCTGTGCCGATAGCCAGTCTGCGCCACAACAGGCGCTCTTCTCGAGGCTCCGCTCATGCGGGGCCTCTTGCGTTGCCGTTCGGGTTGCCGCTTGTGTTATCGCTTGCGCTATTCCTTGAGACCCCACGGTGCAGTTTCGCGCGGTCAGCGGCTTGCCCTCGCTGGACACAAACCGGACAATGGCCGCCCTTTCGGCCTCTCGAACGCCAGTCGGCCTGCGCCCTTCACCAGTGCACCCGACATGGCCTGCGATGCCAGACACGCTCAGATTGGAGGCTTCATGGCCTGGGATGACAGCGGCACCCCCAAGGTGGCACGTCAGACACTGGTAGACCGTCTGCTGGCCGGCTATACGCCGTCCGACAGTCATGGCATCTCGCTGGTCGATCACGCCGTGGTCGGCAATGTGCTGTATACCGTGCTGGAACATCCTCACGGCCATACCTTCATTCGCCAGCACCTGATGCAGGCCCCCAAAAATGGTGACCCCAGCCGCTGGGAATACCATATCCGTGACGAAGGCACGCCAGACATTCCGCTGCAATGCCCCGAGGAGCTGCTCGATCAGTCGACAGCGCCCGGTGAGATTGCCGCCCAGTGGCGCGCCGACACCCGCGCGGCGCGTGATGCTGCCGCGGCGCGCAAGCGCAAGATCAAGAAGCTCAAGAAGGGTGAGCTGCTGACCGCGCTGGATGGCAGCCAGGTGATCTTCGTGCGCGCCTTCACCGCCAGCCTCTTCATCGGTCGTGCGCCAGAGGATGGTGAGGACGATGAGTACGAATATCACTGGCAGGATATCTCGCTCTAGACCACTTTGGTGCTCTAGACCGCGCCAGCGCTTGCGCCCTTGCCGTTTCGCCCCGATTCCCTGACGTCACTGACGAGCCCTTATGCAGCCACAAGCCGACCCGTTCATCGTTCCCGTCTGCCACGAAACCTACGCGGTGCTGTACGCCGACGATGACATCCTGCTGATCCACAAGCCCAGTGGCCTGCTCAGCCTTTCCGGCAAGCATCCGCTCAATCTGGATTCGCTGCATCATCGCCTGGTCAAGGAATATCCCAGCGCCAAGTTGCTGCATCGGCTGGATTTCGGCACCTCGGGCATCATGCTGGTCGCGCTCAACAAGCCGGCCAACGGCAACCTGACCCGCCAGTTTCAGGACCGCAACATCGGCAAGTCCTACACTGCGATCCTGCATGGCCACCTTGCGGAGGACAGCGGGCGCATTTCGCTGCCCATCGCCAAGGACGTCGACCAGTTCCCGCTGCAGAAGATCTGCCACGAGACCGGCAAGACCGCCATCAGCGATTTCCGCGTCATCGAGCGCCTGGAGAATCCGGCGCGCACGCGAGTCGAATTCACGCCGGTGTCAGGTCGCACGCATCAGTTGCGCATCCATAGCCAACAGATCGGCCACCCGATCCTGGGCTGCGATCTCTATGCGACGGATGAGGCCTTCTTCATGGCCGAGCGCCTGATGCTGCATGCCGAGATGATCAGCTTCGATCACCCGGTGAGTGGTGAGCGCATGGAAGTGCGCAGTCCCTGTCCTTTCTGAGCCTGCCCGTTCTGATCAGGTCAGGCTGAGCCAGTCCGTTCTGAGCCATTCCGCTCCCGCTCGCCCGGGGTGAGCGACGCGTCTTTTGCAGGCACACAACGAAACGCCCCCACAGGAGACCCTGTGG
The DNA here is from genome assembly GCF_018340035.1 of Cobetia sp. MC34. Lineage (NCBI taxonomy): Bacteria > Pseudomonadati > Pseudomonadota > Gammaproteobacteria > Oceanospirillales > Halomonadaceae > Cobetia > Cobetia sp. MC34. The sequence continues at coordinate 116,946 of NZ_JADPPY010000005.1, forward strand.
GGGCGTTTCGTCATTCATGACTCAGCGAGTCATGCGTCAGGCATCACTCAGCCGCGGCCGGCAGCCATTCCTTGACGATATCCTGATGGCTTTCCACCCACGCCTTGGCGGTTTCGTAGGGGTCGGCGTCATCTTCCTGATTGTTGAGCATCACTTCGCCCATGTCAGCCGGCGTCCAGGCGAAGTTGTCGAGAATCGCGTAGACCTCCGGCATGTCTTCCTCGAGTCCCTTGCGCGCCAGGGTGTGAATCTCCTCGGCACCGCCGTAGACGCCCTTCGGGTCATCCAGGTACTTGAGGTCCCAGCGGGCGAACATCCAATGCGGTGTCCAGCCGGTAACGACGATCTCACGCTCACCCTTGATCGCATTGCTCAGCGCGGCGGTCATGGTCGCGCCGCTGCCGGTGGTCAGGTCGATGTCCTCGAGATCGTAGTCCTCAAGCACCTGCTCGGTCAGACGCGTCAGACCTGCGCCCGGCTCGATGCCGACGATGCGCTCATCGATATCCTCGGCGTGGGTCTTGATGTCGTCGATGGTCTCGAGCTTGCTATAGGACGGCACGACCAGCCCCAGCTTGGTGCCTTCGAGATTGACGCCCAGGTCGTCGACCTTGTCGGCGATCTTGGCCATGTAGTCTTCGTGGGTGGTGGGGAGCCACGCACCGACCATGCCATCGGCATCGCCGAAGGCGACTGCCTGGAACATCGCCGCCGCAGACAGCGCCTTGAGTTCGACGTTGTAGCCCTGTGATTCGAGCACCGCCTTGACCACATTGGTGGAGGCGACTTCAGAGGACCATTCGACGTAGGCCAGCGTCACATCGCCCTTGTCACCGGCGGCATACACGGCGCTTGCGCCGGCCAGTGAGGAGGACATGACAGCGCCGAGCAGCAATGCCTTGGTGGCGGCATTCATCTTCGCGGTGACGTTCAAGGTAGTGCGGGAGGCATCTTGATTGTTCATCATTTTCCCCTTTATTCGAATTTACTCATTGTTTATCGAAGCACGCCTGTCGAAAAACGCGTGTCGACGGCCAACGTTGAGTCGGGTATGGAAGTGCTCGAAGCGGCCTCCGCATAGCCACAAAGCGCACGGAGGCCACTGGTGAATCCCCTTATGAACGGGGCTTCTTTTCCTTGCTGAAGGTCTGGGTCAGGCGGTCGAGCAGCATGGCCAGGATGACCACCGCGATGCCCGCTTCGAAACCATCTCCCGGACGCAGGCGCTGGATGGCTTTCCAGACCTCATTCCCCAGGCCATCGGCGCCGATCATGGCCGCGATCACCACCATCGACAGTGCCAGCATGATGGTCTGGTTGATGCCGGCCATCACGGTGGGCAGCGAAAGCGGCAGCTGCAGCTTGAAGAGCTTCTGGCTGCGGGTGGCACCGAAGGCATCGGCCGCTTCGATCAGGTCATTGGGCACCTGACGGATGCCCAGCGTGGTGAAGCGAATCGCCGGCGGCATCGAGAAGATCACGGTGGCGAAGATGGCGGAGACCGAGCCGATGCCGAAGAAGGGAATCGCCGGAATCAGGTAGACGAAGGCCGGCATGGTCTGCATGAAGTCCAGCACCGGCATGATGACCTTGTAGAAGCGGTCCGAGAGTGCCGCCAGTATCCCCAGCGGTACCGCGATGACCACGGCGACCAGGGTGGCGATCACCACCAGGGTCAGCGATTCGATCATCGGGTCCCACAGATCCAGGTTCCAGATCAGTCCCAACCCCAGTACGGAACCGATGGCCAGGCGCGTGCCGGCTAGCCGCCAGCACAGCAGCGTCACCAGGGCGATCAGCGCCCACTCGGGCAGCCACATCAGCGCATCGTTCAGGACGTCGATGCCGGTCTCGGTGAACTTGGAGATGCCGCGCGTGATGCTGGAGTAGTTGGTCGTCAGGTAATCAAGCCCCGTCTCGATCCAGTCACCCAGCTCTATCTTCGGGATGCTAAAACCGGTTGCGTCGCTCATGCGTGTGCCTCCCCTGCTTCCGCCAGTTCCGCGAGTACGGACCCTTTGATCACCACGCCCAACAGGCGGGATTGCTCATCGACCACCGCCAGCGGATGGTGATGACCGGCAAACATCGCGAACAGGTTGTGCAGCGGTTCTTCCGGCGAGACCTGACAGCAATCGGAGTGGATGATGCTCGAGAGATCGGTGAGATTCTCGCGCACGGCACGTTCGGTATCCTCGGCGGTGATGATCCCGAGCACGGTGCGATCACGACGCACCACGAACAGGCTGTCGAGGCCGTTGTCGCCCATCTTGCGCAGCGCCGTGCGCGGGCCATCATCATCGCGTGCGGTGGCTCGCACATCGGTCATCGCCGAGCGGGCAGTGAGGATGCGCGACATGTCGACGCCTTCGACGAAGCGCGCCACATAATCATTGGCCGGGGAAGTGAGGATGCTTTCGGGGGAGCCGATCTGCACAATCTCGCCATCCTTGAGCAGGATGATGCGGTCGCCGATGGAGAGGGCTTCATCAAGATCGTGGGTGATGAAGATGGTGGTCTTCTTCATCTTGTGTTGCAGTGCCAGCAATTCCTGCTGCATGTCCTTGCGGATCAGGGGATCAAGCGCCGAGAAGGCCTCATCCATCAACAGCACCGTGGAGTCGTTGGCCAGCGCTCGCGCCAGGCCGACACGTTGTTGCATGCCGCCGGAGAGCTGGCTGGGGTAGGCATCTTCCCAGCCATCAAGGCCGACCTGCTTGAGCGCATCGCGACCGCGCTGATAACAGACTTCCTTCTCCTCGCCGCGCACCTCAAGCCCGAACTCGGCATTCTGCTGCACGGTGCGGTGCGGGAAGAGCGCGAAATTCTGGAACACCATCGAGAAATGCTTGCGACGACAGCGCAGCAGCGACTTGTCATCCAGCTTGGCGACATCATCGCCGTCGATGAGGATCTCGCCCTCCGTCGGCTCGATCAACCGGTTCAGGCAGCGGATCAGGGTCGATTTCCCGGAGCCGGACAGCCCCATGATGACCAGCAACTCGCCTTCCATCACATCAAAGTCCACGTTGGAAAGCCCCAACGTCTGGCCAGTCTTCTCGAGAATCTCGGGGCGTTTCATGCCCTCATCACGCAATTTGAGCGCCTTGTCGGGCTGATTGCCGAACACCTTGCTCAGATTGCGCACTCGAATCTTCACGTCGCGAGTGTCAGTCATTGGCTTTCCTGTCGTCAGCGGGCAGGAAATATCCACGGATTCTGTCAATTACGCACTCAATCCGGCAGGGAGAATGGCTCGCCCTGCCGCTGACATCGCGCAATCTGCGCCGCAAGCATCGCTTGCCGACCTGCTGACAGAATACTGTATCATCCCCTGCGCCATTATCCATAAAGGATTCTTATATTTGTAATTACAATACAGTTTTATTGATAAGCGCTCAAACACGAACAGACGTTTATACGACCAAGGTGGTATGCCCTTGACGCTTCTTGCTGATACCTCCCTGAATCACGATATTGCATGTTGTTATTGATCTATTGCTCTCCCTCCCCTGACGCATTGCGTGTTGCCGAGAACCGCCTGGCAAGTCTGCGCATGCGCACATGAACAACCTCCGCACACACCTATCAACAAGCCCAGGCACACGCCTATCAAATAAGCCCATGCACCAACAAGGTGCGTCAGGCCTTGGCTTCCAGCCTCAGGCTCTGCCAATCACTTACCGGCTCGTTGAGACGGATGCTGGCATCAATGACCTGCTCCTCCATGTTGTAGCGACAGGTGAAGCCAAGGTGCTTCATCAAGGCGCGCATCGGGTGGTTGTCGATCATGATCTTGCCGACCATCTCCAGCGTGCCCAGCGAGCGGCAATAGCGCAGCATCTTCTCCATCAGCAGGCTGCCGATTCCCTCGCCCTGCATGTCATCCCGGATGATGACGGAGAACTCGGTGCGAATGTTGTCCGGGTCATTCCATACCCGTACCACCCCCAGCATCTCGCGCTGCGGCGACTCGCCTGACTGGGCTTCCACTTCACGCTCGGCGATGAAGGCCATCTGGCGGTCGTAATTGATCTGGGCGAGCAACGCGAGATCTCGCTGCGTCAGCGCCGCCTTGTGGTGGAAATAGCGGAAACGAATGCTTTCCTCGGAGAGCCGCGCATGGAAGGCCGTGATCAAGGGCGCATCCTCGCCGCGTATCGGGCGCACCTCGACGTGCATGCCATTGTCCAGCGACACCCATTCACGCAGCTCCTCCGGGTACGGCATGATCGCGAAACGAGCCGGTTTGCCGAGATCCAGCGCGAAATCCACCGCCACGGCTTCCTCGCGGTTGAGCAACAACGGATTGATTTCCAACCCTCTTATGTCAGGCAAATCCGATGCCAACTGTGAGAGCTTGATCAACAGCGTGCTGACGCGCTCGAAATCGCGCTCCGGGTCCGGCGAGTGCTCGGCGATCAGGCGGGAGGCATGGCTGCGCGAGATCAGCTCACGCGCCAGTGTCATGTTGAGAGGCGGCAAGGCGACCTGGCGGTCCGCCAGCACATTGACCTTGTAACCGCCGATGCCGAACACGATCACCGGGCCGAATTCGTCATCGCGCGTGATGCCTGCGCTCAACTGCAGCGAGTGTTTGCCACGCTGCATCGGCTGCAGGCAGAACTCATGAATGCGCGTGCGCTCGTGGTCACTGCGGCCGCGCTCGGCATCGCCCTCCGCCACCTTCTGGGTGATGCGGCGAATCGCCAACGCGATATCCTCCGGACCGGAAAGGTCCTGCACCACGCCGGAAGACAGCCGCTGTGGGTAGCGGCGATAGCGGAACGGCTGGCTGTTGTGTTCATGCACCACGCGCAGCGCATAGGGGCCCTGGCGAGAAGGCTTGTCGTCATCCGTGGCAGAACGCTGCAACTCGACGATGGCACGCGCGCCTTCGGCAGCGTCGAGCACATAGCGACTGGGCGCGGTCGCGATGCCGTAGGTATCGAGCACCTGCGCCGTCTCCGAGTGGGTCAACCATTCCCGGCCGGCACGCCGCGCGCTGTGCACCAGGTCATGGGCGCGGGCGCGGATCTCGGCGCTGGTCGAGAAGGCCAGGCTCGGCGGCGTCTGCTGCAACAGTGTCTGCACACGGTGGTAATCGACCATCTGCAGGAAGGCCTTGACGCCCTTCTCTGGTGACAGATAGGTCGGGATGCCGGCCAGATGGCATTCATGGCGGGCCGAAAGTGCCTGTTCGAGTCCCATCCAGCTGGTCAGCAGGTTGCGTCGGAATTGCTTGCGATGCGCCACCAGCGCCTCGGCCGTCGCCCGTGAGGGAGCAAGGCGTGTCGGCGCATGCACGACCAGCACGGCGTCCACGCCACGGTCATTGGCCACGATGTTGACCGCGGCCAGGAAATCTTCCGGCGTGGCATTGCCGCCCAGATCCACCGGATTGCGGCCCGGCAGGCTGACATCCAGCTCGGCCTTGAGCAGCGCCTGGCGGCTCTCCTCGCTCAGCTCGGCCAGCTTGCCGCCGCCCGCCATCAGCTTGTCGATGGCCAGCAAGGCCGGGCCCAACCCATTGGAGACGATCGCCAGTCGATCACCGCGCAACGGCTTCATGCGATTCAGCGTCTCCAGCGCATCGAACATGTCTTCGCTGTCATTGACGCGCACCACCCCGGCACGCGCGAGGGCAACATCGACGATCCGGTCGCGATTGGGCACGCCACGTGTGACATGTGTGCCGAACAGGTCGGCTTCCGGGGTACGACCGCTCTTGATCGCCAGCACCAGCCGATTGCGGGACGCCTCGCGCAGCGCGGTCATGAAGTGCATCGGGTCGTGAATGCGCTCCAGGTGCAACAGCAAGGCCTGTGACGGCCCGTACTGGTTCAGATAGTCGATCAGATCGGGCAGCATCACATCGACGCTGTCGCCCAGGGTCACCAGATGCGAGAAGCCGATGCCGCGCCCCGCCGCCCAGTCGATCATCGCATTGCCCAGCATCCCCGACTGGCCGAGATAGGCGACCTTTCCCTTGGCCACTGGCTGCCCGCTGAAGGAGGCATTCAGGTGGCGGTTGGGCACGCAGATGCCCATGCATTCCGGCCCGAGCAGGCGAATCCCACTGCCACGGGCGGCCTTGAGCAACCGACTGTTGAGGCTTTCCTGGTCACGGTGGGTACGCGGGACTTCGACACCCGGCTCTCGTGCCTGCGAGGCATCCAGCACGTCGTCCGTGCTGTCGGCGATCCGCGGGTAGCGCTCGGCGCTCGACGCGGCAGGCTCGCCGGCCTCATCCAAAGGCGACGACTCGGTGGCGAAGGGATCGGGGCCTGGCTTGCCCGTACTGGATCTGTGAATGCCGGGCAGACGCGGGGCAGAGAAGTTCAGCCCGTCGCGGCGTGACAGCATCTCAAGCCCCTTGCCGGTGACGCGGGCCAGCGAGCTGACCGGCGTCGGCGCGACACCTCCCGAAATCAGCAGCGCCGCCTTGACGCCGCGCCGGCCCAGCTTCTCGACCACACGCGGCAAGGTATCCGGGGGTGAGCACAGAATGGCCAGGTCCGGCACCTGCTCCAGCTCACTGACCCGCTTGACGCACGCCACGCCATGCACCGTCTCATATCCCTTGGGGTTGACCACCGTCAGGGCGCCCTTGAAGCCCCCTTCAAGCAGATTGCGCAGTACCTGCCCGCCCAGTGAATGCGGCTTTTCCGAGGCGCCGATCACCACGATACTGGCGGGCTCGAAGAAATTGCGCAGAAATCGCGTTCCCATAGGCTTGTCCTGTCAGCGGTTGCGCCTCGTCAGCGCGATATGAGCAGCATGCCGCGAAAGCGCAGGTCTGAACAGCCATCCTCGCGCCCTTCATGCGTGAAACAAGGTAGACCATCGGCGACTGGCTCATGCCATTGACGACTCTTACTGTTACGTCATAGTGCAGACCATTATGACCCGCACACTCACGCAGGCATGCCGATGATCACCTCCTACATATCCCATCGCGACTGCGGTCAGCATTTCATGGGCCCCACCCATCCCGAGAGCCCACTGCGTCTGCAGGCCATCGAGCGTCAGCTGGCGCTGAGCGGCGTGATTCAGCATGTCCAGCAATACAGTGCGCGAGCGGCAACGCTTGAGCAGCTGGCGCGCGTGCACCCCATGCGCCACCTGCAGGCGTTGGAGAAATGCCCGCCCCAGGCCGGGCAGCTGCTGACCATCAACGAAGACACCGTGATGTGTGCCGATAGCCTGGTCGCGGCGCGGCTGGCCGCCGGCGCGGTGGTACGCGGAGTCGACCAGGTGATGCGCGATCAGGCCGACAACGTCTTCTGCGCCGTGCGCCCACCGGGCCACCATGCCGAACGCGCCGATGCGATGGGCTTCTGCTTCTACAACAACGTGGCGGTGGGTGCCCTGCACGCCCGCCAGCATTACGGCGTGAAGCGGATCGCGATCCTCGATTTCGATGTGCACCAGGGCAACGGCACCGTCGATATCTTCAAGCATGATCCCGATACCCTGGTGTGCTCCTCCTTTCAGGACGCCATGTACCCGTGGCGCTACCTGGAGAGCCGCTGGGAGCACATACACAACACGCCCCTGAGCGAAGGCAGCGGCTCACTGGCCTTCCGGCGCGCCATTGAAGCCCAATGGCTGAAGAAGCTCGATGACTTCAAGCCGGAGTTGATCCTGATCTCGGCGGGCTTTGACGCGCACCGTGAAGACCCGATGGCGGAACTGTGCCTGGAAGATGACGACTATTACTGGGTCACCCTGCTGGCAATGGATGTCGCGCGGCGTCACTGCCACGGGCGTATCGTCTCCGTGCTGGAGGGCGGGTATTGCCTGGAGGCGCTAGGGCGCAGCACGGAGGCGCATCTCAAGGCGCTGGCGGGCTTGCCGATGCAGGATGGCCTCGATGCACGTGCCGGCAGCCAGCACCCATCAGCCCAGCTCCCTTCAGAGCCACCGGCTTCTGAGCAACCCACGTCAGAGCGACCCGAGTCAAAGAAACCCGAACCAGACCAGCTCGATCTCGCGCCTCCCACCGTGGATGCCCTACCACCCCGCTCCGCCTCTGGCACACCAGACAGCGTACAGCCGCCGCTTTCCAAGCCCGCCGAGGATGAGCGTGATCACCCGCTATTCTAGCGCCTGGCTGTTCTAGTGCCCGGCTGTTCTAGCGCTGGGCATCCCCCGCACCGGTGACTTTCACTCCTGGCGCACATCACACCTCACGACAGGTTTCCCGCAGCCAGGAAACCTGTCGCTGCATCAAGGGAGTACCAGCGAGCCTTAGGTATCGCGAACAGCCATGTCGCGGACAGCCATGTTGGCTACGTGTCGGGATGATGCGCTCTTGCCATGCTGTGATAAGCTGGCGATAAAGTTTCCGATAGTAAACTTTATCGCCAGCTGACAGCGCTGCGACACCCGATATCGTGCGCCGCCAATATCACGCCCATAGCGAAGCCACTCACATGAGCACACCGACAGACAAGGACGCCGCCGTCCGGATCGCCTCCGGCCGCAAACCCTTCGTTGAGCCCCTGAAGCTTGGCGAACGCGTGAAGCAGATCCGCCTCTCCCATCATTGGACGCTGGAAGATGTCAGCCAGCGCACGGGGCTGGCACGCTCGACATTGTCCAAGATCGAGAACGAGCAGATCTCGCCGACCTTTACGGCGGTCCAGAAGCTGATTCATGGTCTGAACATCGACCTGCCACAGCTGCTGAGCCCGCCCAAGCGCCAGAGTGGCACTCTCGGGCGTCGCGACCTGACGCGCGTCGGTGATGGCAAGTCACACCCGACACCGACCTACGAGCACGAGCTGCTGTCCTGGCAGCTGGCGCAGAAACGCATGATTCCCTTCAAGACTCGCGTGCGCGCGCGCAGCTTCGATGACTTCCCCGACTGGGTGCGTCACGACGGCGAGGAGTTCCTGATGGTCTTGGCGGGCAGCATTCTGCTCTATTCGGAATTCTATGAACCCTTGCCGCTGGGCGATGGCGACAGCATCTATTTCGACTCCGACATGGGTCATGCCCTGGTTTCTACCAGCGAAGAAGATGCCATCGTGCTGTCGGTGTGCACTCGCAATGATTCGGATCCGAGCTGAGCTGATTTGAAGTGAGCTGGGCTGTGTTGAAGTGAGCTGGGCTGTGTTGAAGTGAAATAAACCAAGTAACGCGCTGGCAAGAAGCTAAACCGGAAAGATAGCCTTAACGCGAGCGCCACCTGGCCGGTCCATTCGAAACAATGACTTGCTTTACCATGCTCGCCGTCAGCCCGAAATAAAAAAATCGCCCACTAGCCATGCGCTAATGGGCGATTTTTTTTGGATGTCGCACTTATGGCTTCTGCCGAGTCCTGACCACCAGCACTCGCTGGGCGTTCAGTTTATCGAGCGTCTCATTACAGAGCGCCTCAATCGTGCTGTGCGGCATCGCCGCGCCAGATCAACTGACCGCATTCGCGCAGATCATAGCCGCCGAGGGATTGCGCCAGCTGGATACCATTCGGCGTCGCCAGATAGTCCAGTAACCCCTGGAATAGATCGCGGAAATAGACATTGCGCGGCACCACCAGATCGAAGGCCTCTTCACAGACCGGAACGAAGCCGAGGCCGAACTCATTGGCGGCCGACAGCGTACCGGGGCCGACGTCCACCTCGCCCCGCGCCACCATCGAGGCCACTTCACGCTCGGAATAGGCGATCGCCAGAGTATTGAGCTGCTCGGCACGCATCTGATGGCCAGACAGCCACTCCTGCAGGAAGCGCTGCGAACCCGCCCCCTCCTGTCGCACCGCCCAACGCCGCTGCGAACCGAACAGGCCGCTTGGGTCGATGGACAGATGGCGATCATCATTGCGGATGATCAGCCCCTGGGTACGGCGCGCAAGCCGCACCATCACCCATTGGCGATAGCCATCGTGACCACGAATCAGCGCCGGGTGACGCAGCGCCGCCTCCTCCGCGCGCCCCCAGTGAATGGCGCAGACGTCAGCACGCCCCTGGCTGAGCAGATCAAGCCCCAGACGCGTGCCGGTGACGCTCATGCCATAGAAGGAGCTACCGGCATGCTGCTGATTGAGGCGCATGGAGAGCGCAGCCAGCAGCGGGTCATCACTGCCGGTGATCATTAGGCGATCCGCCAGCACACCATGATGGCTGGACTCGAGAATCCATTGCTCCACCAGGCGCCGCGGAAACAACCACTTGCCGGTCACCTTGGTCGCCGGCATGGTCCCGTCACTGGCCAGCTGATAGATCTTCTTCTCGTTGAGGTGCAGCAGGCGCGCGACTTCCTGCACCGTCAGAAAGGGGTTGTCGTGGGGGACGGGAGCCTGCCGGCCGGTGGCCGCATTCAGGGGCTCGCCTGAAGACTCAGCGACAGAGCCACCTGAAGGCGCGCCGAGTTCAGAGGAAAATCCCTGTGAGGGTATGACGCCCAGCGGCGAAGAAAGACGACTCATCACTGCGCCCCCTTGTCATATCCGGCTGCGCCGTCTGCTGAAGATGGCTTGCCTGACGCATCATGGCGCGATGACTTGAGAGCGTCGCCGGCACGCAGCGGCGGGATGGCGTCCAGCACCAGCCGCCCGGCAGGGTCCACCGCCTGGAAGTGGCGCCCCTTGGCGCGCGCGATCAACAACACGCCAAAGCGTTCCGCCAGCTCCACCCCCTTCTGCGTGACGCCGGAGCGTGAGACCAGCACCGAGATCCCCGCCTGAGCCACCTTCAGTACCATCTCGGAGGTCAGGCGGCCGGTGGTGTAGAAGATATTGGCCCCTTGATAATCACTGTCATCATCACTCAAGGGCGCCAACCAGCTCAGCCCCGCCAGCGTATCGACGGCGTTGTGGCGGCCGACATCCTCGATGAACGCCAATACCTCATCATCTCGACACAGGGCGCAACCGTGAACCGCACCAGCCTTGCGGTAGGTCGCGTTGTGCGCCGCCAGCGCCTCCAGCAGGCGATACAACAGGGCCTGACTGAAGGGGCCTGCGTCCAGCGCGGCCAGTGATTGGCGCTCCAGCAGATTGCCGAATACCGTGCCCTGCCCACAGCCGGTGGTCACGGTGCGCTTGCCGAGGCGCTGCTCGATATCCTCAGGCAGATGACGCGTCACCACCGAGGCGCTCTCGACTTCCCAGTCCACCTGCAGCGCTTCGAGGTCCTCAAGCTCACCCAGCAGTCCCTGATTGCGCAGATAACCGGCCACCAGCGCCTCAGGTTCGGCACCCAGGGTCATCAAGGTGACGATCTCGCGCCGATTGAGATAGATGGTCAGCGAGCGCTCGGCGGCAATGGACTGCCGATGGCGCTCACCGCGCTCATCCATGACTTCGATGTCCAGCGTAGTGGGTAGTGTGGCGCGACTGATCGCTGGCCGTGCAGAGGGCATCATGAACTCGGGTCTCCCTGATCGAGCCGGTTGGAATGGCAATTCTTGCGCTGAATCGCCGTAGAGTACCAGTCTGATGGCAGAGCTGTCCCCGCACTGACTCACGGTGACCCTGATATCGCATGCGCCGGCATGTATCTTGCACACTAGCACCATCGCAGCATTCTTTTCAGACCCGCTTGCGGGTACAGCAGTGAACAAGGAAGCCATGTCTGAATCCATCCCTCCCCGCAGTGACGACACCCGCTGGTTGAGCGTCACCCTGGCACCCACCACGCAGAAGCTGGGGCGTTTCAGCATCGACACCTGGCGGATTGCCGACCTCTCGCCCTCTGCAACGCCAGAGACGGAATCGCACGTAGCAGAGCCTGCCACCGCTGATGAAGTAGCGCATCGCCGCATCCTGCCGCTGCAGCTTCACCTCACCGAGCGCACCGATTACCGCTACAACCTGCGCTGTGAGCAGCCGCGTCTGTTCGTCCAATGCGACGAGCGCGAAGCCGACGGCATGCAGCCCCGCGTGGTGACGGCCTGTCAGGAGGTAGCATCGCATTGGATGGATGGCGACCAGCTGGTGCTGGACGTGCCGATGCCCCCTGCCTTGATGGTGTGGCTGGAAGCCTACCTCGCGCGTCACGGCGAACGACTCGACGAGGGCAAGAAGAAGAAACGCAAGGGCGCCGGGCGCGCCAGTCAGGCAGAGCAGCTCGCCGCGACGCCCAACAAGACGCATCAGCCCGGTGATGGTACGGAAAGCACGTCATGAGCCAGCACGACGATAACGCAAGCCCTGCCAATGAAGGCCTGTTCTCGCGCTGGTCACGCCGCAAGCAAGGCGACAGCCGCCGTGAAGACCAACTGGCACAGCCGGACAGCGCCGAGGTGACCAAGGGCGACAGCCTCCCGCCGTCACAGGTGGGAGTCGCCTCTGACCACAGCGCTGACGCCCCTGCAGCGAGTGGCTCGCAGCACGAAGCCCTGGGCGGCGACAGCCCCTCCTCGGCAGCAGAGCAGTCAGCCGAACAGCCAGCAGAACAGGCATCAACCGAGAGCGATCAGCAGGCAGCAGACGCTGACAACGCTGAAGCGCCAGTCATCGAGCTGCCAGACCCCGACACCCTGACTCCAGACGCCGACATCAGCGCCTTCATGCAGAGCGGCGTGGACCCGACGCTACGCCAGCGTGCGCTGCGACGTATCTTCATGGGTGGCGAGCACTCGGTGCGCGATGGGCTGGATGACTACGACCAGGACTTCTCCCAGATGCGCCCGCTCGCCGAAGGTGTCGCCGACACGCTGCGCAGCTGGACCCGCAAGGTCGAAGAAGGCCTGGAAAAGCTTGATGAGGCAAGCGAGACACCCACGGCGGATACGGCGCAGGAGACAGACGACCAGATCGCTGAGCAGGCGCCTGACGGTGAGGTGCCAGTGGGCGAGTCACACGCGACGCCCAGCGACGAGATAGTCGAGTCGCCTGACCCGCAAGCAATACCAGCAGAAGACTCGCGCGAGCCAGCTCCCGCGTCAGATGATGACAGCGGGATCCGCCACAAGCCGTGACCCGGGGCTGGCCCCATAAACGCCTCCAGCGCCAGGGCTGAGCGCGTCAGGGCTCAGGACACCAGGGCGTCAGGATGACGCGCCGCACAATCAAAATGCGTCATTATGACCCACGAGAAAGCCGGATACGCCTGACCGAGGTCATCCTGATGCCTCATGGGTCACCCTGACGCGCCTCATCAAGGCGCACTGACTGCAACGCACATGCAAGATTCAGCATGACATGCCAACCCTTGAAGATGATGACTGACGTCAACCGCCTGCGCTGATGAGTGCCTGCGCGACCTGACCGCGCCCCTCTTCTCGCCGGGCGTGAAAACAGCAATGTCATCAACAGCATGCAAAGATGGTTGGCCTGTCATGAATCCCCCACTGAACGACTGTCGATCGCCGACCCGGCCCTAACCGCGAAAGACCGCGAAAGACCGCGAGAATCAGCGACGACCGGGACCTGCATCATCCGCCTGCCACCTGACGGCAGCTTGCATGCAAGGTCCGCCACGACCGAATAAGGATGAGGATGCTCAGCTCAAGCCTCGAGAGCGCTCAGCGCGCCCTCAATCAACAAGCACGCCAACGCGCCCTGTCATCCGCCATGGGTGGCTCGCCTGCCTCCAGTCTGCCGCTGTTGGCGACGGATGCCGGTAGCGCCCCCATCCGCTATCACAGTCAGGGACGCACCGTGATCATCGGCAGCGAAGCACGAGTGCGAGCACTGGCGAGTCTGCTGACCCGCCTGCCGGCTACCGCTCAGCTGCCGGTGGCACTCTTGATCAGTGAGCAGGACAACAGTGCGCTGGTGACGATGGATGAACAGCATCACGCCGCCAGTGAGTCGCTGCCTGCGCACAGTGCTCCGCGTGACATGCTCGCGCTGAGCGGTCACCTCGGCCAGTTCAGCCTTGCCAGTGATGGCGTCAATCTGGCCGCCGCGCTGGTGCCGGCAGGTGCCGGCAGCGCGACCCATTTCGACCTGATCGCCGACCTGTCCAGCCAGCCGCTCAACCAGGCGGAACTGCCACCGCCCGGTTATCTGCAAGCCGGCGCGGACGTCATCGCCGAGCTGGATCAGCTGGTCGCCGATACTGAGGCCTCTCACGAATCACTGTCACAGCTGACCGCCTGGGCGATGCAGTTCGCAGGCCTGATCGGCAATTTCGACAAACCGAATTACGTGACCGTCAATCTCGATACCTGCGCGCATTCCAGTGCCGGCAATATCGGCTGTACGCGTTGCCTTTCGTCGTGCAGCGCTGATGCTATCTTCTCGGTAGCCGGTCGTCGCAATGCGCATATCGAGATCGACCCTTACCTGTGCCACGGCGCAGCCAGCTGCGTCAGCGCCTGTCCGACCGGCGCGCTGAGCTTTACCCAGCCCCCGGCCGAGCAGCGCATGGAGCAGATTCAGCGCCTGCTGGAGCGCTATCAGGATGGCGGTGGCCTCTACCCGCTGCTGCGCTATCGCCTGGAGCAATCCCCTGCCTCGCAGACTGCCCTGGCGAGTGTCGACCAGGAGCGCTGCCTCGACATCACCCTCGAGGAAATCTCCGCCACCGGGCACGACGAGTGGCTGGCCGCTCTCGCACTCGGCGCGACGCAGGTCATCGTCGAACTGCCCCACGACCTGCCCGCAGGCCAACACCAGCAGCTCGATAGCGAACGTCGCCTGGCACTGACCCTGCTCGACAGCATGGGGCTTGCCAATGCGGACGGTGGCGAGCCGCGCATCCGCTTCGTCTCTTTGCCATCCGCCCTGCCACAAATGGATAGCTACGAGGCTGAAGCCTTACCCCTGATCACGCCGCTGTGTGTCGCTCTGGCACCGGGCGCGGACAGTGAAGAAGAGCAGCAGCCCAGCCAGCCGATCGCCCGTGACTGGCTGCTGGGTCAGCCGCAGGCACGCCCCGGCAAGCGCGAACGCCTCAATCGGGTGCTCGATCACCTGGCGACCCTGTCGGTCGCGGACCTTGCGCAGGACAGCGTCGCCGTGCCGACAGGCGCGCCCTTCGGCGTGGTGAACGTCGACAGCGACAACTGCACACTGTGTCAGGGATGCGTCGCCGTCTGCCCGACCAGCGCCCTCTCGGCCAATCGCACCTCGCCTGCACTATCCTTCACTCAAGGTGACTGCGTGCAGTGTGGCCTGTGCGAGCAGGCATGCCCGGAGCAGGTCATCACCCTGACACCAGGCTTTGCTCCGCAGCCAGACGTGCGCCGCGAACCGCAGCTCATCAAGCAGGATGTGCCCTTCCCCTGCATCAGCTGTGGCACGCCGTTCGGCTCCACCGCTACCATCACGGCGATGCAGACCAAACTGGCCTCGCATGCCTACTTCCAGGGCGATGGCGCACTGCGCCTGAAGATGTGCAGCGACTGCCGCGTCAAGGACATCTGGCACGAAATGGCACGTAATCCCGATGCCCAACTCAAGGTTTGAGCCAATGACATCACCCACGTCGACTCCCGACGACTTTGCAGCAGGTGGGACTGACGATCGTGCACCTGACACCACTGCGGCCGACTCTCTGATAAGCCATAGTGAAGAACAGCAGGCATTGCGCGCCGACCTCTACCGGCTGCTGGCGCGTCTGTTGCGCGCGGCGCCGGATGCGGAGCTGATCGACTTTCTGGCCGAACTCGACCATGACGCCATCAGCCTGCCCGGGGCCGCCGAGCAACAACTGCCGCGCGCGCTGGCGTCGCTGTCATTGGCCGCCCGCGTCAGCGACGCGCGCCGTCTGGAAGACGACTTCTTCCAGAGCCTGGTAGGCGTGGTGCAGGGCGAGGTAGTGCCCTACGCCAGCTGGTACCTCACCGGCTCGCTGATGGAGATGCCGCTGGTCGCCCTGCGCCAGGACCTGAAACGTCTCGGCTTCGAACGCCAGAGCGATGTGCATGAGCCCGAGGATCACCTCGGCGCACTGTGTGAGGTGATGGCCATGCTGATCGATGAGGTGCCCGGCGAGCAGGTCAATTTCTTCCGCCGCCATGTGGCCAGCTGGGGCGAGCGCTGCTGCGCCGACCTCGCGGGACGCGAGAGCCCCTTCTATGCCGCCGTCGGCTACCTGGGCCAGGCTTTCCTGCGGGCAGAGCGCCTGAACCTCGGTGACTCGATCCCGCTGCATGCGGCGACCGAAAACAACTCTAGCGAGCAGGTGACGGCCGAGGCCGTCCAGCTCGTCACGCCAGCCAGTGTGGCGCCCGACGCAAGACACTGATGTCACGCATGACGTGAAGCAACATTCGAGACTGCAACGCTAACCATCTCGCATCACCCAGCAGCATTGCCGACAGGAGATCAGCATGAAGACTGATGACGCAAAAGACAGCCATAACCAGGCGCGCCAGGGGCGCCGTAAATTCCTGCGCGTACTGGGCGCCAGCACCGTAGGGGTTGCCGCAGCAGGGTCATTGGCCGGTGCCGTGATTCCGGACCAGGCCGCCCCAGAGGCCCCCGTCAAGGACAAGGGCACTGACAACTATCGCGAGAGTGATCACGTCAAGGCCTTCTACGCCACGCTGCGTGACTGAACGCTAGACAGACAGTGCCCTGAGCCTGCGCCATGCGCGCGGCCAGCGGCCTGAACAACGGGCAGCGCGGAGAGGTTTCCGCCCGCCATCGACAGTGACAAGTCGGCACGGATCAGGACTGCCCCTGATCTGAAAGACCGCCGCTCCCGACATTGCCCCCTGACCCGCTCACGCGGCCCGGGCAATGATTCGGGTGACGAGGAGAGATGATGTCATGCGACTGACCCCCACCCCCTCTGCCAAAGAGACCTCAGGACTCGGCATCAACCGCCGCCAGTTCCTGAAACGCAGCGGTGTCGCCACCGGCGGCCTTGCCGCCGCGAGCTTCATGGCCGCCCCGATGATGAAACGCGCCGAAGCCAAGACCGAAGTGTCTGACGCGCCGGTCGAGACGAAGCGCACCATCTGCTCACACTGCTCCGTGGGCTGCGGCGTCTATGCCGAGGTCCAGGAAGGTGTCTGGACCAAGCAGGAACCCGCCTTCGATCACCCCTTCAACCGTGGCGCACACTGCGCCAAGGGCGCATCGCTGCGTGAGCATGGCCACTCTGACCGTCGCCTCAAGTACCCGATGAAGCTCGAAGGCGGCAAGTGGAAGAAGCTCTCCTGGGAGCAGGCCATCGAGGAAGTCGGCGACAAGGTGCTCGAGCTCACCAAGGAGCATGGCCCCGATAGCATCTACTGGCTGGGTTCGGCCAAGTTCAGCAATGAACAGGCCTACCTGATGCGCAAGTTCGCGGCCCTGTTCGGCACCAACAACGTCGATCACCAGGCGCGTATCTGTCACTCCACCACGGTGGCCGGGGTCGCGAATACCTGGGGCTACGGGGCGATGACCAACTCCTTCAACGACATGCACAACTGTCGTTCGATCCTGTTCATCGGTTCCAACCCGTCCGAAGCGCACCCAGTGGCCATGCAGCACATCCTGCTGGCCAAGGAACGCTCCAACGCCGAGATCATCGTCGTCGACCCGCGCTTCACGCGGACCGCCGCCAAGGCCAACAAGTACGTGCGCCTGCGTCCGGGCACCGATGTCGCCTATATCTGGGGCCTGCTGTGGCACATCTTCGAGAACGGCTGGGAAGATGAGGCCTACATCCAGCAGCGTGTCTACGGCATGGATGAAGTGCGTGCTGAAGTCGCCAAGTTCCCGCCGGCGGAAGTCGAGCGCATCACCGGCGTAGCCGAGGCCGACATGCTCGACGTCGCACGCCGCCTGTCCCAGAACCGTCCGGGCAGTGTCGTGTGGTGCATGGGCGGTACCCAGCACACCACGGGCAACAACAACACCCGCGCCTACTGCATCCTGGAACTGGCGCTGGGCAACATCGGCAAGTCTGGTGGCGGCGCCAACATCTTCCGTGGCCACGACAACGTCCAGGGCGCCACGGACCTGGGCCTGATGTCCCACTCCCTGCCGGGCTACTACGGCCTCTCCGAAGGCGCGTGGAAGCACTGGTCCAAGGTCTGGAACGTCGACTTCGAGTGGATCCAGAACCGCTACGACCAGACCGAATATCACGACGGCAAGCCGATGCACACCAACGGCATCACCGTCTCGCGCTGGGTCGATGGCGTGCTCGAGAACCCGGACCGCATCTCCCAGCGGACCGCACTCAAGGCGATGTTCTACTGGGGCCATGCCGTCAACTCCCAGACCCGCGGGCCGGAGATGAAGAAGGCGATGGCCAAGCTGGACATGATGGTGGTGGTCGACCCCTACCCGACCATCGCCGCCGTCATGCACGACCGTACCGACGGCGTCTACCTGCTGCCGGCCGCGACCCAGTTCGAGACCACCGGCAGCGTGACCAACTCCAGTCGCTCCCTGCAGTGGCGCGATCAGGTCATCGAGCCGATGTTCGAGTCCAAGCCTGACCACGAGATCATGTACCTGCTGTCTCGCAAGCTGGGCTTCGCCGACGAGCTGTTCCGCAACATCAAGGTCGAGGGCAGCGTGCCTGTCGTCGAGGACATCACGCGCGAGTTCAATGCCGGCATGTGGACGGTGGGTTACACCGCCCAGAGCCCTGAGCGCCTGAAGGCCCACCAGCAGAACTGGCACACCTTCGACTTCGAGACGCTCAAGGCCCGTGGCGGCCCGGCCAACGGCGACTTCTACGGCCTGCCGTGGCCGTGCTGGGGCACGCCGGAGATGGGTCACCCGGGCTCGCCCATCCTGTATGACACCTCCAAGACGGTGGCCGAGGGTGGCGGCAACTTCCGCGCGCGTTATGGCGTGGAGCACAACGGCACCAACATCCTCGCGGAAGGCTCCTGGTCCAAGGGCGCCGAGATCGAGGATGGCTATCCGGAGTTCACCGACAAGCTGCTCAAGCAGCTGGGCTGGTGGGATGACCTGACGGCCGAGGAAAAGCAGGCGGCGGAAGGCAAGAACTGGAAGACCGATCTCTCCGGCGGCATCCAGCGCGTGTGCATCAAGCATGGCTGCATGCCGTATGGCAACGCCAAGGCGCGTGCCCTGGTGTGGACCTTCCCGGACCCGATCCCCAAGCACCGCGAGCCGCTGTACACCGCGCGTCGCGATCTGGTGAAGGACTACCCGACCTGGCCGGATTCCGAGTCCATCTATCGCCTGCCGACGCTCTACGCCTCCATCCAGGAGAAGGACGTCAGCGCCAAGTACCCGATCACCCTGACCTCGGGCCGCCTGGTGGAATACGAAGGGGGTGGCGAAGAGACACGCTCCATTCCGTGGCTGGCCGAGCTGCAGCAGGAGATGTTCGTCGAGATTAATCCGGCTCTGGCCAATGACCAGGGCATCAAGGACGGCGACATGGTGTGGGTCGAGGGCGCCGAGGGCGGCCGCGTCAAGGTGATGGCGATGGTCACCGAGCGTGTCGGCCCGGATGTCGTCTTCATGCCCTTCCACTTCGGCGGGCATTACGAAGGCGAATCCCTCGAGTCCCGCTATCCGGAAGGCACCGTGCCCTATGTGCTCGGTGAATCGGCCAATACCGCGACCACCTACGGCTACGACCCCGTGACCCTGATGCAGGAAACCAAGGTCACCTTGTGCCGCGTCAGCCTCGCCTGACTCGAGTGACGGCCGCGTCCGAGTGACGCGGCCCGGACGCAGCGCAAGACACGATCGGACGTATCCGTTACCAGAATCATCCGGCCTGTTGACCGAGGAACCCGGCGACAGGCCGTGAAGGAGAAGCACCATGGCCCAGATGAAATTTTTGTGTGATGCAGAGCGTTGCATCGAGTGCAATGGCTGCGTGACAGCCTGCAAGAACGCCAACGAGACCGAATGGGGCGTTCAGCGTCGCCGCGTGGTGACCCTGGACGACGGCAAGCCGAGTGAAGTATCCATCTCGGTGGCGTGCATGCATTGCGATGACGCGCCGTGCATGGCGGTCTGCCCCACCGACTGCTTCTACAAGACCGATGACGGCATCGTCCTGCACGACAAGGACATCTGCATCGGCTGCGGCTACTGCCTGTACGCCTGCCCGTTCGGCGCCCCGCAGTTCCCGCAGCAAGGCGCCTTCGGCGAGCGCGGCAAGATGGACAAGTGCACCTTCTGTGCCGGCGGCCCGGCCGAGAGCCCGGAAGAAGAGTTCGAGAAGTACGGCGCCAACCGCATCAGCGAAGGCAAGCTGCCGCTATGCGCCGAGATGTGCTCCACCAAGGCCCTGCTGGCCGGCGATGCCGAGACCGTCTCCGACATCTTCCGTCAGCGCGTGGTCTACCGTGGCCATGAAGACGGCGCCTGGTCGCCGGTCGACAAGGCCAGCCACCCGGAAACCTCTGCCAACCTGACCACCAGCAGCGTTCAGCAGGCGGACCACCTGGCCTACGACGCAGCCCGCAAGGGGTAAGGAGGCGACATGCGCGCGCACTTTACAGCTTCACGGTTGACCGTGGTCGCCATGTTCCTGTGCCTGATGCTGGCCAGTCTCTGGCTGGCTCCTCAGGCACTGGCCGCGAACCCTGACGGCGAGATCGGTCAGGCGGTGGGCACGGTGGACGCCGATACCTGGCGGCAGGTCAAGGATGGGGGCAACTCCATCGACAGCCGACATGACTCCAACTACAGCCTGATCAACCAGAGCGGCGAGACCTGGCGTCAGATCCGCAATCGCTGGATCTCACCGGGTGGCCTGATCGCACTGGGTGGCATGCTGGCCGTGCTGGTGATCTTCTACCTGCTGGTGGGACGCAACAATCTGGACCACCCGCGCAGCGGCAAGCTGATGCTGCGCTGGACGGCGCTGGAGCGTGCCATGCACTGGACGCTGGCGACGCTGTTCCTGACGCTGGCCATCACCGGCATCAATCTGCTGTGGGGCAAGTTCGTGTTCCGCAATGTGTTCGGGGACGTGTTCTGGGCCAACATGATCATGGCGACCAAGGTGATCCACAACTATGTGGGGCCCCTGTTCTCGATCATGCTGATCCTGGTGCTGGCCAAGTGGCTGAAGCTCAATCTTCCCCGGAGGCATGACCTTGACTGGTTCCGTCAGGGTGGCGGCATGATGAAGGGCAAGCATCCGGACGCCGGCTTCGCCAACGGCGGGGAAAAGGCCTGGTACTGGATTCTGGCGACGGTCGGCCTGGTAGTGATTGCCAGCGGGCTGGTGCTGGACTTCCCGATCTTCGGCCAGACGCGGGACAACATGCAGTGGGCCAATGTCTTCCACGGCATCGCCTCGCTGATGCTGATCGCGGTGTCCTTCGGCCACATCTATATCGGCACCGCCGGTACCGAGGGTGCCTTCGAGGGCATGAAGACCGGTTATGTCGATGAGACCTGGGCCAAGCAGCACCACAATCTGTGGTACGACGAGGTCAAGCAGGCCGAAGCGGCGGACCCGGCAGCAGATCCCGCCACGGCACCTGACGATAGCCTGGCACGTCAGCAACGTCCGAATTAGCGCGGCGCCAGACATCCGCTGGATGAGTAAAGATACGCCCGGACAGGTTCGCCTGCCGGGCGTTTTCGCTTGCCAGCGCACACTCTTTCGCGACTCTGCCACCCACTGGCACTCCACCGGCCAACCCGCCTGCCAAACCACAGACCAAACCACAGGCGTGCAGCGCTGGTTCACAGCTCTGCATTAGTTGCGTAAAGTTTCAGATATCCCGCCTGGGCCCACCAGGCGCCCCGACAGCATGAAGGCTGGCGCTTGGCTGCGCCTTCTCAGGAGATTTCGATGAGCGACCCGACCCCTCAAGCCGTACAAGACCTGAGCGAACTGGACGAACAGACCCGCACCGAACTGGAAGCGGCCGCGTTCCGTCGTCTGCTCAAGCATCTGGATGACAACAAGGATGTCCAGAACATCGATCTGATGATCCTCGCCGACTTCTGCCGCAACTGCCTCTCCAAGTGGCTGATGGCCGCTGGCGAGGAGCGTGGCGTGAGCTTCGATTACGACGCGGCGCGCGAGCATGTCTACGGCATGCCCTATTCCGAGTGGAAGACACATCACCAAGCCAAGGCGACCCCTGAGCAGCTGGCAGCGCTCGAGGCACGTCAACAAGGCAAGAAGGACTGATCATGAGCGGCAATGACGAACAGATCGGCCTCACCATCGCAGTATTGACCGTCTCCGATACACGCACCGCAGAAAATGACCGCTCCGGGGACGCACTGGTCGACAACCTGACGGCGGCTGGCCATACGCTGCATGAAAAGCGTATCGTGCCCGATGACGTCTACCAGCTGCGCGCCGTGGTCAGCGAGTGGATCGCGGACCCGGCCGTGCAGGTCATCCTGACGACGGGCGGCACAGGCTTCACCGGACGTGATTCCACGCCGGAAGCCATTCGCGTGCTACTCGACAAGGAAATCCAGGGCTTCGGCGAACTCTTCCGTCAGCTTTCCCACCAGGAAGTCGGTAGCTCGACGATCCAGAGCCGCTGTCTTGGGGGGTTGGCCAACCGTACCGTGGTGTTCTGCCTGCCCGGCTCCACCGGCGCCTGCAAGACGGCCTGGAACGGCATCCTGAAGGAGCAGCTCGACAGCCGCCACCGCCCCTGCAACTTCGCCAACCTGGTGATCCCGGAGCGCGGAACCCATGCCCACTGACGCCAGTAAAGACCCGCATTCTCGCCCGTCGCCTTCCGCGGCGGCAGAATGTGGCTGCGACGCCGTGCCTGTCGGCACCAAGGGGCTGGCGCCCCTGGCCAGTGCACTCGCCGCGCTACGTGACAGCTGTCCGCTGATGCCAGCCGAGCGCATGGCAGTCAGTGACGCAGCAGGACGTGTGCTCGCCGAGGACGTGCATGCCGAGCTTGACGTACCGCCTGCCGACAATTCCCAGATGGATGGCTATTGCGCCCGCGTGACAGACATCGGTGACGGTGCCTGGCTGCCGATCAGTCAGCGTATCGCGGCAGGTCAGCCTGCCACGCCATTGGCCGTGGCGAGTTGTGCGCGCCTGTTCACCGGGGCGGAAATCCCCGACGGCGCCGACGTGGTGGTCATGCAGGAAGAGGTGACACTGCGTGAAGGCGAAGATGGCACCACCCTGGCCTGGCTGCCCGGGCCTCGCACCCGCGGCGACAACATTCGCGTTCAAGGCCGGGATGTCAGCAAGGGCAATCGCTTGCTCGCGGCGGGCACGCGACTGGACGCTGCCGCGCTGGGCCTTCTGTATGGCCAGGGGGCAAGTCACGTGATGGTGCGCCGCAAAGTACGAGTGGCCTTGTTCGCGACCGGCGATGAACTGATCGAACCCGGCCAGCCGCTCAAGCCCGGCCAGATCTACAACTCCAACCGCGTGATGCTCAGCCAGATGCTCAGCGACTTCGGGGCTGAGGTGGTGCTGGCACCGCTCAATGTGGCCGATACCTTCGAGGCCACTCGTGACGCCCTCGCTTCGGCGGCGCAACAGGCTGACCTGATCGTCACCTGCGGTGGGGTCAGCGTCGGTGAGGAAGACCACGTCCGTCCCGCCATCGAAGCGCTCGGCAGTCTGGATCTGTGGCGTCTGGCTATCAAACCGGGCAAACCGCTGGCGCTGGGGCGCATCACCAGTCCCCGGGGTAACGCGGTGCGTGTCGTGGGCCTGCCGGGCAATCCGGTCTCCAGCTGGGTCGGTGGCTGGTTGTTCCTTCGTCCGCTACTGGGCGAGATGACCGACTGCACGGCATTGCGCGAACTGAAACGTCTCAGGGTACGCGCGGCCTTCTCAGCCCGCACTGCCATTCGTCAGGATCATCTGCGCATCACCCTGTCGCCCGGCAGTGATGGACAGCTTGAGGCACATGCCTTCCCGGACCAGAACTCGGCGGTGCTTTCCTCCTGCGCCGGCGCTCAGGCACTGGCCGTGATTCCGCCCCATGCACAGATCAACCATGGTGACGACGTGGAATGCCTGTGGCTCGAGCGTTGACACCGCTCTCCACCATGTTTGACAACTGTCTTTACTACTGACGCGAAGACTGACGCTGGAATGCGACGCCCTAGTGACACTCCAGCGTCATCTTGACCTCGCCCCTGAGTCCGGCACACTGATTGCCTTCATTCATCTGAGCTCTGACTGCCTTCGGCGGCTCAGGGCACTGATCGGTTACGGACTCTTGAGCAAGGACAACTCAATGCCAGCCTCTTCCTCGTCGCCCCGCGCGCTGTTACGCCCACTTGCCGTGGCTGTGCTGCTTGCCACCACCTCGTCATCCTTGCCGGCGCTCGCCGATGACACTACTACATCGCCCGCCCCGGGCACATCGGTCACTGAGTGGAGCTATGCGGGTGAATCAGCTGATGGCACCAATGCCGGAGCCAATGGCCCCGAGCATTGGGGAGAGCTCACCCCGGGTTATGCCGAGTGCTCGGCCGGCAGCCAGCAGTCGCCGATCGACATCGATAGCCAATCACGCACGCTGAATGAAGCGGGCCCGAAACTCGGCTACCACTCGCCGCTGCTCGTCACGCGCGATACGGGCTACACCCTGCAGATCGAAGGGGCCAGCGGCAATACCATGTCGCTGGATGGCATCCAGTACACTCTGTCGCAGGTGCACCTGCATGTGCCGTCAGAGCACGCCATCGACGGCAAGCGTGCCGCCATGGAAATCCATCTGGTGCATAGCACGCCGGAAGGTAAGCTGGCTGTGCTGGCCGTTCTGGTCGAGGAAGGACATGACAACCTGGCCCTAAGCCGCCTGTTGAGTCGCCTGCCCCAGCGCGGCCTCTCCGAGACTCTGACAAGCGGCTTGTCTGCCAACCTGCTGCTGCCCCGCGAACACGCCGGCTGGCAGTATTCCGGCTCGCTTACCACCCCACCATGCTCTGAGCCCGTCATCTGGTTTGTCATGCAGACGCCGATCGAAGCCTCCCAGGCACAGATCGACGCCTACCATGAGTGGCAAGGCGGAGAGAATGCCCGCCCCCTTCAGCGCTGATTGACAAAAAGCACATCGACTTAGGCCGGCTGGCGCAATGCCAGCATGTCCGGCCACAACCGCGCGAAGCTGACCTCGAGCATCGCGCGGTTATCCGCCAGCCACGGCGTCATGTCCGCCAGCGGATTGGCGCCTGCATCCAGATTCCCTACCTTGTTCGTAAGCCTTCCATTGCGAGATTCACTTGTCTGGCAAGTATCACTTGTCTGGCGTAAGCGGCGTCTGGCCGTCATGCGCTCGCCGATGCTGGCAATCGTTGCGAGCGTGAACTCCAGCTCCTGATAACGCCTGAGCGCATCGCGCACCTGAATCCATTCGATCAGGCTCGACAGGCGTGACGGCACCTCCTCACGCGCCAGCAGACGATAGAGGCGCTCGATATCGTCATCGTGCATCTCGGCGGCCAGCAGGTGATCCCACATCATGTCGAGGGCAATGCCGGCGACACGTCGCGACGAAGGCGGCACCTGGGTCAACAACCAGCGTGTCTCGGGATGAGCGTCGATCACCGCGTCGCAGCGGCGGTGAAAGCGGATGCCCGCCTCAACCTCCGGCGACCAGTCGCTCAGGTCACTGCCGCGTACGCCATCGGCAATCAAGTTGCCAAACAGGAAGTTATCGCTGCCCGCCAGACTCAGGCGTGCATGACCGAGAAAGTTCAAGTTGCTAGACTCCTGCTTTTGCGAATCCTGTCGCCAGTCTCATCTGGCGCGCCCTGGCTCTGCATACCCTGCTCCTGTTTCCCTACTCTACTGACTATCGAGATTCACGATGCCGTCCGCCTCCATGCCAGTCAAAGCGCCTATCGTGCGTGATATCGTCCTGATCGGCGGTGGGCACAGCCACGTCGGCGTACTGATGCGCTTTGCCATGCAGCCAGAGCCCGGTGTCCGCCTGACCGTCATCTGTCGCGACACCGACACGCCCTACTCCGGCATGTTGCCGGGCTACGTCGCCGGTCATTATACGTTCGACGATGTGCATATCGACCTGCGCCGACTGTGTCAGTTCGCCGGTGCCCGCTTCTATCGCGATCAGGTGATCGACATCGACCGCCGTGAACGCCGCGTGATCTGCGCCGAGCGCCCGGCGGTCGACTATGATCTGCTGTCGATCAACATCGGCTCCACGCCTCGCCTGTCCCACATCGACGGTATCGGTGACCCTGAAGCCGCAGACGCCCCCGTGGTGGCGGTCAAGCCGATCAGCACCTTCCAGCAGCGCTGGCTGAGTCTGCTCGAGCGCGCCAGAGGCGCCGAGCGACCGCTCGATATCGTGCTGGTCGGCGGCGGTGCCGGCGGGGTCGAGCTGCTGCTGGCCATTCAGCAGCGCCTCGCCGCCGAGTTGCCCGATGCGCTCAAGCCGAACCTGACGCTGATCACCCGCGGTCAGCGTCTGCTGCCCACTCATGCGCACACGGTCAGTGAGGCACTTGCCACTACCCTGCACGAGCGTGGTATCCAGGTACATTTCGGTGAGGAGATCACGGCCGTGAGACGTGCATCCTCGACCACCCAGCGCCAGCTGATCAGTGCCAACGGTGCCTGCCATCAGGCCGATGAGGCCATCTGGGTGACACGGGCCGGTGGCGCGCGCTGGCTGGAGAAGACCGAACTGAGCCTGGACGAGGATGGTTTCCTCAAGGTTCGCGATAGCCTGCAGACGCTTGAGGATGACGCCATCTTCGCCGCAGGCGACATCGCGCATCAGCTGAATCATCCCCGCGAGAAGGCCGGCGTGTTTGCCGTGCGTCAGGCGCGACCACTGGCCGACAATCTGCGACGGGCCGTGCGCGGCGAGCCACTCAAGGACCATGTGCCGCAATCGCGCTGGCTGGCGCTGATCAGCACCGGGGATCGCGATGCCATCGCCTCACGCGGCAAGCTGGGGCTGGTCGCGCCACGTCTGCGCCCGTGGCTGTGGCGCTGGAAGGACCATATCGACCGCCAGTTCTTGGCACGCTTCAATGAACTGCCCAGCATGCAGGAGGCCACGAATACCGGCGGTCTTTCCGGGGTGCGCCAGCGCATCAGCGCTGCCTGGCAGGCGCTCAGGGGCAGCGATGGCAAGCTTCATCCGCGCCTGACCGCTGAGCTGGATGAGCAGGAGGCGCATCAGGCTCTGTCCGCACTGGCGATGCGCTGCGGCGGCTGCGGCGCCAAGGTCGGCGCCAGCGTGCTGTCGCGAGCGCTGCAGAGCCTCGCCCCACGCGAGAACCCGGACGTGCTGGTCGGGCTGCATGCCCCGGATGATGCCGCCATCGTGCGCGTACCCGAAGGACAGGCGCTGGTGCACAGCGTCGACTTCTTCCGCGCCTTCATCGATGATCCATATCTGTTCGGGCGCATCGCCGCCAATCACGCGCTGGGCGATCTCTACGCCATGGGTGCGACGCCGCACACGGCGACGGCGGTGGCCACGGTGCCACAGGGGGTCGAGCGCAAGGTCGAACCGCTGGTGCGCGAGCTGATGCAAGGTGCAACCGAGGTACTCAATAAGGCGGGCTGCAGCCTGGTCGGCGGCCACACCGGCGAAGGTCAGGAGCTGGCGCTGGGCTTCGCGCTCAATGGTCTGGTGGAGGAAAGCCTGGCCGGCGTCACTTGCAAGGGCGGCATGCAACCGGGCGATGTGCTGCTGCTCACCAAGGCCATCGGCACCGGCACGCTGTTGGCGGCGCACGCACGCCTGGAAGCCCGCGGCCGCTGGATCGACGCCGCGCTGGACAGCATGCAGCAATCCAGTCAGCGTGCGGCGGATATTCTGCGCGCGCATCAGGCGAGCGCCTCCACCGATGTCACCGGCTTCGGTCTACTCGGCCATCTGGTGGAGATGACCCGCGCCAGTGGCGTGGATGCCGAGCTCGAGATCGATGCCCTGCCGGTGCTCGAGGGCGCCGAGGACTGTGTCGCCCGCGGCGTAGTCAGCTCGCTGCAACCGGCCAATCTGCGCCTCAAGCGTGCCCTGAAGGATCAGGCCGGCGTCATCGATCATCCGCGCTATCCGCTGCTGTTCGATCCGCAGACCGCCGGTGGCCTGCTGGCCAGTGTGCCGTCCGGGGAAGCCGAGTCCTGTCTGGCCGCGCTCAAGGCCGCCGGCTATCACGCCAGCGCCATCATCGGGCGCATCACGCCCCAGGGCGATGCACTGGCGCCGATCAGCATCAAGCGCTGAGCGCGGTTAGACGGTCACACGGCGAGCCAGCCAGTTGGCGGTTAATGATAACCGGCGACTCCCAGCGATGCTTCACAAGCGTTGTGACATTCAGCGTTGTGACATTCAGATGCCAAGACGCCCGCCAGAGAATTCTCTGGCGGGCGTCTTGATGACTGCCGACTCATGCTCGGGGCGTCTGGCGACAAGCGTCAGACTGACCGGCTGTCTCAGGCTTCGGCTTCGCGCTTGAGCGCCTCGAAGGACTCCACGAACGCATCCATGGTCTCGGCACAGTAATCCCGCAGCCCGCTGACGACCAGCTTCTTGGAGCCACTGCCGATGCACTGCTCACCATCATGGATGCTGAACTCGAGCAGGGTATCGCCACGCTTGCCGTTGACCTCGAGCGAGGACCCCACGAAATCGAGGTGCAGGTCGGCGATATCCAGACGCTCGAAACAGAAGCCCATGCTGTCGTAGATCACCAGCGGGCGCGCCGGGTTGAACATCACGCCCTTCTCCAGCATCAACGGCTGCAGGAAGTGCGGGAAGTTGCGCCCGGAGAAGGCGATGTACTGGCGGGTGAAATTGGCGACCACTTCCTCATCATGGGTGGTATCGCCGCTGCGCTCGACCGTCAGATAGACCTTGCCGGCTTCATCGCGCACCAGCAGGGACACGCCATTCTCGTCGGGGGCGTCCAGCGCTTCGAAGGTCAAGGGCACATCGTTGCCGACCATGCCGCAGAAACGGATGGTCATGCACTGCGACAGACCGAACTTCGCCAGCAACAGGGAGAACAGCAGGTCACCGGGCACACAGAAGCGTCGCGCGTCCGGGTCATGAATGGGGTTGTAATCCCCCGCCATCTGCTTGGCGAAACGACTTGCCTGCTCGGCGGTGATCCGCACGCGGCCATCTTCGACCCGGTGAAACTGATCAAGAAACATGGACTGCCTTCCTGCCCTGCTTGAATGATGATCGATGGCCCATCCTGAACCATCGCGGAAATGCCTCCGAGGGGAGGAATCGCGGTCGACGCGCTGTCACGCCTGCCCACCTGTCGTGTCATGAAGCTTTCAAGACATGCAGATGAAACGATTTTACCACTGGATGACAGTCAGGTGGTGACTCGTGACAGGCTTTGCAAGAGATTGCAGCGCGACAGATGGCCATATACTGTATATAACCCCATGCTTTCGGGCAAACCGCCGCACTGCCCGCCACTTCGACAGGTCGCCATGCAAGCCGCTCCCCTCGACAATCCGCGCTACT
Organism: Cobetia sp. MC34; assembly: GCF_018340035.1. Taxonomy (NCBI): domain Bacteria; kingdom Pseudomonadati; phylum Pseudomonadota; class Gammaproteobacteria; order Oceanospirillales; family Halomonadaceae; genus Cobetia; species Cobetia sp. MC34. The sequence continues at coordinate 146,220 of NZ_JADPPY010000005.1, forward strand.
ACCTGGCCAACTTCGACACCCTGATCGACTGGGTCTGCCAGTGTCACGCCGATCTGCTGACAGAGGCGGAGCGTGCCACGGTGGACGCCATCACGCGTCTGCCGGATGCGTCGCGGGCCTTGCTGGTGCGACTGCTGATGCGCAAGGGCGATCATTTCGAGCGCTCGCAGCTGCACTATGCCGAGATCGGTGCGATCGAGGCCGCAAGCCAGCCATTGATCACACCGCTCGCCGACAGTGCCACGCCTGACGGTCTGTGCCGCCACAATGCCGATCTGACGCTGGACGAGATGCTGGCACTGGTGACCTTGCCGCGCCTCCGCGCAGCCTTTCCCGAGCTGCACAGAAGTACGCCCAAGCGCCGCATGCATGATGCCATCAGCGAGCTGCTGGGTGACATCACGCCACGGCCACTGCCAGCGTGGTTGAACGACCCCGCCGCCGACACCTTGAGTGTCGGGCTGGGTGAGCTGTCGCGACGCCTGAGCCTGATGTTCTTCGGCAACCTGCGCCAGAACCTGTCGGATTTCGTACTCAGCGAGCTGGGACTGCTGCGTTGCGAGACGGTCGCCCTGTCGCCGGCTTCGCGCGCCTTCACCCATCGATGGGAGGTGGATCGCTATCTGGCGCTGGAGCAACTGCGTGAGGACTGGCAGCAAGCCCGCGAGCGGCTGGGCCGCCCGGCGAACGCTGAACTTGAGCGGCACTGGCAGCGCATCGTCGTGGCGCTGGATGCGACGCCGTCTGCTGCGGCAGACGAGATCCCCGCTGAGCCGTCCGCGTCTCATCAGCTCACTGACGCTCGTGCCACTGACGGGCGCGCTATTGATGATCGTGCCAATGCCTGGCTGGCGCAGCGGCGTGACCGCCTGCGCTTCTCGCTAGCCCGCGACGCCGAGCGTCAGGGCTGGCATCAGGCGGCTGCCCGCCAGTACGCCTGTCTCGAGGACTCCGCGTATGTCCCGCGTGCCATGCCGCGCCGGGTGAGAGCGCTGGAGCTGTCTGGCGATATCAGCACAGCCCACGCGCTGGCCAGCGAGCGATTGGCGCGCGCCGAGATCACGCTGGACGAGCAGCTGGCCCTCGAACGCGCCCTGCCGCGTCTGTGTCGTGGCCTCGGATTGCCCGCGCCCAGACGCGCCAAGGCGCCGACCACGCCACAGATCACCCTCACGGTGCCCGATCTTGCCACCTCTGCGGCGGCCGGCATCCACGGCGTCGAGCGCGCGGCCGCCCATGCCTTGGCCACGCCCGAGGCACCGGTCTTTTATGTCGAGAATGGCCTGATCCCCGCGCTCTTCACCCTGCTGTGCTGGGAGGTGCTGTTCGCCCCCTTGCCGGGGGCCTTCTTCCACGCCTTCCATACCGGCCCAGCGGACCTTTATCGCCCTGACTTCGTAAGCCGCCGCCAGGCCGCTTTCGAAACCTGCTTCGCGCGTCTGAAGGAGGACAGCTACCGGACGGTGATCCGTGAACGCCATCAGCAGAAACAGGGCATTCAAGCACCCTTCGTGCACTGGGAGCTATTGAGCGAGGAACTGCTGAACCACGCACTGGACTGCATCCCGCCCGCGCATCTGGAAGCTTGTTTCCGCCACCTGTTGGCTAACCCTCGCGAACATCGTGCCGGCCTGCCAGACCTGATCCAGTTCTTCCCCGAACACAACAGCGACCGTTATCGACTGATCGAGGTAAAGGCGCCCACTGACCGCCTGCAGGACAACCAGCGTCAATGGCTGGCCCTGTTCGCACGCCATGCGATGCCGGCGCTGGAATGTCGAGTCGAATGGCTGAGCGCGACCGAAGCCTCGCAGGGTAAATCCTCCGAGCACAAGGCACCTCCTGCATCATGACCAAGGCAGACGAGACCCACGCTGAGCCCGGACGCTACCGGATCGCGGTGCGTGAACTGTGTGCCTTTGCCGCGCGCAAGGGCGATCTGGACCTGCGCTTCACGCCATCGCCCACTGCCCAGCAGGGCATCCGTGGTCACCAACGTGTCGTGCGCCGACGCGGAAAGGACTATGAAAGCGAGATCTCGCTCAGCGGTGACATCGGCAATCTGACCATCCGTGGGCGCGCCGATGGCTATGATCCCAAGCGCAACTGCCTCGAGGAGATCAAGACCCATCGCGGCGACCTCTCCCGTCAGCCCGCACACCATCGCGCCCTGCACTGGGCCCAGGCGCGCGTCTACGGTGCCCTGATGTGTCGCAGCCGAGACCTCGAAGGCATCACGCTGGCGCTGATCTATCTGGACATCGCGGCGGAGGCGCCCAGGGGCACCAAGGGCAACAAGGATGAGCAGGACGAGCAGACTGGCCCCAAAAAAGGCCAGCCGCAGCATGATGAGCAGCGTCTGGAAGCCTGGTGGAGCCGAGAGGCGCTGGAGACGGAGCTGACACGTCTGGCGGCACGCTTCAGCGAATTCGCCGCTAATGAGCTGGCCCATCGCAGCGCCCGCGACAGCGCGCTGAGCCGCCTGGCCTTTCCGTGGTCCAGTTGGCGCCCCGGCCAACGCCAGCTGGCCGAGCATGCCTACAAGGCGGTGATGACCGGCCGCGAGCTGCTGGCCGAAGCGCCGACCGGCACCGGCAAGACGCTGGCGACGCTGTATCCGGCACTGCGCGCGATGCCCGCAAGCGGCACGGATAGGCTCTTCTACCTCACCGCCCGCACCCCGGGGCGCGCGTTGGCACTCGACGCGCTGGCCACCTTGGCACCAGCCGCTGATGACAGCGAGGGCCAGGAAAAGACACCGACGACACCGCTGCGCATTCTGGAACTGGGCGCGCGCAGCAAGACCTGCGAGCACCCGACCCTCGCCTGTCATGGCGAGTCATGCCCGCTGGCGCGCGGGTTCTATGATCGCCTGCCCGCAGCGCGCGACGCCGCGCTCGGCGACCAACGGCCACTGAGTCTGGCGACGACACGCTGCCATGCCCTGGCCCACGACATCTGCCCCTATTTTCTCGCCCAGGAACTCTCGCGCTGGGCGGATATCATCATCGGTGACCACAACCATTACTTCGACAGTCATGCGCTTCTGTTCGCCCTGACCCAGGCAAATGACTGGCGCACGGTGGTACTGGTCGATGAGAGCCACAATCTCATCGAGCGCGCACGCGGCATGTACAGCACCGAGCTCGACGCGCGCCAGTTCCACTTTCTGCTCAAGCAGTTGAGCCGCACCGGCCATCCGGCCCCGCTGCGCTCGGCCTCACGCGCGCTGGCTCGCCAATGGCGCGCGCTGGAGCAGCTCGAGCAGGGTACTGACGGCGCTACACAGGCAAGCAAGGTCGATAGCAAGGACGAAGGCCGCAAGGCGCAGCGCCTTGCGCTGGAGGCTCTGCCCGGCGACTTCCTCAAGGCCTTGAGCCAGTGGGCCGGCGCGATGGGTGACTGGCTGGCAGAGCCTGACAAGGCCGCATCCCCTGCTGCGGTCAGGCAACAGCCAGCGAGAGCCACCGCCACACAAGCCCCCGAACAGTTGGGCCTGATCGCAAGCGATGCCTCCTCTACTGCTCCGAGTGCTGACGATACAGGCACTGCAACGACAGACTCCGGCTCGCCCCCCTCCACGGCCAGGCGCCGTGTGGAACCCGATGCCGAGATGATGGAGGCCTACTTCGCGGCATTGACTCTGGCGCGACTCGCCGAAGGCTTCGGCGATCACTCGCTGTTCGAGGTCGAACTCGCCGCCACGCCCCCCGCGCGGCAGGCATCACTCGCCAGCGATTCAAGCTCGAGTTCCGGCGCAGCATCGGATGCAGGAGCAGAAGCAGGGGCAGCAGCCCGGCCACGCAAGGCCCGCGGGCGCAGCGTGCGCCAGATCCAGCCGCGACTGCGCTGCGTCAGCCCGGCGCCGTGGCTGGCACCCCGCCTGCGCACCAGTCACGCCACCCTGTTGTTCTCGGCCACGCTCAATCCACCGGCCTATCACCATCGCCTGCTGGGTCTGGCGGACGATGCCGTCTGGCTGAGTGTCGACTCCCCCTTCACCGCGACCCAGGTCCAGGTCAGTCGTCATCGGATCTCGACACGCCTGCGGGATCGCGACGCCTCCTGTCGGCCGATCGCCGAGCTGATGGCAGGCCAATACCGGCAACGCCCGGGCAACTATCTGGCGTTCTTCTCGAGCTTCGTCTATCTGGAGCAGGTCGCCAGCACCCTGCAACAGCTGGCGCCGGAGATTCCCCAATGGCGCCAGACCCGCGCCATGACGGAGGCTGAGCGCACCGGCTTCATTCAGCGCTTCACGCCCGAGGGCCAAGGCATCGGCTTCGCGGTACTGGGTGGCGTCTTCGGCGAAGGGATCGATCTGCCCGGCTCGCGTCTGATCGGGGCCTTCATCGCCACCCTGGGACTGGCCGGTTTCAGCCCCGAGAATGAAGCGCTCAAGCAGCGTCTTGCCACGTGGCTCGACAACGACGCTCAGCGGCGTAGCCAACCGCAACAGGCTGAAGGCGACTCACGCGACGATACGCGTACACCGCACCCGGTCATCCAGCCCTTGAATGCCGATGACTGCACCTATCTGTACCCGGGGCTCACCAGAGTGGTGCAGGCTGCCGGCCGAGTGATTCGCAGCGAGCAGGATCAGGGCGTGATCCACTTGATCGATGACCGCTTCATGCGCCCGGAAGTCGCACGGTTGCTGCCACGCTGGTGGACACCGACGAATTGATCCGGGCTGGAAGCGTGACGTCGCCACCATGCGCCGTGATGGCACAAAGCCTGCACATCAATGGAGAGTGATTGGGTCTTCATTTCGCTCTTCATTACGCTCTTGTCTTCGTTATCCACCCGCAAGGAAGCCGCACGATGCCAGACACCGACAATGCCCTGTGGGGCGATGAGTATCCGCGTGACCTGATCGGTTATGCCGACACGCCACCGCATGCCAACTGGCCGGGTGGCGCGAAGATCGCGGTCCAGTTCGTGCTCAACTACGAGGAAGGCGGCGAGAACTGCCTGCTGCACGGCGATAGCGAGAGCGAGAAGTTTCTCTCCGAGATCATCGGTGCCGAGGCCTACCCCGCGCGGCACATGAGTATGGAGTCGATCTACGAATATGGCTCGCGCAGTGGCGTGTGGCGGATTCTGGATGAATTCAAGCGCCGCGAGTTGCCGCTGACCGTCTTCGGGGTCGGCATGGCGTTGGCGCGCCATCCGGATCTGGTCGCACGCTTCCTGGCGGATGGTCACGAGATCGCCAGTCATGGCTGGCGCTGGATTCATTATCAGCACATGGATGAAGCCCATGAGCGCGCCCACCTGGAACGCGCGGTGGAAAGCTATCGCGAGCTGGTCGGCCATGCGCCGCAGGGCTGGTATACCGGACGTGACAGCCCCAATACCCGCCGGCTGGTGGTGGAACACGGAGGTTTCACCTACGACAGTGATTACTACGGCGATGACCTGCCACTGTGGATGGAGGTGACCACCGCCAATGGCGAGCAGGTGCCGCATCTGGTCGTGCCCTACACCCTGGATACCAATGACATGCGCTTCGCCAGCGCCCAGGGCTTCAACAACGGCGAGGACTTCTTCCAGTACCTGCGCGATGCCTTCGATGTGCTCTATGCCGAGGGCGACACCACGCCCAAGATGCTCTCCGTCGGGCTGCACTGTCGGATCGCCGGCCGCCCGGGACGCTTCGCGGCACTGAAGCGCTTCCTCGACTACGTCCAATCGCATGACAAGGTATGGATCACGCGACGCATCGATATCGCCGAGCACTGGCAACGCGAGCATCCCTATACCCCCGCCAGCTGACTAACCATCCCTTCAAGCGCCATCACCAGAAACGCCGCAGCCCTTTCGGGATGCGGCGTTTCTGTTCAACTCCAGACAATGTCTGCCATCGCACATGCAAGGCAGCGCTGGTCAGTTCTCCAACATGCTGGTCAGTCTTCCAACATGCGGGCCAATGCCAGCAGGCTCTCATCGCGGCCCGGCAGGCCCATCAACGAGACGCCCCAGGGCGGTGGTGCAGCCTCCTCCGGCAGGCGCGCAGCGTCATCGGTCAGCCACGGCAGACTCAGCTGCGGCGCACCATTCAAGCCCGCCAGCGCGGTGAGCCCCATCAGACGATGACGATAGGCCTCCATCACCTCAAGGCTTGCACCCAGCAGCGGTGAGGCGCCCGGCGTGGTGGGCAGCACGAAGACCGCCTCGCTGGTGGCCTCCGCCTGGGTATGGGCAGCCGCACTGCCATCTTCGCAGGCAGTCTCTCCGCCCTCATGACTGGCCGCCAGCTGCTGGCGATACCAGCGGCGAACGGTATCTGCCTTGGCTTCTGCTGCCTGCTCGTCGCTATCGCTGAGCGTCATGCACCATTTGAGACGCGCCGCGATATCCGGGTTGAGGCGCGGCCAACGCGATTCGGGCCCCTGCTCTGGCGTATTCAACCACGCCTGGTGCGTACGCCGAATCTCGCAGCCCTGCAGAATCCGGAAGGCTTCACTGGCGCGTGCCATGAAGGCCTGGCTCAGCATGCGCCGCTCGCACTGAAAGCCGAGCGACTCAAGACGCCGGGACAGCGGCCCGAGCAGGCGCTGATAAGGCCCCGCGGCCAGCCCTTCCGGTACCAGCAGGATGATGCGCGCAGGCAGTCGGGTGGCTGTCGTTTCCGGTATCAGCACCTCACTGACCTGCGTCAGCGTCGCCAGATCCCGCGTCATCCAGCCGACGGTGTCGAAGCGCGACGCCAGCGGCTTGAGCCCGGTCATGCTGATACGGCCATGGGTCGGGCGCAGCCCGTAAAGCCCGCAGTAACTGGACGGCACGCGGATGGAGCCGCCGGTATCGGTGCCCAGCCCGATCTCCGCCTCGCCGCGCGCCACCGCCACCGCAGAGCCCACGCTCGAGCCGCCCGGCAATCTCAGCGGCGCACGTGGGTTCTGCGGCGTGCCGAAATGGCCGTTGGTGCCATTGAGGCTGTAGGCCAGCTCATCGGTGGTAGTGCGGGCCCGATAATCGGCCCCCGCCTGCTGAAGCGCGAGGACAGCAGGTGCCGTCTGCCGCTCGATAGGGGCGCTGGCCAGCAGGTCAGGATTGCCCTGGCCGATGCGCTCGCCCTTGATCGCGAACAGGTCCTTGACCACCAGTCGCAGGCCATTCAGCGGGCCTTCTTCCTGCCCCCCCTGTCCCCGCGGCCCCGAGAAACGTGCCGGCGCTACATAGATACGCTTGTCCACTGGGAGCGACTCCTTTCGACTCATGATGTGGTCCACCGCTGCACGCTCAAGACGCTGCACTCATAGCACCGCGCCGAGGAACTGGCGCAGCTCTTCCGTGGCCGGATTGGCGAACAGTGTCGCGGGGTCGCCCGACTCATGCACACGCCCCTGGTGCATGAAGATCACGCGATCACCCACATCGCGGGCGAAATTCATCTCATGGGTGACCAGAATCAGCGTCATGCCCTCACGCTTGAGCTGTTCCAGCACCTTGAGCACATCGCCGACCAGTTCCGGATCCAGCGCCGAGGTGATCTCATCGCAAAGCAGCACCTTGGGGTGCATCGCCAGGGCCCGCGCGATCGCCACCCGCTGCTGCTGACCACCGGAGAGCTGACTCGGCCAGGCATCGAATTTCTCCCCCAGCCCGACCTTGGCCAGCATCTCGCGGGCCTCGCGCTCGGCGACATCCCGGGCGACGCCCTTGACCAGCATCGGTGCCAGCATCACGTTCTCGCCGACGCGCTTGTGGGGAAACAGATTGAAGCTCTGGAACACCATGCCGACATCCTGCGCCAGGGCGGCGGCGTCCATCTCGCTACCGTCCAGCAACTTGCCGGCGACATGAATGGCGCCGCCGTCATGCTGTTCGAGCTGGTTGATACAGCGCAGCAAGGTGCTCTTTCCGGAACCGCTGCGCCCGATGATCGACACCACCTCCCCCGGGCGCACCTCGAGATCGATCCCCTTGAGGACCGGCAGATCGCCGAAGGACTTGGTCAGCGCCGACAGGCTGACCAGAGGCGCCTTGGCCTTCTCGGAGACAGGGGCGCTGTCGGTAACTGAGACGTCGGATGAGGCGCTATCCAGCGCAGAAACTTCAGCGAGCAGTGACATTGAGACGTGCCTCCAGGTGGCGAGCCAGCCGCGACAGCGGATAGCACATGGCGAAATACAGCAACGCAACCAGCGCGAAGACGGTGAAGGGTTCCAGGGTGGCGTTGTTGAGCATGGTGCCGGCCTTGGTCAGCTCGACGAAGCCGATCACCGAGGCAAGCGCAGTACCCTTGATGATCTGTACCGAGAAGCCGACGGTCGGCGCGATGGCCATGCGCAGCGCCTGCGGCAGGATGATGTGGCGCATGGTCTTCAGGTAGCCGAGCCCCAGCACCCGCGCCCCTTCCCACTGCCCCTTGGGCACCGCCTCGACACAGCCGCGCCAGATGTCATGCAGGAAGGCACTGCTGAACAGCGTCAGCGCCACGGCCGCCGCCGTCCAGGCCGAGACATCCAGCCCGAAGACCGCCACGCCGAAGAAGGCCAGGAACAACTGCATCAACAGCGGCGTGCCCTGGAACAGCTCGGTATAGAGACGACAGAAGAGCGCCGCCCCCGGCCAGCGGGTCAGGCGCAGAAAGGTCAGCGCCAGCCCGACCAGACTGCCGCCGATGAAGGCGATCAGGGACAGCGCCAGTGTCCAGCGCGCCGCCAGCAACAGGTTGCGCAGAATGTCCCACAGCGTGAAGTCGATCATGAGTGGGCCTCTTTCAGGACAGGGGAGGACAGACGGCTACGCGGGGCCGGCGTCAGGTGGCGAAAGCCGAACAGGCGACGCCCGATGCGGTTGAGCAAGGCGCGCATCGCGATGGCCAATAGCAGGTACATGCCTGCCGTCACCACATAGCTCTCGAAGCTCAGGAAGGTACGTGACTGGATGAAGTTGGCCGCGAAGGTCAGGTCCGCCACGCTGATCTGGGAGACCACGGCGGAACCCAGCATCACGATCACGCACTGGCTGGTCAGCGCCGGATACATGCGTTCCAGCGCCGGCATCAGCACCACATGGCGATAGCTCTGCCAGCGGGTAAGCCCCAGTGCCCGCCCGGCTTCCCACTGGCCGCGACCGGTGGCATCGACCCCGGCACGCAGGATTTCACTGCTGTAGGCCGCCAGGTTGAGTGTCATCGCGATTACCGCAGCCATCTCGGCACTGAGTGACAGCCCCAGCGCCGGCAGACCGAAGAAGATGAAGAACAGCTGGACGATGAAGGGCGTGTTGCGCAGCAGCTCCACCAGCATGCCCAGCAGCCGGCTGAAGAGGCTGGTCGGCGCACGATGGCGCTGCCAGACACACAGCACCGCGCCGAGTATCCCCAGCGTGGTGGTCAGTGCCGTCAGCCAGACCGTCGTCATCAGCCCGGCCATCAGGTCGGGCAGATACGGCAACAGGCGCGGGAAATCCGGGAGATAGTTCATCGATCAAGCCTCACGGGCACAGGGATCAGACGTGTGACGTCTCGATTCAGGCATCCAGTGACGGCAGCGGCGCCTTGAACCAGATCTCGGAGAGCGTATTGAGCGTGCCATCCTCGATTCCCTGGGCGATCAGCTCATTCACGCGCGCCTTGAGCGCCGGCGAGTCATGACGCATGCCCACATAGCAGGGAGAATTTTTGAGCGGCAGCACGCTGACCGGCACGCGGGCAGGATTGCGCTCGGCGATGGCGGCGGTGACGAGATTGCCGGTGGCGATCATCTCGACCTGCCCTGACAGGAAGGCCGACAAGGTCGTGTTGTTGTCTTCGAAGCGCTTCACGGTGGTCGATTCCGGTGCCACCTTGCTGAGCTCCATGTCTTCCACCGAGCCACGTGTCACGCCGATGGTCTTCTCGCTCAGTCCTTGCGCGGAGTCCACCTCACTGTCCTTCTCGCCGAACACGCCTAGGAAGAACGGCGCATAGGCATCGGAAAAATCGATCGCCTTCTCACGCTCGGGATTCTTGCCCAGGCTCGAGATCACCAGATCGACCTTGCGGGTCTGTAGATAAGGGATGCGATTGGCCGAGGTGACCGGCACCAGCTCAAGCTTCACATCCATCTCGTCTGCCAGATAGCGCGCCATGTCGATATCGTAGCCACGCGGCTTGAGGTCCGGGCCGACCGAGCCGAAGGGCGGGAAGTCCTGGGGCACCGCCACTTTCAACACCCCGCTATCTTTGATGTCACTCAGTGCATCCGCGTGTGCGCTCAGGGCGGTAGACGCCAACGTGCCCCACAGGGCCAGCAATATTCCCTTGCGGACCCAGTTGCCAAGACGCTGCTTGTTGCCTGTCCGTGTGGCGCGCTGCTGGGCCTTGCTCTCGTGACGCTTGCTCATCGGTCGACTCCGGTATCCGTCAATGCCAGGCGCTGATACGAGAACGACTCGTCATGCGCCTGGTGCCTTGCGGCAGTAGATTGTTGTTGGTTGTTGTTGATCGTCCCGCCGTGCTTCTTGCCGAGTGTCTCGCCGAGTCAGATCCAATGACTCGCTGTCCCATTCGCCTTCAGAACCTGACCAATGAAACAAGTGATTCCCTTATCAATCTTTGCAACAGGTGTGCCAAAGGCTTGCGCTAGATGCTCAATCAGGTGATCGAGTTGCAGGCAGCGCAGAGTCACCTGCGGCTCACACGCCCGAGCAGGGGCCTGAGAACGCGCTTGAGCACAGGCATGCAAGCCAAACAGCGAATGGAAAGGAGAAGAAGCGATACACACCTGCGGGAGGCGAAATCGAGGATGGTGGCCTCGACGGGCGGCGAGATCAGGGCGCCGACACCAGCGACATGGCAGCAGATGGTGCAGTCAGGCAGGCATATGCGCCCTGCGGGTGCGCAGAGCGCGGCGAGTCGAATCGGGCCGCCGCACAGATCAGAAGCAAGGCTGGCGGCCCACAGGGGGATAGAGAGGGAGAAAGGAAAGGCAGGAGCACTTCAAGCTGTACGATCAGCCGTCGCCCAGTTCCTCCAGCGCATCGAAGGTATCGGTCACGCGGCGTATCTGACTGCGCCCACCGACGAGATCGTCATGCAGCAGTTGCGTGGCCAGCAGATTGATCTGGCTCATGGCTGCGGCGTAGCTGTCGAAGGCGCTGACGCTGTCCAACGGGCAGCGCAGAACATGCTCGATACCGGCGGGGATGGTGCTCAGGCTGTCATCGCAGACCAGCAGCACCGTACAGGGCGCCTGCCCCAGCCATTCAAGCAATCGTGCCAGCCCCTGCGGTCGCCGGCGCATGGCGAAAACCACCACGGCGTCATCGGCGCCCAGGCGTGCGACCTCCTCGCCGAGCGATTGGCCGGGTTGCGGCAGCACCGCCACCTGCTCGCGTAGCTGCAGCAACTGCTGGCGCAGGTGCAGCGCCAGTGGATAGGCATTGCGAAAGCCGATGATCTGCAGCCGCTCGGCCTTGGCCAGAGCGCTGCTCAAGGCCTCCATGTCGAGCATGTCCAGCGCCGCCAGTGCCTGACGCAGGTTGCGACACTCCTGCTCATAGTGACGCTGGTGATGGTCTGCCGTCGGCGCTGCCGCCACCGGCACACCGGATTGGCGCAGACTGCGCGCCTGGTCCCGCGCCTCACGGAAATCCTGATAGCCGAGGCGGCGGAACAGGCGGCTGACCGTCGCCTTGGAAACGTCGGTCAGACGTGACAGTTCCGCGGCGTTGTATAGCGCCAGTTCATCCTGATGCGCGAGCAGAAAGCGCGCGATGCGCTGCTCATTCGGGGTGAGCTCCTCAAGCGAACGGGTCAGTCGCTGATGCAGACTCAGGCTCCTGGTGCCCTGCCTTGCGGCATGGCGAGCGAGACTGACGGTGGCATCGGCATCGGCAACGGGGGCAGGCGCTTCCCCATCCGGGTGCACTGCCCGGGATTCACCGGCCACGTCATCCTCGGGGGGCGCGCTGTGATCTATGGGCGCTCGTGGCATGAAGACACACTCCTGAAAAGATTCTGCGTGAGCGCAGAGCAACGATTGCATCAACGATTGCATCAATACAGTGCAAAGCCTGGGCCAGGTGCTGACTGACAGTGCATAGACGAAAGGCGTAACCCTCGCGATGAGCGCTTTTTCCTAATCCTGAACGCCTCTGACGCCCTCAAGCGCTGCACGACGCCAACCATCCGCACCGCGCAACAGACACAAGCGACTGTTTTTACTGTTCATCACATCAAAACGGCACGCAAGCCGCTTGATCAAGACTAGCCAGCCGACAGGTCATACGCCGCGCAGTAACGCCAACGACCCTTGCCGGACTGCAATATTCCCGATAAAGCGCTCGCGATGCGCAAGGAGCATTCTCATGGCCACCTCAACGATGACTGCCCTCCTCGATACCTGCCGAGCCATGACAGCCAAGGTCACGACACAGACATTCACCCTCTTGCCGCGCTCTGGTAGCGCCACCCAGGATGTCGCCAATGCCCAGTCCGCTCAATTGCTGGGCGTGATGGCGATGGGCTACGAGGCACCGCCGCTGAGCCTGAAGACAACGGCGGCCCCCACGACGCCTTCACCGGCCCATGACACGCGCAGCCAGGCTGACATTGCCGCCTCGGCAGTGGCAGCCCAGACCTCAGCCGAGACATTGACTCCGACAGCATCGCCCATCGCGCAGCAGAAAGCCGTCTTCAACCCTGATATCAATCACAAGGCTCACGCTGACTGGGAGGCGATGCACCGTCACCACACCCTGCTGCGTCAGAGCATGACGCGTCGAGGAATGCTGGCATGAGCGTCTATACCATCGGCATGGAATGCGGCATGCACATACCGCTGGAGAACAGCATCGCCCTCGCCCAGGCGCCTCGCATCAAGCTGGAACTGACCGCCGGCCAGCATGCTGGCGAGTACCTGAGCATGATGTCAGGAGGCATCCAGCCGCTGACGGATAGCGACGATGCATTGCTGAAAAGCCTGGAGGCGCAGCTGCCGCGCCGCAGCCTGATCTGGACGGCGCGCGGGATCACCGAAGTCGGGCGTGGCTGGCGCTGGCAGTCATCGCCCGGCCATCCCCAGGCGCCCTGGCTGGACGCCGTGCACCACAGCTGGCCGAGCCATGCGCCGCGCTGGCTGCGCAAGGCGCCGGTGGTGGTGGTCACCGCCGATGCGCTGCCGCTGGCCAACCGCACCCGCCACCAACGTGACCTCGCGCGTCTGTGGGCCAGCGCCGATGCCGCGCTGATCTATCTGGCCGACGATGCCCGCGATGGCTGGCAGATGCATCAACACTGTGACATCTCTCAATTGGAGAAAGCCGAGTTGTCGGGGGCCAAGCAAGAGGAAGAAGCCGTGCTGGATCGCGATGCTAGCATGCCCTTGGAGATGGCAAGCTGATCGCCTGATGGCCTTATCCTTCACATTTCCAGAATGACGCAATAGCGACGCAACAACCCAAAAGCCCGCCCCGGAATCCGGGGCGGGCTTTTTGCTGTGCGGCGAGGCTGTGAGAACAGACAACAAACAACAGGCGACTGGCAGAGCGCTGAACCCGCCGGTTCAAGCGCTCAGCCGCTCAGCCGCTCATGCCGCACAGCCGCACAGCCGCTCATGCCGCTCATGCCGCTCATGCCGCTCATGACTGTCGCGGGCACAGACCATCACATAGCGTGCTGGCCACGAAATCCGCCAGCTGCTCCCAGTCTTCATCGCTCTGCGGCGCTCCCCCCAGCTGATCGATCTGGGCGGCGAAATCCGCGTAATGCTGAGTGGTGGACCAGATGAGGTAGATCACCCACATCGGCTCCGCCTCACGCAGTTTGCCCGCGGCCATCCAGGCCTTCATGACATCACAGCGCGCCTGTACCCAGTCACGCAGGTCGCCACTGAGATAATCGCGCAGGAAAGGTGCCCCGCTGATCACCTCCGCCGCGAACAGGCGCGAGGCCTGCGGTGCCTGGCGTGCCAGCTTGAGCTTGACGCGCACCAGCGCTTCCAGCACCTCACGCGGCTCATCGTCGGGCGAGATATCCTCGAGCGAAGCATTCCAGCGCGTCAGGGTCTGCTCCAGCAGGTGAACGTAGAGCTTCTCCTTGGAGCCGAAGTAATAGAGCAGATTGGCCTTGGGCAACTCAGCCACTTCCGCAATCTGCTTCAAGGTGCTGCCGCGATAACCGTGACAGGCGAATACGCATTCGGCGGCCTCGAGAATGCGGCTCTCGGCTTGCTCACGCGGAGAGCTGGCAGGCGGCACGCTCAATTCCGCGCTACGGGTACGACGGACTTCAGCGTAAAGGGAAGAAGGAGAATCCGCGGGCATCGGCATCACTCATCAGGTCAGAAAAGAGCATTCGAGTCTCTTGGCGACAGCCCCCTGTCTGTCTCGCCTGTCAGCGGCGATGTACGCAAGCAGGAGGCTCTGGTCAAGCGACTATCACGTGGCGTTGGAACAGCAGTGAAAACAGCCCGTTGAGACACCGGTGAACAAAATACCACAACATGCACTGACCATTTGGTCAGATTCTTGCAGGAATCACAATACGACCTGTTACATTGATAGAGACAACAGCCTGCAGACCGACGCTCGCCGCCTGGATAGAACAGGCCCGCTGGCAGCGTAGAACAGAGGACTTGAGCGTTGGAAGCCCGCTGTACGCAACAAGGCACCACAATGACAATACGACCTGACAGGATGCCCGCATGATCGACTTCACCTTGAACGGGCGCGCGTGCCGACTGCCCTCACCTGCACCGGGAACGAGCGTACTCGAAGTGCTGCGCACCTCACTTGGGCAAGACGGCACCAAGGAAGGCTGTGCCTCCGGCGACTGCGGCGCCTGCACCATTGCCTTGCAGGGGCCGGGCCACAATGTGAGCACCGCCAATGCCTGCCTGATGCCCGCCCACCAGCTGGCCGGCTGCGACTTGATCACCGTCGAGGGTCTGGCGGATGCCAGCCAGACACCAACTCTCTCGGCGGTGCAGCAGGCATTGGTCAGCACCCATGCCAGTCAATGTGGCTTCTGCACCCCGGGCATCGCCATGAGCCTTGCGGTGCTGCATGTCCGCCATCAGCGCCAGGTCGATCAGGGCGAAGTGATCGATGCCAGACAGCGCGATACCATGATCGACCATGCACTGGGCGGCAACCTGTGTCGTTGCACTGGCTATCGCCCGATCCGCGAGGCCGCTCACCGTCTGCTGCAAGGCGAATTCGGGCCAGCCAGCCTGCTGGACGCTCGCGTGAGTACAGAGGAGGCGCAGCACGACACCGCCCCTGATGATGAGCGAGACGCCGGCCGCTTCTATCGGCCGGTCACCTTGCAGGCCCTGCTGGCGCTGCGCGCCGAGCGCCCGGATGCCGCGCTGATCGCCGGTGGCACGGACCTGATGCTGGAGCACACCCAGCGCCTGCGCGACTTCCCGGCCTTGATCGACACCACCCAGGTCGCGGCGCTCGGCAAGATAGAGGAAGGTGAGCACGCCGGTCAGGCAGGCTGGTGGATCGGGGCCGCGGTCAGCTATCACCAGCTGATGCCACTGCTGCAAGAACATTACCCGGATGGCGCGGAGCTGCTCACGCGGCTGGGCAGTGAACAGATCCGTCATCGTGGCACCCTGGGTGGCAATATCGGCAATGCCTCGCCCATCGGGGACATGCCGCCGCTGCTGATCGCGCTGGACGCCTATATCCAGCTGATGAGCCAGGACAATGAGCGCATTCTGAAGCTCGAGGACTACTTCCTCGACTACAAGCGCACCCAGCTGATGCCGGACGAGATCATCCACTCCGTCTTCCTGCCACGTCCGCTGCACAACCAGCGGCTGGCGGTGCACAAGCTGTCCAAGCGGCGTGACGACGACATCTCCACCCTGCTCGGCGTCTTCGCCTGGCGGCGTGATGCCAGCGGGCGCGCGCAATACTGGCGGGTGGCCTTCGGCGGCATGGCCGGGGTTCCGGCCCGCGCCCCTCACCTGGAAGCACTGCTGACGCTGCAAGCGCTGGAATCTCTCACGCCCGCCAGACTGACGACGCAGACTCGCCAGCAGATCGAGCAGGCCGTGCAGGCCGATTTCTCACCGCTCAGTGACGTGCGCGGTTCACGCGAATATCGCCTGCTGGCCGCCAGCCATCTGATTCCCCGCGTGGCCCAGCGCATCCTGAATGAGCGCCAGCCCACGACCTCCCTCACGCCACTGGAGAGCCTCGATGTGTACCTTGCACAGCCTTGAGTCCGACGCCAGCGCCGCGCCGGCCGCCCCCATTCTCCAGTCACGTCAGCATGAAAGCGCCCAGCGCCATGTCAGCGGTTCGGCGCGGTATGTGGATGACCTGCCGCTGCCCACCGGCACGCTGCATCTGGCCATCGGCATGAGTGAGGTCGCGCACGCCACTCTGGATGCGCTGGATATCGAAGCGGTACGCCGTGCCCCCGGCGTGGTCTGCGTGCTCAGCGCCGCCGACATCCCCGGTCACAGCGATGTGGGACCGGTCTTCCCCGGCGACCCACTGCTGGTCAGTGACATCATCAGCCATCATGGTCAGGCACTCTTCGTGGTCGCCGCCGACAGCGAGCGCGCGGCACGTCAGGCCGCGCGACTGGCCAAGGTCGCCACCACGCCCCTGCCGGTGTGCCTGGACCCGCGCGAGGCGGCCAGCCGCGGTGATCTGGTGCGCCCGACCCACACCCAGGCACGGCTTGCCAATGGTCGCGCCGGCGATCTCGACAGCATCAGCACCAAACTCGCCAAATCCGCCTGGCAATTGAGCGGTGAGCTGGAAAGCGGCGGCCAGGAACACTTCTATCTGGAGAGTCAGGCCGCACTGGCCTTGCCCGGCGAAGATGACGAGATGCTGGTGCACAGCTCCTCCCAGCACCCCAGCGAAGTTCAGAAGCTGATTGCCGAAGTGCTCGGCGTGCCCTTCCACGCCATCACGGTGGAGACCCGCCGCATGGGGGGCGGCTTCGGCGGCAAGGAAACCCAGGCCGCGCCGGTGGCCTGTCTGGCCGCGATGATCGCCCGGCGCACCGGCCGCGCGGCACGCCTGCGACTGGCACGCGCAGATGACATGCGCCTGACCGGCAAGCGCCACCCTTTCCACCATCGCTATGAATTCGGAGTCGATGACAGCGGGCGCATCGAGTCCGCCATCATCGAGCTGACCGGCGACTGTGGCCACTCGCCGGACCTGTCGGATGCCATCGTCGATCGCGCCATGTTCCATGCCGACAACGCCTACTACCTGGGCAATGCCCACGTGCGCGGCATTCGCGCACGCACCAATGTGGCGTCCAATACCGCCTTCCGCGGTTTTGGCGGCCCTCAGGGCATGTTGGCGGTCGAATCCGCGATGGAGGATATCGCCCGGCGTCTGGGGCGTGACCCGCTGGAGATCCGCAAGCGCAATCTCTACTGCGAAGGCCGTGAGACCACGCACTATGGCCAACACGTCAATCAGCACCCGCTGCTGGCGACCCTGATCGATCAGCTCGAGGACAGTGGCCGCTACTGGACGCGCCGCGCCGAGATACGTGCCTTCAATGCCGCCAATCCGGTGGTCAGGAAGGGGCTGGCGCTGACACCGGTCAAGTTCGGCATCTCCTTCACCGCCAAGCACCTCAATCAGGCAGGCGCCCTGGTGCATGTCTACACCGATGGCAGCGTGCAGGTGAATCACGGCGGCACCGAGATGGGCCAGGGCCTGCACACCAAGATCACCCAGGTCGCGGCGCGTGAACTGGGGCTGAGCGTGGACAAGGTGCGCATCACCGCCACCCGCACCGACAAGGTGCCCAACACCTCACCAACGGCGGCAAGCTCCGGCGCGGACCTCAACGGCATGGCGACGCGTGATGCCTGCCTGCGCCTCAAGATGCGCCTGCTCGACTTCGCCGCCGAGCATCTCGCCCAGCCACGCGTCAGCCTGAGTCTCACGGATGGCGAGCTGCATGGACCGAGTGGTGTGCTGATGACCTGGGGAGAACTGATCCAGGCGGCGTATCTGGAACGCATCTCACTGTCCGAGAAAGGCTTCTATGCCACCCCGGATATCCATTACGATCGCGCCAGCGGCACCGGTCACCCCTTCTATTACTACGCCTTCGGCGCGGCGCTGTGCGAAGTGGTCGTCGATACGCTGAGTGGTGAATACCGTCTGGAAAGCGCCGAGATCCTGCATGATGTCGGTGATTCGCTCAATCCGGCCATCGACATCGGCCAGATCGAGGGCGGCTTCGTGCAGGGCATGGGCTGGCTGACGACGGAGGAGCTCAAGTGGAACGAGGATGGCCGGCTGCTCACCGATGGCCCGGCGACCTACAAGATTCCGACGATCAGTGACGTGCCGGCCGGCGCGCTCAAGGTACGCCTGCTGGAGGGGCACCCCAACTCGGCCGCCAGCATCTACCGCTCCAAGGCGGTCGGCGAGCCGCCCTTCATGCTCGCCATCAGCGTGTGGGCGGCGTTGCGCGATGCACTGGCCTCGCTGACCGACTATCGCCGCGCGGTGCGCCTGGATACCCCGGCTACGCCGGAGCGGGTGATGCTGGCGGCGCGCGAACAGCGTGACTGGCAGGAGCAGCACGACACTGCTGGCGCAGAGCCAACGCAGGTGCCGTCATGAGTGCCGACAAGAGTGCCGTCATGAATGCAAAGAGTGGCGCGACCGGCCGCTGGTATCAGGCGCTCGCCGAGGCTCAGGCAGCGCTGACGGCACATGCACTGGCCACCGTGGTGACGGTGGCGGGCTCTGCCCCGCGTGGTGCCGGCAGCAAGATGCTTATCACCCCCGATACACTGCACGACAGCCTCGGCGGTGGTCGGCTGGAGCAGCTGGTAGTGGAGCGCGCCCGCGAGAGGCTGGCCCGAGGACAGTCAGGTTGCCTGCTCGAGGAAATCGCGCTCGGCCAGCATGCCCAGCAATGCTGCGGCGGCCATGTGCAGGTGCTGATCGAGCTTTACCCGGCGCTTGCGCCACGGCTGGCCCTGTTCGGCGCCGGCCATGTCGGACAAGCGATCGTCACGCTGCTGGCACCTCTGGGCTGGCAGATCGACTGGCGGGACTCACGCCCCGAGCAGCTCGCGGCCGCTACGACCCCCGCGGGTTGTGAGGGGCGTGTAGCGCGTCAGGCGTTCAATATCCTGACCGAGCCGCCGACCGCGAAAGCCGCGCCCGCCAGTGAATCACTACCCGTGATGGCGGGAAGCCATGTGCTGGTATTGACCCATGACCATGTCGAGGACCAGGCGCTGGTCGCCGCGCTCGCACCACGAGATGACCTGGCGTCGTTGGGGCTGATCGGTTCCAGCAGCAAGTGGGCGCGCTTTCGCCAGCGCCTGCGCGGCGATCTCGCGGAGCATCAGATCGCCCGCGTTCGCTGCCCGATCGGCGTGCCCGGCATTCCCGGCAAACGCCCTGAGGAGATCGCGATTGGCGTTGTCGCGGAACTGCTGCAGATCGAGGCGCGGCGCAGTGACGAAGCGGCCTTGAACTCGTCCGACAAGGCCACCGGACATGGCGCGTCACTGGACAGCCATGGACTGACGCGTCAGGGTGCCCGCCAGCTGCGCGCCCGTTTTGCTCCTGACGCGATGCACCAGACAGAAACGACACAGAAGGCCGAATGATGACTGACCAAGACACGTCGCAGACTGCGGCCTGCCACCTGGACGAGCAGCGCCTGACGGCAGCCCTGCGCTCGGCCGCCAAGGACGCTTCCTGCGTCAGCCTGCTGCGCGGAGCACTGCTGCATTTCGTCGCCGACCCTGAAGACGCCATGCTGAGTGAGGCGGCCTCGAGCGATGGCAACGATAAGGGAGACACACGAGCCTCTGACATGGCGGCGACCCTGGCACGCGCCGTCGAACACTACGCCGATGCGCTGCTGGTGATGCATGCAGGCCATGTGGTCGCCGTGGGGGATCATCACTCGCTTGCCCGGCATGAGGCCGTGGGCGAGTTGATGCGCCTGTCTCCGCCGCGCAATGTCGAAGGTCTGATGATGCCGGGCTTCATCGATACCCATGTGCACTTCCCGCAGCTGGATATCATCGCAAGCTACGGCCACTGCCTGATCGATTGGCTGAATACCTACACCTTCCCTGCCGAGCAGCGCTTCGCCGACCCCGCACATGCCGCCGAGGTCGCCGATGCCTTCCTCGATGCGCTGCTGTGTCATGGTTCGACCAGCGCCCAGGTGTTCGCCACCTCACATGCCAGCAGTGCCGATGCCCTGTTCCGGGCTGCCCGGGCGCGCGACATGCGCGTACACGCCGGGCGCGTGATGATGGACCGCAACGCCCCGCCCGAGCTGCTGGACTCCGGAGTCGCCGCGCTCAAGGACGATGAGCGCCTGATCGCCGATTGGCACGGGCGTGACCGCCTCGGCTATGTGCTGACGCCGCGCTTCGCGCCGACCTCCACGCCCAAGCAACTCGAGGCTGCCGGCCAACTGCTCAAGAGCCAGCCGGACCTGCACCTGCAGACCCACCTGGCCGAGAATCTCGATGAGGTGAAGTGGGTCGCCGAGCTGTTCCCCGACGCTTGGGATTATCTGGCGGTCTATGAGGATGTCGGGCTGAGCCATGAGCGCACCACCTTCGCCCACGGTATCCACCTAGACGATGGCATGCGACAGCGCATCGCGGATCAGGGCGCCAGCATCGCCTTCTGCCCGACCTCCAACCTGTTTCTCGGCAGCGGACTCTTCGATCGCGCCAGTGCCCGCGCCCTGGGTATGAACATCAGCATCGCCACCGATGTCGGCGGTGGCTCCAGCCTGTGTCAGCTGGAGAGCCTCAAGGCCGCCTATCAGGTCGGTCAGCTTCACGGCGCGGTCGCCCATGATGTAACGGGGCTCGCGTCACGCGCCAATCAACCGCTGACACCCTGGCAGGGCTTCTATCAACTGACGCTGGGCAATGCGCGCGCCATGCGTTTGCAAGACAAGGTCGGCAACCTGCGTCCGGGCATGGAAGCCGATGTCATCGTGCTCGACCCCGCCGCCACGCCCTTGCTGGCACGGCGCACTCGCTGGGGTCAGCCCAGCCAGGTGTCGCTGCAGGAGGTGCTGTTCGCGCTGATGATGCTGGGCGACGACCGCGTGATACGCGAAGTCCATGTGGCGGGCCAGTGCTGCAAACTGAACGGCCTCATGCTGAGTGCTTCTTCTGATACGCCACCCAGAGAGCCTGTCGCAGCATTAATGCCATGAAAGCATCACAGCGATGACAAGTAATTGACATATGGCACCAATCCTCTGGATTGGTGCCATTTTTTCATCTTAAAGATGCGCGCAACGCGGATACTCAACGCTGAATCCACTCGCTATGATGGCGACATCTTCTTCCAAAAGGTCATGGACGCTCAGCGACTGGCCTGCCACTACGAGGACCATCATCATGACTCCCACCGCCATCATGCAACGTCGTTATTCCACCAAGGCCTTCGATCCGGCACGCAAGATCAGCGCCGCCGACTGGCAGGAACTGGAAAACGTGATGCGCCTGAGCGCCTCCAGCGTCAACTCCCAGCCGTGGCACTTCCTGGTGCTGGAATCTGACGATGCCAAGCAGCGCTTCGCTCGTGCGGGTACCGATGACAAGTACGCCTTCAACTCGCCGAAGATCACCAATGCGTCTCACGTCGTGCTGTTCTGCACTCGCTCCACCATGGACGACGACTACCTGAACCACCTGCTGGACACCGAAGCGTCTGATGGCCGCTTCAAGAAGATGGACGGCGTGCGTCGTCTGTTCACCGACCTGCACCGTCATGACCTCAAGGACCTGCAGCACTGGATGGACAAGCAGGTTTACCTCAACTACGGCAGCCTGCTGTATGCAGCCTCCAGCCTGAACATCGATGCGGTGCCGCTGGAAGGCATCGACCCGGTAGCGCTGGATGCGGAATTCGGCCTGCGCGAGAAAGGCTTCAATGCCCTGGTCGCCGTGAGCCTGGGTTACCGCGCCGCTGACGACTTCAATGCCGAGCTGCCCAAGTCCCGTCTGCCGGCAGACGAGATCTTCACTCGCCTGTAAGCGCAGGTGTCATCGAGCGGCGGCCATCGCATTCACCCGAGGGGACCCGTGCCGGCCGCATTGCAACCGCACATCGGACATGACACCGTTTCTGCTCATGTCCCATCGTCTGCCGGTCACGTGGGGCATCGGCTTCACTCGTCATCATTTTCGCTCACTAAAGGATTCATGCCATGTCTCTCAAGCTTATCGCGACTCTGACTTTCCCCGCCGACCAGCAGGAAAAGGCCCGTGACATTCTCGCCGACCTGGTCGAAAAGAGTCAGTCCGACAAGGGGTGTCTGCAATATGAACTCTTCGCGGTAGACAAGCAGGTCGAGGAAGGCGAGCCGGTACCGGAAGGCGACTTCGTGGTACTGGAGGAATGGTGGGATGAAGAAGCGCTGGAAGCCCACGTGGCATCCGAGCACTTCCAAGGCTTCCTGGGGGCCTTTTCGGAAGGCGAGATCGGCCTCAAGATCCAGCGCCTGCTGACGCCCTGAGCCGCTGAGCTTACTTTCGCTCAGACAAGGCGCCGCGAGAGCGCAGATAGATCCCCGCCGGGCTTCACGCCCGGCGGGGATCTTGCATTTGTGGCACACGGGCTTGCTCATCCGCTGGCTGGCCGCGCGGCACGCAACAAGTGATGGAAAAATCGATACGTGCACTGAACTTGGTTCACATCTTGCTTATAATTGACTGCCCGCGCTGAACACTCCAGTGCCCGACACCATTTCCGCCATTGCACCGCGAGCAGAACAAGGAGCGTCACATGAGCCAATCCTCTTCCGATTCCAAGGGGATCGACGAACCACTGCTCGGCCTCGAAAGCTGCCCGTCGGTCCCCATCTCGGCACTCGCCGGCGCCCAGCATCTATTGGCCAGTCTGGCCGGTATCATTGCACCGACATTGATCATCACCAGCGCGCTGGGCCTCGATGCCTACACCGCCAGCCTGCTGTCGATGGCACTGGTGGTCTCCGGTGTCGCCACCTGGATCCAGTCCCAGCGCATCGGCCCGTTCGGCTCAGGGCTGTTGAGCATACAGGGCACCAGCTTCAGCTTCGTGTCCGCGCTGATCACCGCCGGATTGATCGCTCGATCACAGAATGCCAGTGACGAACAGGTACTGGCGGTGCTGTTCGGCACCTGCCTGGCGGGCAGCCTGATCGAGATGGCGCTGGGTACGGTGCTGCCGTGGCTCAAGCGGGTCATCACGCCCGTAGTCACCGGCGTGGTGGTGATGCTGATCGGCCTGAGCCTGATCCAGGTCGGCATGACGGACATCGGCGGCGGCTTCGGCGCCGAGGACTTCGGTGCACCTGCCAATCTGGCACTGGCCGGTTGTGTGCTGATCACGGTGTTGGCCTGCCAGGTCTCGCGTCATCCGTGGCTGAGAATCGCCTCCATCTTCATCGGCATGGCCGTCGGCTGCATCATCGCCGCCATCGGTGGCCTCTATGATTCGCCGCAGCTGGCCGATGCCGCCCTGCTGGCCCTGCCACATCCGGCGACCCTGAATACCGGCTTCGATTTCTCGCTGGCCGCCTTCCTGCCGGTGGCCTTCATCTTCATGATCACCGCCATCGAGACCGTCGGTGACCTCACCGGCAGCGCACGCGCCTCGGGTCTCGCCGTGGATGATGAGCTGCACCAGAAGCGTCTGCGCGGCGGCGTGCTGGGCGATGGCCTGAATTCCGCACTCGGCGCGCTGGCCGGCACCTTCCCCAACACCACCTTCAGCCAGAACACCGGCGTGATCCAGCTGACCGGCATCGCCAGCCGCCATGTGGGCCGCTACGTGGCCGGCTTCCTGCTGCTGCTGGGCCTGTCGCCCTTCATCGCCACCCTGCTGACCCAGATGCCGCGCCCGGTGCTCGGTGCCACCACCACGCTGATGTTCGCGCTGATCGCGGTGTCCGGCATCCGCATCCTGATGGCGCAGCCCATCGGGCGTCGCGAGATGATGATCATCGCGCTGGCCCTGGGGCTGGGGCTTGGCGTCGGCATGGTGCCGGATGTGCTGAACGCCATTCCGGGCGCCTTCGCCGATGCGCTGCGCTCGCCGATCACCATGGGCGGCCTGACCGCCATCATCGCCGAGCTGCTGCTGCCGAAGATGGAAGACGCCGAGGTGTTCAATCCCAGAGCGAGTGAGCGTGAGTCCACCGACAGCATCAACGCGGACCAGGAACACGCCTGACCCACAGGCACAACAATGAGACATGAAAGAACCGGCGCATCATTGGCCGGTTTTTTCATGTCGGTCTAGAAAGTTCTCACTTCGTGTGTCGGTCATCCAATCTCCACAATGGCAAGGCAGACTCGCTCAGCGGTGATCCTTGCCATCGGTCACCCTGCCGTCTTCCTTACATCAGCACTTTCACATCAACACCCTTACAATCAGTACTCTTACAATCAGTACCCTGACAGTCAGCACTCACAGGTTGGAACGCGCCATTGCGCCTCGGAGCCAGACACAAGGAACGTATCGCTCATGCTGAATACTCGACCCACCTCATCAAATGCGCCGGGCTTGTGCGCGTCCCCTCGCTCGCGCATGGCGCTGAAGGCCCTGCTGGGGGCTGCACTGCTCAGCACCCTGAGTGCCTGTGCCAGCCAGGCGGGCCATGAATGGCAGGCCGACACCACCTACCACCTGACGGTGCTGCACACCAACGACCACCACGGTCGCTTCTGGCAGAGCAGTGATGGCGAATACGGCATGTCGGCGCGCAAGACGCTGGTCGACCGCATCCGCGCCGAGGTGGAGTCCGCAGGCGGCAGCGTGCTGCTGCTGTCGGGTGGCGACATCAACACCGGCGTGCCGGAATCCGATCTCCAGCAGGCCGAACCCGACTTCAAGGGCATGAATCGCATCGGCTACGACGCCATGGCGGTGGGCAACCATGAATTCGACAACCCGCTGGAGGTGCTGCTCAAGCAGCGCGACTGGGCCGACTTCCCGATGCTGGCCGCCAACATCTATGACAAGACCACCGGCGAGCGCCTGTTCGAGCCCTGGAAGATCTTCGATGAGCATGGCATCCAGATCGCGGTGATCGGCCTGACCACCGAAGACACCGTGCGCATCGGCAATCCCGAATACTTCAGCAATCTCGATTTCCGTGACCCCAAGGAAGAGGCGCGCAAGGCCATCGAGGAGCTCAACGAGCATGAGCAGCCGGACCTGATCTTCGCCGTCACCCACATGGGCCACTATCAGAATGCCGAGCATGGCATCAATGCGCCGGGCGATGTCTCACTGGCGCGCTATCTGCCCTACGGCGAACTGGACATGATTGTCGGAGGCCACTCCCAGGAGCCGGTCTGCATGGAGGGCGCCAACCGGATGGCGGACTTTGCGCCCGGCGATGATTGCCAGCCGGACCGCCAGAACGGCACCTACATCGTGCAGGCGCATGAATGGGGCAAGTACGTGGGACGCGCCGATTACGAGTTCCGCAATGGCGAGCTGACCATGGTCAACTATCAGCTGATTCCGGTGAATCTCAAGAAGACCGTCGAGGAGAATGGCGAGCGCAGGAAGGTGCTGGTCGCGGAGGAAATTGCCGAGGACAGCGAACTGCGCGAATTCCTGCGCCCCTATCAGGAAAAGGGCCAGGCGCAGCTCAACGTCACGGTCGCACAGAGCAACGGCAAGCTGGAAGGTGATCGCGATGTGGTGCGCTTTGCCCAGACCAACCTAGGACGTCTGATCGCCACCGCCGCCATGCAGGCCGGCAAGGCCGACTTCGGCGTGATGAACGCAGGTGGCGTGCGCGCCTCCCTGCCCGCGGGCGAGATCACCTACAAGGATGTGCTGACCGTGCTGCCCTTCGGCAACACCGTGGGGGTCGTGACCATGTCAGGTAGCGAGGTGCTCGAGTATCTCGAGGCGGTGGCCACCCAACCGGTGGACTCCGGCGCCTATGCCCAGTTCGCCGGCGTCAGCCTGCGCGTCAATCGCGAGGAAGGCAGCGTCTCCGAGGTGATGATTCAGGGCCAGGCATTGGCCATGGACGCGCAGTATCGCTTCACCGTCCCGAGCTTCAATGCCGCCGGCGGGGATGGCTATCCGAAGGTCACTGACCTGCCGGGTTACCTGGATACCGGCTTCGTCGATGCCGATGTGCTCAAGGCCTACCTTGCCGAGCAGAGCCCGATCGACGTCGCGGCATACGCGCCCCAGGGCGAGATCGTCTATCAGTGACGCTTGAGGCTTCTGCTCTAAACATGCACATAACAACGGGACGCCTTGGCGTCCCGTTGTGGTTTCCAGAGCCGGAATATCCTCGCCAGAGGTGGAAGTCGGACTATACAAGTGCGGATCGCACAGGTTTGATAAGGCATGCGCACCACTACAACAAAGACCGTCGAGACCCTGGCCCATGAACCTCAACCGCACCGACAGTGAGCTGCTCAACCTGCTGATCAAGGACGGTCGCATGTCCTACGCCGATATCGCCCGCAAGCTCGGCATTTCGCGAGCCCATGCACGCAGCCGCGTCCAGGCGCTGGTCGAGAGCGGCGTGATCGAACAGTTCACCGCCGTCATCAACCCCGACAAGCTCGGCAAGGGCATCTCCACCTTCGTGGATCTGACGGTCGCCCCCAGTGCCATCGAACGCATCGCCGAGGAGCTTTCCGCCTGCGTCGAGGTGGTCAGCCTCTATATCATGAGCGATCTGAAAAGCCTGCACATCCACACCCTCACCGACAGCTACGAGGCCTTCGATGCCTTCGTGCGCGCGCATATCTTCAATCGCGACGAGATTCTCTCCGTCGACTGCAAGTCGCTGATGACGCGCGTGAAGCACCGGCGTGGCGGCGCGCGGCTATGACGTCTCTGTCTCTGTCACTGCCTCTGTCTCTGATGCCGCAGCCCCGGACGGCGCCGGAGCCGTCATTTCACTCGTCACCTCACATATCACTGCAAGCGTCACTTCAACCTTGCCAGCCCGCGCAGTAGCCGTAGCACGACCCACAGAAAGCCCAGCGGGAACAGCACCGTCTGGGTGATGAACAGCATGGTGAGGTCGATCACCTTGTCGGCCATCGCATCAAAACCCTGGGTGACACTGGTGATCGGCCCACCGACCCAACCTTCCATGCTGCCCTTGAACTGCTGCCACCAGCTGCGCTCCTCGTGCGCGCCACCTACCTGCTTGTCGGCGACTTCCGCCAGCTGCTGCTGCGTCACGCTCAGCTGCGCCATCTGGGTATCGCGACTGTCATCGAGAAAGGCCTGACCCGCGGCGCCGCTGGCCAGCGCGACACTCAGCACCGCGAAGCGCAGTGCGATGCCCCACAGGGCCACGCGCAGGATAGCCACCTGCCACCAGCGCTGGCGGGAATGCGCGATCGATTGGCGACTGCCCGTGAGTAGCCCCAGCGCTGCCAGCAGGCAGGCACCACTGGCGAAGGCCTTGATGATCAGCGAGCCGGAAATGCCCAGCAGCAGCTTCTGCAGCGCCAGCGAGCCGGTCGCCGCGAACATCACCCACGAGAAGCGCTCGATCATGTCATTGGCGGGGTCCAGCGCTTCTCCGGGCGAGACCTGAAACACCTGCAGGTCGATGGTCGAGGACTGCAACACCGAGATGGTCGCGTTCAGGCCCTTGGCGATGGCGAAGGCACTGAACGCCTGACCCAGAGTGGCGTCGAGGAAATCCAGCGCCCACTGCTGCGGCATTTCCCACCAGGCAAGCACCGCCATCACCACCAGGATGGCGACCAGCAGGATGCGCGGCACCTGTGCCCCTTCCGGCATCCCGGGCGTGGCGGGCAGGCGCGGCCCGGCAGTCTTCGCCACGGAGGTGGATGAGGCGGCAGGCGAAGACTCCGAGCGGGCGGTAGGCTCTTCAGGCTCATGAGGTGACATCTAACGCTCCATCAGGACAAAGCCGCATGATGCCACCGACCCGCCAGACTGTCGTCTGTGTCACCTCGCTTGAAGACTAGAGGTGGTCGAACCGGCTCTGATTGACCGGCTCTGAGCGCCTCTGCCCAGGTGCACCATGATCGATCGCACGCACCATCAGGTCGCGAGCATGACAATTGATCATCCCCACCCCACATTCGTGAGCCAGATGTCACCCTCCCCGTCGATATCGGTGAACAAATGCCGCGACAGGCGTCATCTCCTGACATTTGTCAGTCCCTGAACTCTGCCAATCAGCGCTGCCACGGCCTCACTTGGGCAACGCCAGGGGCGCATTCACGCTCCATCAGCGGAACACAACGCCCAGAATCCACATGCAATCGATTGAAAATAAAGAATAAACCTCCCTGCGCGCAAAATGGCACATGCCTTGCAATGTCATCCACGTAGCCCACCGACAAATGGCAGCCTCCTGGCTGACAAATGACAGGCAACGCTACTCAAGAACATGCAGAACACCTACACAACAAGATCGCCGGCCTCGATGTCGGCATGCCGTACAGGCACCCCTTGAGACAGAAGACTCTTCACACAGAGCATTCAAAGCAGCCTGTCGCAAGGGCATTACTGGTCATCCGTCCGCAGGAGATCCTCCCATGACATTCGATCGTCGCAAATTCCTGGGTGCCGCACTGGCAACCTCAACCGCTGGACTCGTGATGGGTGCGCCCGCCATCGTGCGCGCGGAATCCAACAAGACCTATCAATGGAAGATGACCAATGCCTATGGTCCGGGCTCGCCCTTCTATGTCGAGGGTCCGGGCAGTCCGACCGACTTCTGCCGCAAGGTAGAGGCCATGTCGGGTGGGCGCATGAAGATCCAGCACTTCGCGGCCGGTGAGCTGATTCCGGCCCTGGAGGGCTTCAATGCCGTCGCCAGTGGCGTGGTGGAGATGAACGCCGGCAATGCCTACTTCTGGGCCGGCAAGATTCCCGCCGCCCAGTACTTCACTACCGTGCCCTTCGGCATGAATACCCAGGGCATGAACGCCTGGCTGTACCACGGTGGCGGCCTGGAACTGTGGCATGAGCTCTACGCCCCCAAGGGGCTGATCGCCTTCCCGATGGGCAATACCGGCGTGCAGATGACCGGCTGGTTCCGCAAGCCGATCAATACGGTCGAGGACTTGAAGGGTCTGAAGATGCGCATCCCCGGACTGGCCGGCAAGGTCTACGCCGAACTGGGCGTGGCCGTGCGTCTTTTGCCCGGCGGAGAGATCTTCCCGGCGCTGGAACGTGGCGTCATCGACGCCGCCGAGTTCGTCGGCCCCTATCAGGATCGCCGCCTGGGGCTGCAGAAGGCCGCCAAGTATTACTACACCACCGGCTGGCACGAGCCGACCAACGTCACCGAGCTGATGATCAACAAGGCAGCCTGGGAGGGCCTGCCCGAAGACCTGCAGGCCATCGTCAAGGCCGCCGCCCAGGCGTGCAACGTCGAGAGCCAGGCCTGGTGCGAATCGGTGAATGCCGAGGCGCTCAATGATCTGGTCGACAACGAAGGCGTCACCGCCCAGCCGCTGCCGGACGCGGTGGTAGCGCGCCTGAAGGAGGTCACCGAGAAGACCTTCCTGGCGCTCTGACGCCTGTTGTCTCGGGTATCGCGGCTCGCACCTGTCGACACGCGTCTCGAGCTCAGCCCCGTCGCCCTATGAACTCGCCCTTCGCTGCGCTGCGGGGGCGAACTCAAGGTACAAGCCCAGAGCGCAAAGGCCTTTTCCGTCTTCCTGCTTCCCTGTCCAACGCCACGACCTGTCCCGTCGTGGCGTTCATGAGGCCATGCCATGCTGTACGTCATCCATTTTCTCGAGGGCATCATCGAGCGACTGGGCGTCATCGCCCGTTACTCGCTGTTGGCGCTCGTGTTGCTGGTCGCCAGTAACGTGCTGCTGCGTTACTTCTTCAGCATCAGCCCCGTGCCACTCCAGGAATTCGAGTGGCACCTGATTTCTCCCATCGCGCTGCTGGGCATCTCCTACGCCCTCAAGCATCGCGCCGACGTTCGCGTCGATGTCTTCTACGACCGTTTCTCTCTCAAGGGCCGCGCGCTGGTGGACCTGATCGGTGCGCTGATGACCATCGCCATCGGTGCCGCCATCGCCTGGCTGGGCCTGAGCTATACCGAGCAGTCCTGGCAGCTGATGGAAGGCTCGCCCGACCCCGGCGGCCTGCCCTATCGCTATCTGCTCAAGGCCTTCATTCCCCTCGGGTTCGCCGCGCTTGCGCTGCAAGGCGTGGCAGATTGCCTGCGCGCGCTGCTGGTGCTGTCGGGCAAGCCCGTCGACGGTGACCTGGAACACGAGGTGACGCCATGAGCCCGAACGAGTGGATCGCGCTGGCCATGATCGGCGGTTTTCTGGTCCTGATGCTGATCGGCATTCCGGTCGCGATTTCCCTGGCCGTGGCCGGTTTCGTGGCGGGGCTGGCGGGCTTTGGCCCGCTGCTGTTCAGTCTGATGCCGGCCCGTCTGTATGGCGTGGTCACCAACTACACCCTGCTGGCAATCCCCTTGTTCGTCTTCATGGGGGTCATGCTAGAGAAATCGCGGGTCGCCGAGGATATGCTCGAGACCATCGGGCGCGCCATGGGCGGCGTGAATGGGGGCATGGGAATCGCGATCATCCTGGTCGGCGTGTTGATGGGGGCCTCTACCGGCATCGTCGGCGCGACGGTGGTCACCGTCGGCATGCTGACGCTGCCGACCCTGTTACGTCGCGGCTATCACCCGGGCGTGGCCTCGGCCACCATCTGCGCCTCCGGCACCCTGGGGCAGATCATTCCGCCGAGCCTGGTGCTGATTCTGCTCTCGGAAATTCTCGGCGAATCCGTCGGCACCCTGTTTGCCGCCGCCTTCGTACCGGGGCTGGCCATCGCCGTCATCTATATCGTCTATCTACTGGTGCTGGGCTGGTGGAAGCCGGACCTCGTCCCGGCCATCCCGGAAGAGGAGCGCGCCGCTGCCGGTGGCATGAAGGAATTGCTGCGTGATCTGGCGCGTAGCGTGATTCCGCCGCTGATGCTGGTGTTCGCGGTGCTCGGCTCGATTCTGGGTGGCGTGGCCGCTCCCACCGAAGCGGCCTCGATGGGGGCCTTGGGCAGCATGCTGATCGCGCTGCTGGCCCGGCGTCTCAACTTCACCATGCTCAAGGCCTGTCTGCACTCGACCCTGACCATCACCGCCATGGTCTATTTCATCCTGCTGTGCGCGCAGCCCTTCTCGCTGGCCTTCCGCGGCCTTGGCGGCGAGAACATGGTGCATGATCTGTTCAACCTGCTGCCGGGTGGCGAGCTGGGTGCGCTGATCTTTCTGATGGTGATACTGTTCGTGCTCGGCTTTTTCCTCGAGTGGATCGAGATCAGCTATATCGCGCTGCCGATGTTCCTGCCGGTCTTCATCGGCTATGGCACCGACATGGTGTGGCTGGGCGTGCTGGTGGCGATGAATCTGCAGATGTCCTTCCTGACGCCGCCCTTTGGCTGGGCGTTGTTCTTCCTCAAGGGCGTCGCTCCCCCTGAAGTCACCACCCGCCATCTGTATCTCGGTGTGCTGCCCTTCGTGGGCCTGCAGGCTGCGGCAGTCGTGCTGCTGTTCTGCTTCCCGGGGCTCGCTACCTGGCTGCCGGAGGCGATCGGTTGGTAAGCCGGCCAGCCATCTACCGGCGCGACTCGAGACACTTGAGTGGTGATTCAGCGCAAAGGCCATTGGAAAGGTAATTCAGCAACGCGTAATGTCTTGTGGCCTGCCCACCGGCTCGCCTCCCCTGGAGACAGCACACCCGCCAGCGCTCCAGGGACATGCATCGACTGCCGATGGCGTTCATCGGCAACCTTCATCAGCAATGAACCACCCCGCGCCATACGGGGACGACAAGGAAACACCATGGAACTGTTCTCAGCCTATCCACTGCACTGGATTCTCGGCCTGATCGCCGCACTGATCGTCACCGGCATGATTGCCGGCGTGATGGCCGGCCTGCTGGGGGTCGGCGGCGGCATCGTCATCGTGCCCGTGCTCTTTCACCTCTTCAGCCTGCTGGGCGTCGATGAAGCGGTGCGCATGCACCAGGCCGTCGGCACTTCACTGGCTACCATCATTCCCACCTCGATCATGTCGGCCAGGGCGCATTACGCCAAGGGCAATCTGGACCCGGCGATTCTCAAGCGCCTGCTGCCGGGCGTGATCATCGGCGTCATCATCGGCGGCCTGCTCTCCAACCTGTTCAGCGGTGCGGTACTGATGGGGCTGTTTGCCACCGTGGCCTTCCTGGTCGCGCTCAACATGTTCCGCCGTCAGTCCACCGTGCTAGGCACTGGCCTGCCGGGCCCGCTGGGCAGCGGCGCACTGGGTACCTTCATCGGTGGCGTCTCGACGCTGATGGGCATCGGCGGCGGCACCCTGAGCGTGCCGACCCTGAGTACCCTGGGCACCCCGATGCACCTGGCCGTCGGCACGGGCGCGGCGCTGGGTCTGGTCATCAGCCTGCCGGGCACCGCCAGCTTCCTGCTCAATGGCATCGGCGAACCGAACCTGCTGCCGGGCTCCATCGGCTACGTCAATCTGCTCGGCTTCGCCGCCATCGTGCCGGCGACCATGCTGTGCGCCCCGGTCGGCGCGAAGCTGGCCCACGCGATGGATGCCGCCAAGCTCAAGAAGGTCTTCGCCATCTTCCTGATGTTCACGGCTCTGCGCATGTTCTACGACCTGTTCACCGGTAGCTGAGACGCACTGGATGCTCAATAACAACAACGGAATCCTCAGGAGCAAGACGCCATGATTCATACCCGACGTGGTTTTGGCGGCGCCTGCGCCGCGCCCCATCATCTGGCGGCGCAAGCGGGCCGCGATATCCTGCGCGATGGTGGCAACGCCATCGAGGCGATGGTCGCGATGGCCGCGACCATCGCGGTGGTCTACCCCCACATGAACGGCATCGGCGGTGACGGCTTCTGGCTGATCAAGCGCCCGGGGCTGGCGCCGCTGTCGATCGATGCCTGTGGCCCGGCGGCAGGGCTTGCCAGCCGCGAATTCTATGCCGAACACGGCCATGGCTATGCGGCTGACAGTGAGGGGGCTGCTCCCCTCGCCAACGGCAGCAGCATCCCGACCCGCGGACCGCTGTCGGCCTTGACGGTGGCCGGCACCATCGGCGGCTGGCAGGAGGCGCTGGCCTTCTCTGCCGAGACCTCGGCGGATGAGCGCTCGCCCCTGCCGCTCTCAACATTGTTGAGCCATGCCATCCGGCATGCCAATGATGGCGTGGCTGTCAGCGCCAGCCAGAAGGCACTCAGCGAAAAACACCTGGCCGTGCTCTCGCAGCAGCCCGGCTTCGCTGAGCGCTATCTGGGTCAGAGTGAGTCAGGTGAGCCGATCGCGCTGGAAGAAGGCGCGCGACTGCGTCAGCCGGCGCTGGCCGCAACGCTCTCGCGTCTGGCAGATGTCGGACTCGATGACTTCTATCGTGGCGAGCTTGCCACGCGCATGGCACAGGAGCTGGAAGCCGCCGGTAGCCCGCTGCGCCTGGCAGACCTCAACGGCTATCGCGCCCAGCGCGTCACGCCGCTCAAGGTCCGCCTGCGTGACAGTGAGGTATACAACCTGCCCGCCCCGACCCAGGGCCTCGCGACGCTGATGATTCTGGGGCTCTACGATGCATTGAGCGCGACGCATGGCATCAGCGAGGCGGACGGCAACACGCCACGTCACCTGCATGCGCTGATCGAAGCCACCAAGCGCGCCTTCCTGGTACGCGACAGCCTGATTACCTCGCCGGAATGCATCGAGGGGGCGCTCGAGGACAGCCTCGAAGGCAGCATCGCCACGCAACAGGCACAGCTCTCCCCGGAGGCCCTCGCCCGCCAGGCCGAGATGATCGACATGCAGTCCGCGCTGGGCTGGCCACATGAGCCCGCGGAGGGCGACACCATCTGGATGGGCGCGACGGACAGTGACGGCACCACCGTCAGCTTCATCCAGAGCGTTTATTGGGAGTTCGGCAGTGGCATGGTACTGCCCAGCAGCGGCGTGATGTGGCAGAACCGTGGGCTGGCGTTCGATCTGGCGCCGGACAGACTGCGCAGCCTGGCGCCGGGCCGCAAGCCCTTCCATACCCTCAATCCATCACTGGCCTGCTTCGATGATGGCCGTGTGATGGCCTTCGGCACCATGGGCGGTGAAGGTCAGCCGCAGACTCAGGCGGCTGTCTTCACGCGCATCGCCCGCCACGGCATGTCATTGCAGGCCGCGCTCAGCGCGCCGCGCTGGCTGCTCGGTCGCACCTGGGGCGATGTCAGCACCAGCCTCAAGCTCGAATCGCGCCTCGCGGGCGAAATGGCTCAGACACTCGCGGCCATGGGCCACGAAGTGGAAGTCCTCGATGAGGCCTTCAGCGACACGCTGGGGCACGCCGGCGCCGTGATGTGCCACCCGGATGGG
Source organism: Cobetia sp. MC34 (assembly GCF_018340035.1). Lineage (NCBI taxonomy): Bacteria > Pseudomonadati > Pseudomonadota > Gammaproteobacteria > Oceanospirillales > Halomonadaceae > Cobetia > Cobetia sp. MC34. Next base: position 180,559 of record NZ_JADPPY010000005.1, read on the forward strand.
CAGGTCGAGGCGGCCCACGACCCGCGCAGTGATGGTGGCGCGGCACTGACGTGATGCAAACCGGCCAGTGTCATGTCACGAACTGGCCGGCTTCTTGCTTGATTCGATGGGGGATGAAACCTTTCGTCTGACTACCGCCTCCACCCCATGCTGAGCATCAATCGCCACACAAAACGACAAGGAGAACTGACCTCTTAAATTTAGATATTCATTATTCATGAATAATGAAAGATTGAGAAACGACCTTCATTTCCACTCATAACAACGACAGAGCGACTCACCACAATGACAACAGCTGACTTCATGACTCCCCGCCGCCTTGTAGCTGCCATCTCGATCGCCGCCTGTTCCCTGGCCTATGGCATTCAGGCCAACGCCGCGGAACACCCGGGGGTGAAAATCTATGCCACCGGCGGCACGATTGCGGGTAGCTCTGCCTCCTCCACGGACACCACCAACTACAAATCCGGCAGCCTGGGGGTGCAAGCGCTGCTGGACGCCGTACCAGAACTGGCCGATGTCGCCGAGGTGACCGGTGAACAGATCGCCAACACCGGCAGCAGCAATATCGATCAGGAAATCCTGCTCAAGCTGTCGAAGGCGATCAATGAAGAGCTCGCGACGGACGCCACCCACGGCGTGGTCATCACCCACGGTACCGACACGCTGGAGGAGACCGGCTTCTTCCTGGATCTCACCGTCGACAGTGACAAGCCGGTGGTAATGGTCGGCGCCATGCGTCCGGCGACTGCCATCAGTGCCGATGGCCCCTTCAACCTGCTGGAGGCGGTCACCCTGGCAGCCGATGAAGGCGCGGAGGGACGTGGGGCGATGATCGTGCTCAACGACCGCATCGGCTCGGCGTATTACACCACCAAGACCAATGCCGTCATGATGGACACCTTCAAGGCGACCGAGCAGGGTTACCTCGGTGCCTTCATCAGCGGCAAGCCGCACTTCTATTACACACCGGCGACACCGACCGACAAGCCTCGCTTTGACGTGACATCCCTCGATGGCCTGCCGAAGGTTGATATCATCTACGCCCACCAGGATATGGACCCGGCGCTGTTCACCGCCGCCCTCGACAACGGTGCCAAAGGCATCGTGATCGCCGGCAGCGGCAATGGCTCGATTCCAGAGACCGTCAAGCCGCTGGTCAAGCAGGCCATGGCGGATGGCATCCCGGTCGTGCGCAGCACCCGTACCGGCAATGGTATCGTCAGTGCCAAGGAAGAAGGCATCGGCAGTGGCGCCCTCAATCCTCAGAAGGCGCGCATTCTACTCTCGCTGGCGCTGACGGAGACCGATGACATGGACAAGGTGCGTGGCTACTTCGAGTGAGCCGGCAGTCAATGTAGTGGCACAGTGAATCTGGCCACCTGACTTTGAGTGTATGATGGCTCACAGAGACAATCAGGTGCAGATGATGACGAAGAAGAGAACGTTTAGCCCGGAATTTCGCTTGGAAGCGGCCCAGC
>NZ_JADPPY010000060.1:0-6547 GCF_018340035.1 Cobetia sp. MC34
CCAGTCGTTTGGCAGTTGCCAACAGGCCGGCGGGCGTGCGCCTCAAGGTGCTGATGATCTCTTCTTGACTGGGTGATGGCACTGGCTTGCGAGACCTGGTGGCTGGCTCAAGCAGTAGTATCGGGTCATGACGACCCAAGCGCGTCATGCGGGACATGAGTGTCCCTTCCCCGATACCGAGCCGCTCGGCGTGTTCCGCCATTGTCGCGGTGATGCCATCGACGGTGACCCGAGATCGAAGAAAGAGCGTCATGCTGTCCTCCTTGAGTGGTTGAACGCACAGGTCAGCCCCCAGAAGAGACTGGCATGTGAGCACAAAAAGGCCCGCCGGTTGGGGCGGGCAAGGTGCGCCGAGAGACACGATGAAAAGGGTGGTGCCAAAAGACCCCGTCAGGGACGTGACGGGAAGCACAGGCACTGCAGGGAAAGGGCATGGGTAAGTCGACACATAGAGTGACGGCTTGCTGATGGCCTTTCTTGGATGCCCTGATCTCGCCCAGGGCAGCGCCATTTCATCCAGCTGCGATACCAGATGATCCGGTTCCGTTGTGGTTTGGCGTGGGCTTCCCTCCTCTCGGCTCAATCGCATCGTCGAGATTCTAAGGGCCATTACAACGCCGGTGATGCAGCCCGGTGCACAAGTGATGGAGGCACGGCCGGCGAGGTCGTATGCCCAGTATTTCGACAGCCCTGGGCGAGAGCGTACTCCCAGCGGCCTCTCGCGTGTCTAGCGCTACGGGCGGGCTGGGCATGCCTGATTGTTAAAGAGCAGCCGCATTGCCCGGCGGTTCGGGGCTCATCAGGCGATACCGGCAGTGCCGATGCCCTCTGATAAGCGCTGTCTCTCCAGCTGTCACACCACTTGCCCAGGTGTCGGGGGTAAGGCCGCTAGCGCAAGGGAGGAACCGGCGCCTTACCTGCGGGTGGTTATGCTCGTAATCCCACTGGCACCACCTGCTGGCCGTGGGGCGAGGTCCGATCAGCGACTGGCAAGCTGCTGACCATGCGTAATCTGAGGGGTGCAGAGGCTGGCGGCATTGCGATGGAAGTCCGGCCAGCCGCGGCGCTGTGATTCGACGAAACCGGCCTTGGCGTCTTCCTGCCACATGGCGGTCATCTCGCAGTATTCGGCTTCGCTGGCGGTCAGCTGGCGCGGGCCATCGGTCTGCTGGGTGAGGCTGGCGAGCGTGACCAGGCCGCCGACGATGACGGCGAGGGTGATGGTTGAACGATGCTTGCGGGCTGTGTCGGTCATGGGCTGCTCCAATCCACTCAGTGACGATGGCGATGTGCCGCGTCGATGGATCAAATATGAACTATCGGTTCAAGTTTGGTCAAGTACTTATGGTACACTTTTGTGTCTAGCCAAAAAAAACCCGCCATCGTGGCGGGTTGGTCTGGCTGAGGGTGAAAGGGTTAGCCGCTGGCATTCTCATCGCAGAGCCTTTAAGTTCCGGTGGTCTGCGTATTTGTATTGCTTCGTTCGGTGTGATCGAAGCCGAACGATTCAAAGGCTAGCTAGGGATCTGGCTGCAATAACCTTTCGCCTAGATAATACAGACACAAAAAAGTTACGACTATAATTTGAGAAAACATATATACAATTAGTAAGAAGTAAAAATGAGAGAGTGATTTTATTAAGTTGGGGGGTTGCAGCATCTCGATAATCGATATTGCCGATGGATATAGACTTATAGCTACTAGCGTGATTAAAGATTGGGCCGTAAGAAAGGAGAATGTTAAAGCTAAAAACCTCCTTCTGGTCAAAAGTAGTAAAGACCCTGCTGATGTTTTGATTCTTGGAGTAGGTTCTGGCATATGCATGTCAATATCATTTCTATTGAAAACTACAATGGCAGAAAGTGCTGCAATATAGAACCCTGGTAGGATGCTTACTACTGGAGCCAGTGAATTTTCTAAGAATGATATTAATAGCGTCTCTTTTGAATTTTGATCCCCCATGATGACTATGGCGGTAATTGGTATCGCTATAAGAATAGGAATTAGCCAATCAACAATCCATTTTCTTGGATATGATATTGTTAAGTAAGCTAAAGGTCTTGTGAGTACTTTTAGTATCATCATGCAACCCTCAAGTGTTTTTCCATGCTTTTAATAATTTCACTGATGAAGCCACTATAGGAGGTATGTTGAGCAGAATAATTTAGACTAATCGTTTTGTTGAAGTATTCACAACTGAAAGGGTCTTTTGCATCGATGTCTAGTGACGCACTTTCAGTGCCTGTGGTTTGACCTGGCGGAGTGAATTGTATCCTAGCAGAGCTGAAGTCGCCACGCTTGGGCAGAATCTGTGTCACAAAATTTCTAATAGCTTGAACACGACTACCTGAAGGGGCGCTCACTTTGAAACCTACAGAAGAGTTTTTTTCCTCGAAGTACCCAGCGCTATCCCAAGGGGTTTTCTTGGTGCTATGGGTCAGCTTTAATCCCTTAATAGTACCATTTTCTAAATCGTTGATTAACCGGTCAGATGGGCAGCCATTAATATCTACACTTAAAGATATTCTACATTTTCTCGGCTTGTTGCTTTTTGTTAAGGATCCATCTGGATGGTTGAATTCAAATTCATTGCTATTGGCATTATTCTGCTTGTACTTCCTAAGTATGCTGTTGATAAAGAGCTTTATTTTAGCTTTAGTGAACCCTGGAACTTTCTCAACAAGCATGTTGCAGCTGTCGTTATCCATTTTCTTGGCGATCATAATGTGGCAAGAGAATTCCATTCTCTCGCTTTCCTTTTTCGTTACCTCATTTCTATTGTTGTTGCTAGTGTCCAGATAGGCAGGGTCAGAGTAGCTATCGCTAGTGAAGCTGACTAGCATTAAAATGTATTTTGGTTTTATGCACACATCTTTTATTACAAATACTTCGGAGTTTTTTGTTAGTTTGTAGTCTTTATGGGCTGCTTTTTCTATTATGGTTATTGCATTCTGAATAAAGGGAGCAGGGATTTTAGGGTGATTTTCCCCTTTTTTTGGATGAGATGTGACTGCTGCCTTAAATTTCATGCTGTAGAAAGATGCGGCTCTGTCCTTGCTAATCATAGTCGTCCCTGAGTGTGAATAATTTACGTTTACAGTGTGTGTGCAAATTGGGTTGGAGTTTTATTATGTATCAATACTATATAGCAGCTTTCAAGTTTTGTTCAGTGTGGCCCCATGTCAAAATGTCAGGGGGACCCTGACACCAATGACGCACCATGAATCTACCACTTGAACCTCTCTCTGGTTACGCGTGCGCGAGAGGAATTCGTTAGGCAAACACTTCCCACCAGAAGACACGGCCGATGATTTTCGGGGCGTCGGGGTCCCCTAGGGTGTAGACCTCTTCCGGATACTCGATGTGGTTATCGCTGACCACGCGCATACGGTTCAAGGGCAGGCGATAGAGTCGCTTCACGCGCAGCATCCCCCCGTGATCCAGTGCGTAGATCTTGCCGTCGATGATGTGACGGCAACTCTTGTCGATACCGATGGGGGAGCCGTCGAAAATGGCTGGCTCCATTGAATCGCCCGTGACAGTGGCGCAGGCGGCCTGCTTGGGATCTACACCTGCACGGGCCAGGCGTGGCAGGCTGAAGCGCATATACGCTCCGTGATTTTCGATCACCTGTGTACGGCCATCTCCCGCGGCCATCTCAACTTCCCGGAAGTAGGGAATTTCAACTTCATCCTCTCGGAGTGGAGCGTCTCCATCCACAAACTCGGCTTCATGGAAAACCAGCTCATTCTTGCTGTTCTCTCTCATTGGCCCGGTTCCGAACCTCAGCCATTCCGCACGCACGTTTAGCCCCTTGGCGATCAGCACTAGCTTGGACTGCCCCGGCATTGACTCAGCATTGAGCCATTTGCTGGCGGCCTTAGGGGTGACGCCTGTGAGATTTTTTAGACGCACGCCTTGACCGCGATCAGGAATGCCCTGCTCGGCAAGTGCTTTCTTTAGGCGGGAGGCGAACTCATCCCGTTCAGACAGTGTATGAACCATGGGTCCAATGATGATAGGACTTGCTTTGACTTTCAGTACATGTCTATTATGTACTTCTGGTACATTTCTAAAGGCAAACAAATGAACTCCTTGCGCGAACTGGTCGAGCAGGCAGGAGGTGTGGGGGCGGTTTCCAAGGCTTGCGGCGTTTCAATCCGTGCCGTCTACAAGTGGATCGAGAGGGGATGCCTTCCAAGAACTGAATACACCGGCGAAACCAGTCACGCAGAGGCCATCGCGGGACTTTCACCTGCTGTGTTTGAGGCTTCGGAAATCCGGGATCACTTCATGCCTAGCAAGAACACCGCCTGACACCCACAGCATAGCCAGCCGCCCATATCGGCTTAAACGGAACGAACACGGAGAGATTCACCATGGACAGCCATACAGCCCCCGAACGTGACATGGATACCTATCTGGATGCGGTGCATGGCGTGGTTTTCGAGTGCTGCCCCAAGGTGCTGGCAAGCGATATCGGCATGTCGGTGAAGTCGCTTTACCGCCGGGTGGCCGAGGAAGACCCCATGCCGATGCGACTGATCGACGTGGTGGGGATCTTCTGGAACGTGGACCGCGAGCACCAGCTGCGCCTGATCGCCCCGTTCCTTGATCACCTGGGCATGGTGGCGGTGCCGCGCTGCGAGAAGGGCGAGGTGAGCCGTGGTGACGTGTTCGCGTCAGTGCTGGATGCCCAGCAGGGGCAGGGCGCGATGGCAGCGCTGATTCAGGCAGCGATTGCAGATGGGGAGGTAGACGAGGAAGAGGCGGCGCAGCTTGAGGCGCAACACAAGGCCATTGAGCAGCAGATGAGCACCCTGATGGGCCAGCTACAGGCGATGCGCAAGCCGCTGAAGGTGGTGAGTCGATAACCGGGCACCAGATACAAAAATCCCCCGAAGGCGTCCAAACCAGTACGGGGGAAGCATCTCAAAACGCCAAGGAAGTATGGCATGACGATCAAGACGAGTGAAGCCAGGCAGATGTTGATCAGCTATCGCGGTTGGAGCTGTGAATCCCTCAAGGCCGAGACCTATCGGCTGGCGGTGATGATCGAGAAGCGTGAGCGAGTGGGTGGCGTGATTGACCTGCGCATGAGCATGCAGCACCACCTGGCCGTGGTGGCCCTGTTGGAATGCGGCAAGGGACAGGGTGAGACGGCGCAGGCAGCTGCCCGACGAACTCTATCGATCGACCACCACATGAGCGAGGCAGGACGTTTCGAGCGCCTGTCACTGGGCGTGGCCGCCAAGGGCGATGAGGTATCGGCATGAGCATCACGGCACGAATGAGTTCAGCACGCCTTGAGACAGAGATGTCTCGTGCTGGCCGCAAGATCGCCAAGCTGAAGGAGCTGCTGCCAGACCAGCCGCGCCTCACCGGCGAATATCACTCGGCCTATGCCGCCTGGCACCAGTGCAATGCGTTGCTGGCGGCCCGTCGCGGCGAAAAGGACGGCGATCTGGGCAGCATGCAGTGGCATCAGGCCCGCGCTGCCAAATATCTGACACTGGCGGGAGGTGAGGCATGAGTCTGCATCGATCACAAACGAGTCGCCAATGCTCGATGCGGGGATATCGCTGATGCAGTACCTCGTTGCTATCAACCAAGTCAAGGCCGTCGAGTGGGGGCTCAATGCTCAGCAGGCGATGCTGTTTGCGTTTCTGCATCAGGTGCCTACCTGGGCAAATGCGCGTCAGATCGATGGCCACACCTACTACAACATCGGCAAGGGGAAGATCTGCGAAGAGCTCCCGATGCTGACTGATAAGCACGACACCGCCTACCGACTCATGAAGCAGCTGGCCAAGCTCGGCCTGATCGTGATGACCAGTTGCGACAACCGGACGTATATGCGCCTAACCGAGAAGGGGGTGACCTGGAACCGCTCGGCAGGGGAGGAAAAATCTCCGATCTGTCCCTCGGTGCCTGATTCTCAAGGGCCGGAAAAAAATCCGACCTCGGAGAAACCTCCGAGCGGGGTCGGAAAAATATCCGTACCAGGGTCGGAAAAATCTCCGACGAATCAGGGTTCCAATGATCCTCCCCCCTCTCTCTCTAGCGCGGGCGAGCCGAGCATCTTCGAACGAGCGTCCCAGCAAACTGACAACGGCCAGCCGCAAGCGACTGCCGGCGCCCGTCAGGTGCCGATGACGTTGGACTGGCAGCCGGATGCCAGCTACTGGCAGACGGAAACAGTGCGCCGTGGTCAGCCTGACCTGACATGGGATGCCGCCGAGCTGGCGGACTTCACCGCGCACTTCGCGGATCAGCCGGGCCGGAGGCACTCGCAGCATGCCTGGTGTACTCGCTTCATGCGCTGGGTGAGTGAGAACCGCAAGCGAGAGGCGGCCCGCCAGGCCCGTATGAGCCAGAACGCCAACACATCGAACAACACTGCACGCAACGCTGGAGGCACCCATGGAAGCCGTCGCTCAACTGGTCCAATCCGTAACTCGAAACTCTCAGCCGCTGAAGGGCGTGCACTCATTGAGCAGCGCCGCCGTGAACAAGCCGAAGGCCAGCCGCCGTCCGGCGACGTCAT
>NZ_JADPPY010000061.1:0-6322 GCF_018340035.1 Cobetia sp. MC34
GTCGTTAGGGTTTCACCCATGGCGAGTGGTCCTCTTGAATCGTGTTCTGGCAGGAACATCCTGATTCTACAAGAGAAAACCACTCGCCATCTTCGTTTTCAGGTCGGCCTCATGAATAAGCCGGGATAAAGTGTGACGGCCAGCATGTAATACCAGCCGAAGGTATTGCCTATCCAGTCGAGGCAATACCCGAAGAAGGCGGTGGCCTGCTCCGTGAAGCCCATGGCATACGCCACAAGCAGTACGATGGCGATCAGTGAATAGCGAAAGACCGCGTGGTTGAGATGATTGCTTGAATCCGTTTGAGATGCATCATGCGTCGCAAGATGCGCTACATCCTTTGGTGTCATGCTCAATCTCAAGCTCCTGCGATAATGGGGAGGGAGTCGATGCGACAATTATTTTAGAGTTGCCGTGTCAGCCGGAAAGGGCAGTCCAGGCATGGGGGCGCTGCTTGCAATAGGGATCTGGCGGGAATACGTGCACTCGCAGGCGGCATGCCTCAAGGCCTGATGGTGCAGGCAAACTGGAGACGACGTCGCTACCCAGGCATGGGGGGAGGCAGCGCTGTAGCAGGCCGTAATCGGATGTGATGCAGGAAATGAGGGGCTAAACGAGTCATAGGCTCTATGCATTACATTTGATTATGGAATATGGCGAAACGACGTCTTCTGAGAGGACCGGGTCATCACAAGATATTATGCAAGTCGCGAGTCTCCATGAGCGGCATGAATCTGTAAACTGGCCCATTGTTAATCAGAGGGTATTACCTGAACTTATGGCAAACATCGGTCGTCATGTGTCACCCAACCTGTTGCGTGTGTTCGAGGTGGCTGCACGTCATCATGCTTTCACGCACGCTGCTCAGGAATTGCGCTCAACCCAATCTGCCGTCAGTCAGCAGATTCGAGCGCTCGAAGATGCGTTGGGGGTGGCGCTCTTCAATCGAGTGCATCGTGGGGTTCGCTTGACGAAAGCAGGTGAGCAGCTGTTCCAGAGCGTGCAGGAGGGGTTTGCTGTCATCGAGAGAAGCATCAGCGACATTCAGCAACTGACGACGTCCCCGGCTCTCAATATCTTGACCGATTTCGCCTTTGCCAGTGCGTGGCTGATGCCAAATCTGCCCGAGTTCCGACGGCTCAATCCGGGCATTGACGTTCACTGCATGACCAATCAGGGCGTGCTCGATCATTCGATGCAGGAGATCGACGTTGCGCTGTTATTCTGCGGTGAAGAGGACCGACGGCCTCGGCTATTGCGCGAGCGGGTCTTTCCCATCTGTAGCCCTGACTTTCTGGCGCGCCATGGGCCCATTGAGCAACCTGAGCAGCTATGCCAGCTTCCGCTGCTGACCTTGACGGCCGCACACGGACAGGTCTGGATGGATTGGCCAGCGTATTTCATGGCCCATGGGATCGGCCATGTCTCCGGGCAGCGTGAGCTGGTCATGAACAACTACCCACTTCTGTTGCAAGCTGCAGCTGCGGGGCAAGGCATGGCGTTGGGATGGGATGGGTTATGTGATGAGGCCCTATCCTCTGGGCGTCTGGTGGCGCTTCGTGACTTTTGTCATGACACACGCCACGGGTACGCATTGATCGAGGTCAATCCCACCGAACCTTCTCCGGCCAAGCAGGCGTTGATTGACTGGATCACCGCTCGGTTTGGTGATCCCGATGCTGTTACACAGGTAGCCTTAGACAAGTGATACGAGAGTGAGCCGTCTGCACGAAACCCGCTGTGGAAGTTGCTGTGCGAGATACGTAGCCCTATTGGGGTATTAACGCTTCCAGGGGGGGGGGCCTCAGGCGTGTGACACCTTCCTCGGCAGCGCTGGAGGGCGTCGAGGATGTCATGGAAAGAGAGCTTGTCGTTTTTCTACGCCTGGCCATTCTGCCCCTGAAGACGCACCAGGCGTAGTGGCATCGAGTGACATGTCACGATGAGGTTGGAACATCTCATCGGACACAGGGTATGGGGTGGCGTGGGGCAGTCAACTGCGTGACATCAGAGGTCCCGGATTATCAAGATAGCGTTCTCGAATATGCTGTGCCGACCAATAGGTGAGGGCTGCGACCGTTCCCGTGGGGTTGTGTTGCATATTCTGTGGGAAGGCACTGGCCCCCATGACGAAGAGATTGTGCGCATCCCAATGCTGTAGATATCGATTGAGGACGGATGTCTTTGGATCTGTCCCCATGATGGCACCACCGGTCAGATGCGTTGACTGATAACTTGAGGGATCGAAGTGGTCACCCCGCTGTTTGACGCTCTCGGTATGATAGTCCGGTTGCAACTGGGCGACGATTTCACGCATCCGCTCTGCCATGAATTCCGTCATTCGTAGGTCGTTATCTTTCCAGTCATAGGTCATGCGCAGCAAGGGATCACCATGCGGATCCTTGTACGTGGGGTCCAGATCCAGGTAGACGTCTCGATAGGACATGTTCGTTCCGGTAGTGCCCAGCATCATGTGATGTCCGTAGTGCTCGCGTACCTGCTTTTTCCATTCACTGCCCCACTGCGGCGTTCCCGGAGGCGTGCGCAGTGCACCGATAGCGCCTCCCGGACCTTGGGTGGTATAGATGTAGGAGCCTCCAATGAAACCGTGTTGCTCGGTATCGAAGGTATCGGGGCTGAAGTCATCAATGACCTGTCCACTGCCACCAGCCGAGATGAAGGGGTTGAATTGATGATCCTTGAAGTAAAGATCCATGGAGCCCGTGATCTGGTAGGAGAAGTTGCGTCCCACCACCCCGGTGTTGCTTTCCGGGTCATAGGGTTTTCCAATCTCGGACAACAGCAACAAGCGGACATTGGATAAGGGAAATGAGGCAAGAATGACCATGCCCGCAGGCTGAAAGACCTCATTGCCATCAGTATCGCGATAGATGACCCCTTTGACCGTGTCATCTTCCTCGTGCTTCACGATACGTGTGACTTCACAGCCCGTCCGATACGCGAAGTTCTGGCGTTGCTTGAGTGCATCAAGCGTGCAGGTCTGTGGGGATGCCTTGGAATAGTTGAGGCATCCGTAGTTACTGCAAAAGCCGCAGAAGTTGCAGGGACCCAATTGCATGCCATAGGGGTTGGTCCAGGCGCCTGACACATTGGCAGAAGGGTAGGGATAAGGGTGCCAGCCTAGTGCCTTGGTCGCCTTGGTGAACAAGGTGTCCGTCAGGGTTCTCGGCAAGGGAGGGAGCGGGAACGGGTTCTTGCGCGGCCCTTCGAAGGGGTTCCCCCCTTCAATCATTTCCCCTTGGATATTGCCAGCCTGACCGGATAAGCCTGCGACCTTTTCGAAGAAGTCATAGTGAGGTTCCAGCTCTTCATAGCTGACGCCATAGTCCTGGATGGTCATGTCCTCAGGCAGAAACCCGGGAGAAAAGGTGCGATCGGCAAAGCTCCTGAGTGCCAGTTCGTTTGGTGTGGCGCGATATAGCACGCCTGTCCAATGCGAACCCGCGCCGCCCACGCCATCACCGGGATGGAAGGTTGTCCAATGACGCTGGGGAACGGCCTGTTCCTGGCGATTGCGTCGTATCGTGACAGTGCTCTGACGTGGGCGCTGCATCATCTTGAGGCGTACGCCGTACTTGAGCTCATCGGCAGGCTTGGGATACAGGAAGTCTTCTTTGCTCCGATCTTCCCCGCGCTCAAGCGCCAGCACGTTCAATCCAGCGCTCGTCATTTCCAGGCCCATGATGGACCCGGTCCAGCCAAGACCGATGATGACGACATCGACGTCTGGTTGTGTAACGGACATGTCTTGATTCCTTTCAGTTCGACAGAGGAGTGGACGTGGCGCCTTCGGGCGCGTGGCCTAGGGAGTTAGGTCGGCCTTGTTGCGCATGATTGACAGGCCCGTGTGCCTGCCTCACTTCCGCCACCTGCTCAGGAGTCACCCTGGAGGCGTCATTGCTCCAGCTCTGTCGGACAAAACTTGCCAGGCTGGCGGCTTCCTCGTTGCTCAAGCGCCAATCAAAGCCCGGCATTTGCAAGCGTTCCGGGCGTTTTGGTGTCGACGGCAACTGTGCGCCATACAGAATGGTACTGATCAGGGCTGTCGGATTGTCCGCGTTGACCTGGGTGTTACCGGAAAGCGGGGGGAAGACGCTATCTGCCCCTCTGCCATTGGCGAAATGACAAGCATTGCAGTTGTCCAGATACAGACGAGCCCCCTCGTCCAGGGAAGTCGCGCTCGTCAGTTGCCGTGTCGTGGCATCCGGTGCTGTGTGGGAAGATGGCGTCGATGCGGGGGCGGATGAGGCGCGTTGCTTGTCCGTGGCGCCCAGCGTCGTCAGATAGGCCGCGATGGACGATAAGTCCGCATCAGTGAGGTGAGACGTGCTGTGCTGAATGACAGAGGTCATTTCGCCGCCAGTCGCGGCGTGGCGATTGCGTCCAGTGGCCAGATAATCGATGACATCGTCTTCCGACCAATCGCGTAATCCTGATGCGTCGCCCCCACGCAGAGAAGGTACCTGCCACTCGTTCAGCTCAGTTCCAGCCAGGTACTCGTCGCCGTCCTGGTCGTTGAGCGCTTTTTCCTGCATGAACAGGCCGCGGGGCGTATGACAACTGCCGCAATGTCCCGCGCCTTGCACCAGATAGCGTCCACGCTCCAACAGTTGCTGTCGATCACCAGAGAGATCCCTGGAATGATTGGCGGAAGAGGTATTCGATACCTCATCGACGAACAGCCAGTTCCAGAACCGAATCGCCCAGCGCTGATTGAATGGGAAGCTGAGAGAGGTCTCCGGTGCGGGCTCGGTGACAGGGGGTACTCCCTCCATGAAATAGGCATACAGTGCCTTGATATCGTCGTCACTCAGGCTGGCATAAGACGGGTACGGCATTGCCGGGTACAGATAACTGCCATCTGCACGTATCCCTTGTCGCAGAGCAGCGGCGAAATCCTGCTCACGATATTCCCCGATCCCTGCCTTGGGCGCTGGCGTGATATTGGTGGCGTAGATGGTACCGAAGGGACTCTCGATGGGGCGTCCCCCTGCGTACTCTTTACTCGCGCCCTCACGGGTGTGGCACGCCATGCAATCTGCTGCTCGGGCCAGGTAGGCGCCGCGCTTGATCAGTTGGGGATTGGCCGCACTATCCGTACTGATAGAGGACTGACTATGTGTAGGGCTGTCACCGAGAACGGCCATTGCCGCACCTGCGGCACTCACGGCAGCCGCCAGGAGTGCGAGGCGTACTGGCCAATTTCTGTATTGGGGCATCCGTTGCTCCTGTTACCCGTCGTCCAGTGGGAGATTGGCTGAATAATTTGAGCGGTGCTGATCAGCCGCGCTTTCCGGCAAGGCTGACTGGACCGAGCGGATAGGGCACATCATGTTGTGTGACCCACTCGCGGAAGCTGGCGCGAGCGCCAGTGAAGCCAAGCATCTTCCAGCCCACCATGTTCCGGTTTCCGCCATACATGGGATCGGAGAGATACCCTTCGCGTGTGTTCTGCAAGAGAAAAGCAAAGAAGGTGGCGGAAGGGAGATCGGGTATCCCTGCGGCTTTGAAATCAGCTCGTCCATTTTCCAGGTCGGTTAGCAGCGCATCTTTCTGCTCTGATGAAAGGTCAGTGAATTCCTGTCCCGTTTGTTGCTTGGCATGGTGACGGGCGCCTTGAATCCCCAAGCGATAGAGTTCTGCAGGTGTGTGGGGGAGCTGATAACCAAAGACGGGATCGGCGTTCGGGTGAAAGGGGCCTTGCATGTACCAGTCGCTCGCCTGCCCGTAGTCTCCACTCAACTCCTTGTCGATGAAAACTGGGACGTTGGCCGTCAAGGCCCCGGCACCATGTTCATCTTCAGGTATCAGGCGATCGGTGGCGGAGAGAATGAATTCCCATTCTTCCTCGTTGAAAAACGCAGGAACGTACTGATGAAGAGGTGGGGTCGCCGCATCCGACGACTGGCTGAACAGCAGGCTTGGAGCCAAGGTGACGGCAGGGATGACGGTCAGTGAGTTCCGCATGAACTCACGGCGTTTCTGACCTTCGGAATCGAGCGACATATTGCCTCCTTGAGCGCGGTGTGTGAAGTGGACCCCATCCTTTGGACCACCTGACGGGTCGTCTAAGCTCGGATCAGGTCATCATCGGCGTCAGGCCGCCTGGATCAGTGGTTGAGAGAAGTACACTTCATCAGGTGTAGCATCGTCTAGCCCTTGGTGGGGCCGCTCCCCTATCTGCCAGCGTAGTTGTCACCTAAACGGATTGAGAGGTGATCAACGTGCGTTATTCCACAGAGCGTAAGGAAGCCATCCTCAAGAAGATGGCGCCGCCTATGAGCATGACCATCCCGGAATT
>NZ_JADPPY010000062.1:0-6260 GCF_018340035.1 Cobetia sp. MC34
ACGACAGAAGAGCAGCATTTGGGCATGATTCAGCGAGCCGTTACGGCGTAGATAGCGCCCCTGGTGCGAGAACCCAACGGCCAGCCACTTCAAGCCGCCCGATCAGGGCACTCGTGAATAAGGCGGGCTCAAGCCCGCTCTGTTGCTCCCGCTGCTCGCTCTCCTCCCGGCCACCCAGTCCATGGCCACCGAATTGCGCATGCTGTCCAGTTACGACCAGACCACTGCCTACTCCCGCGAGATTGCCCAGCGCTTCATCAAGGAAGTCGAAGCCAACAAGGCCGCCGACCTCACCATCAAGCTGACCGGCCCGGATGTGGTGCCGCCCTTCGAGCAGCTGCAGCCTGTCGCGGCCGGTGTCTTCCAGCTGCTGTATACCCACGCCGCTTACCACACCAACACCACCGGCGTCGGCGCCGCGATGGATGGCGTGGCGGTGAATCCGGAACAGACGCGCGAATCCGGCCTGTGGGACATGGTCGATGAGCACTACAACGGCCTGGGCCTCAAGCTGATCGCGATTCCGCCGCTGGGCAGCCACGGCTTCCAGTACGTGCTGAAGGAGCCGATCACCGGTACGCCGGGTCTGGATGGCCGTCGTCTGCGCGGCAGCCCCACCTATACCAACGTCACCAAGGGCCTGGGCGGTACGCCGGTGCTGATGTCCAGTGGCGATGTCTATTCCGCGATGGACCGTGGCGTGATCGACGGCGCGGCCTGGGGCCTGAATGGCGTCAAGGACATGGGCTGGCAGGAAGTCGCCGGCTACTACTCCAAGCCGACCTTCGGTCAGACCTACAACTTCGTGCTGATGAACCTGAACGCCTTCAACACCCTGTCGCCGGAACAGCAGCAAGTGCTGCTCGACGAAGGCCGTGAGCTAGAAACCGAGATCGTCCCGATCCTGGATGAGCTGGCAGTCGAAGAGTGGAAGGCGCTGGACGAAGCCGGCATGCAGCCTACCGAATTCGCACCGGAAGACGCAGAGCGTCTGGATGCCCTCGTCTCCGACGGTATCTGGCAGCTGGGCATCGACAAGACCCCGGACACGGTGACCGCCATGCGTGAACTGGCGATCGAGAAGAACCTGACCACCGTCAGCGAGTAAGGAATCCACCATGCTAACCCTGCTTGCACGTGTGCATGACGGCGTGACGCGAGCAGGCTTCCTTCTGGGCGGTGTCACCTTGTGTGGCATCGTCCTGTGCTTCTGGCTGGAAGTCATCGCGCGCTACTTCTTCAACTCTCCCACCCTGTGGTCCGGCGCGATGGTGGCTTACCTGCTATGCCTCTCGATTTCGCTGGCAACGCCGGAACTGGCACGCACCCACGGCCATATCGCCATCACCGTGCTGCCGGAGCGCCTCGGCCCTGCCGCGCGCGCCTTCTATGATCGTCTCCTCGCCCTGGTGACCGGCGCTGTCTGCGCCGTGGCCGGTTGGATCTGCGTGCAGGAAAGCCTGCGTCAGTTCAATTACCACACCACCACCGCCATGGGCCTCGACATTCCCAAGTACTGGGTCTCCAGCTTCATCGCCTACGCGATGATCAGCGCCGCCCTGTACTTCCTGCGCCACGCCTTCACCAGCGCGACGCCCCCGGCTACCGCCGCCAGAAAAGGACCCTGAGTCATGGAATGGTATACCTCTCTGGGCCTGGCCATCGCCTTGCTGATGGGCCTGTTTGCCCTCGGCATCCCCGTCTTCGCCGCCTTCCTGACCATCAACGTGCTCGGCACGCTGTGGTTGATGGGCACCGCCGGTTTCGGCATGTTCGCCAACAGTGTCTACGACAGCATGACCTCGGAGACGCTGACCACCATCGCGCTGTTCGTACTGATGGGGGAGCTGCTGTTCCGCTCCGGCTCCATCGATGTGATCTTCGACTCGCTGGATGCCCTGATGGGCCGCATGAAGGGTCGCCTCTACTTATTCGTCGTCGCCCTCTCGACGCTGTTCGGTGCCCTGTCCGGCTCGGCGCTGGCCGTGACCGCCATGCTCAGCCGCTCGGCGCTGCCGACCATGCAGGAGCGAGGCTATGACGACAGACTCTCCATCGGCCTGATTCTGGGCGGGGCGAGTCTCGCACCGATCATCCCGCCGAGCCTGTTGGTGATCATCATCGGCTCGATGGTGGATGTCTCCATCGCGCGCCTGCTGATCGCGGGTATCCTGCCCGGCATCCTGCTGGCCGCGCTGTTCATCCTCTATGTGAAGGTACGCATCACGCTGGACCCGCGCCGCGCGCCGCCCGTCGATGAAAGCGGTGGCGGCACGGCCCAGGAGAAGCGCCGCGCCGTGATCAACATGCTGCCGTTCACCATCATCATCTTCGCCGTGCTCGGCCTGATTCTGCTCGGCATCGCCACGCCGTCCGAATCCGCCGCTACTGGCGTACTGGGCTCGCTGGTAGTCGCGGCCTACTACCGCAAGTTCTCGTTCAAGATGGCCGGCGAGGCGGTGATGTCCTCGCTCAAGGTCAGCACCATGATCATCCTGATCCTGGCGTGTTCGAAGCTGTTCTCGCAGCTGTTGAGCTTCACCGGCGCCACCAGCGGTCTGGTGAGCAGCGTGACCGGGCTGGATCTTGATCCGGTGTGGATGCTGCTGATCCTGATGCTGATTCCGCTGATCGCCTGCATGTTCATCGATCAGATCGCCTTCATGATGGTGGTGATTCCCATCTACGCGCCGCTGGTCAAGCTGTATGGCTTTGATCCGGTGTGGTTCTGGACGCTGTTCCTGATCAACATCTCGGTGGGCAGTCTGACCCCGCCCTTCGGCTACAACCTGTTCGCGGTGAAAGGCGCCGCCCCGGCGACGCCGATGCAGACCATCTACGCCGCGGCCTGGCCGATCGTCATCTGCTTCCTGTTCGCGATGCTGATGCTCTACTGGGCCCCGTGGCTGACGACCTTCCTGCCCAGCCTGATCTGACCGACCACGACGAGAGACTTCCATGTACCAACTCAATGACATGCCAGCGCAGGTCGCGCCTGAACGGCTGGAACAGCTCCGCCAGTGCGAGACGGCCACCATCGGCCACTTCCACACCCAGGGCTTCGTCGAACCGGCGATTGCCAGCATGCTGCCCGAGGTGCGCATCGCCGGTACCGCCGTCACCGTCTCGCTGCCGCCGGAAGACGGCACCCTGCTCAACCACCTGATGCGCCTGGTGCGTCCGGGCGATGTGCTGATCGTGCATCGTCAGGGCGATCGCCACCGCGCCTGCTGGGGCGGCGTGATGACGGAAGTCGCCTCGCGCCTCGGCGTGGCAGGTGTGGTGATCGACGGCATGGCCACCGATGCGCTGACCATTCGCGACAAGCAGTTCCCGGTCTGGAGTCGCGGTGTCGCCTCGCTGACCACCCGCTTCGCCGGTATCGGCGGCGCGCTCAATGTGCCGGTCAGCATCGGCGGTGTCGTCGTCAATCCGGGCGATGCCATCCTCGCCGATGAAAGCGGCGTCATCGTGATGGCTCCCGAGGAAGTCTCGGCCATCGCCAGCCACGCCATCGAGGTGCAAGAAGCGGAAGAAGTGCTGCTGGCGAAGATCGCCGACGGCGCCTGCCTGCCGGACCTCACCGGCTCCAGCAAGCTGATCGAGGAAGTGAATGCACGCGGTTGATCAGTTCGCTTGATGCGCTTGCGAGACGCTGTTTCTTTGGAAAGACGCTGACTCTTTAGAGAGACGCTGAAAACAAAAAAGGCCACCAGATTTCTCTGGTGGCCTTTTGGGTTCTGACAGGGTCTGTATGACACGGTCAGTTTGACACGGTCGGTCGGACACGGTCAGTCCGACGCGGGCTGAGGGCTGCCCATCACTGATGGGTGATCACCGCCTCACAGCTGACCGGAAAATTCAGCGAATTGGCGATGAAGCCCAGCGCGTGCGCTCGATGGTGCAGCTCATGGGCGAGCGCGATATCGTCACCGGCGGCCAGCGTGATCTCTGGGCGCAGCACGATGGAGGTGAAGCGTCCCGCCTCGCTCTGGCTCTCTGTCTGAGTCTTGTCATCGGCGGCGGGCGCACCTTCCTGCATCGTGCCCTCGGCGCGGTCGTGATAGCTCATGACACGAATGCCGGCCTCTGCACACAGATGCAGATACCACAGCTTGTGGCAGGCCGAGACGGAGGCCACCAGCATGTCTTCCGGATTCCAGCGGCCAGCGTCGCCCCGAAAGGCGGGGTCGGCGGAGCCTTCCAGGCTCGGCTTGCCACTGACACGGGCCACGAAATCACGCTCATAGGCGGTGTAATGGCGGGTGCCATCGCCGCGATTGCCGGTCCACTCAAGTTCAACCGAATACTGGTGTCGTCTGGACATCGTTGTCTGCTGCTCTCTCACAAGGGGAACCGCGTGCGTCGCATGACGCGCAGTCTGATACTTCTGTCTGATTAGGCATCTAAACAGCGTCAGCACGCAAGAAGTCACCGTAGGCCGATGATAGGATTGAGTCGATCGCACTCTGACAGGATGTCACGCATGGCGTTTGCCGTAACACGCTCCTTTGGGGCAATTCCCGGGCTGGCTGCCGCCGCCCTGACGCTCGGACTGGGCCTGAGCCTGGGCTTATGTCTCATTACCCCCGGTGCCTCGGCACGCGCCGAAGCCGCACAGTTTCGCCCCACGCCCAAGGTCATCAATACGCTGAGCAGTACCTACGGCTTCGTCATCGCCCAGGACATCACGCTGTCACGCATCGCCGATGAGTATCCCGGCCTCGCGCCGGATGCCGAGCTGGCCTCCGCCTACTTCAAGAATGCCTTCCCGAATATCACCCATCGTCTGGCGGAAAACCTCGCCACCCTGATGGGCAAGGACCACGCGCGCGAAGTGCTGGAGGGCATTCGCCGGCAGATAAAGAAGGAACTGGATTCGCAGCTGACCAGCGACAAGCTGACCAGTGACTTCGCGGCCCGCTTCATCGAGGCCATTCATCTGCGCGCCCAGGGGGAATACCTGCCCTCGCCGTTCAAGGAATTCCTGCTGGCAACCAAATATCAGATCGAGCCGGTATACGAGCTGTACGATGGCTATTTCCAAGAATTCCACACCAAGGGCCACGCCAAGTCGCTGGGCATCAACCTAGCACTGCACCTGCCCGCCTCGTGGTCTGCCGCCGATGGTCGCCTGCCGCATATCGTGCAGAAATGGCAGAGTCAGGCGGGTACCGGCACCGACATGATCATCCTCGAGATCTATGATCTGCATGGCGACACCGTCAGCGACGCGCAGCTCAAGGTAATGGCCGCCACGGACCAACTGGCGCAATGGGCGCCCATCAACAGCCAGATGCTCGACTCCGGCCTGACCCGAGTGGATCACCGTCAGGTCTACTGGTTCGATATCGCCATGACACAGCGACACCAGGGCACGCCCTTCACCTCGCAGACCCGCGAATACGGCCTATTCCTCGACGACAAGCTGATCCGCCTGCACTGCACCAGCTATCACCCCACCGCCGACGGCACCACCTACGCCAAAGCCAAGACAGACCTCGCCGTCGATGACGGCTTCAGCGAGATCAAGCCGCTATGTGAAGGGGTGATGGGGAGTTTGGTGGTGATGGAAGGCCATTCAAACTAGAAAGATGTATCTGTAGGGTGCCGGATGATCGGATTTCACAACGAAGCTATCCTTTGTTAGCCTCGCGTGAGCTCATCAAGCAATTTATTCAGGAAAGGCTTCATGGACATCAAGCTGCATAAGCAAGCGACGACGACACCGAAAATTCGTGCCGACATCCAAGCAGCTCCTGCCGGTATGACCAACAAAGATCTTGCTCGTCAGTTTGGGGTCAGCGTCTCAACTATCCAGCGCTGGCGTCATCGTGATGATGTCCTGGATCGTTCCCACACACGTCATAACCTACTGGCGACTCTGACCTCAGAGCAGGAAGAGATAGTCATCGCCGCTCGTGAGTTACTACGGCTGGGACTCGATGATCTACTTGTCGTTGCTCGTGAATTCCTGAACCCCAAACTGTCACGTTCCGCGCTTCAGCGCATGCTCAAACGGCGTGAAGTGCCAACTCTCGCCAAGCTGGCACGTCGAGACGCGGAAGGCGACGAGAAGCCTAAGCATCGGCCTTTCAAGGATTATGAGCCCGGGTATGTGCACATAGATATCAACCCGGCTTATTCATGAGGCCGACCTGAAAACGAAGATGGCGAGTGGTTTTCTCTTGTAGAATCAGGATGTTCCTGCCAGAACACGATTCAAGAGGACCACTCGCCATGGGTGAAACCCTAACGAC
>NZ_JADPPY010000063.1:0-6121 GCF_018340035.1 Cobetia sp. MC34
GCGCCCTTCGCTACGTCACGCCGAGCCAGCGTCATGACGGCGAGGCCAAAGGCATTCTGACGCAGCGCCGAGAGGTCTTCGAGGCCGCGAAGCAGCGTCACCCGGAGCGATGGTCAGGTGACATCCGGAAATTCGACCTGCCGGAGATAGTGCATTTGAATCCGGAGCGGGATCCGATACCGCAGGCAATAGGGTTTTAAAAAGCCAGAACCACTTCATGTGCCAACTATGTTGACAGATTCCGCCCATAGCCCTTGGCAAAGAGGCAGCAACGAGAATATCAATGGGCTGATTCGCCAGTATCTTCCTAAGGGAACGGATCTGTCACTGAGCAGTCAGGAAGAGCTGGATGCCATTGCCTTCGAGCTGAATATGCGGCCTCGAAAACGCTTTGACTTCAAATGCTCTATCGAGGTGATGAATGAACTGATGGCAAAGCACAATGAAGCACCACCCTCAATTCAATAGGGTGTTGCACTCAGAGCCTGCATCCGCCGTTTGGCACCGACACACCCGATGTTAGGGCGACATACCTGCGACACCATTTCTGTCAGCCATTCGCCATTCATCAGCTCGATATCATTGTTGACCAAGCCGATGATATCGCCAAGTGCCTCACGTGCTCCGAAATTATTGATGGCCGAACAATTGAATGGCTGATCCCAGTGCAATATTCGTACACGCAACGTATGTAGACTACGACGATTAATGCCGATAAACGGATTGGCTATGAATGACTTGGCGTTGGTAAAAAGCTCAAGGCCCCGCAAGGGGCCTTGAGCAAGAACTGTGAGCGTGGCATGGTGATCCTTGCAAGACGATCTTCGATAAACGGGCACAGGCTGGACAGGACGGTTCACAGCTCACCGCAGCGAGAAGTCCTCGTGAATCAGGGTCAGATTGGGGTTGTAGAAGGGGTCAGTCGTCAAGGTATCACCCCAAGTCTTCATCATATAAGCGTCTTCGCGCTCTGCTCTTGCCTGTTTCTCACCACTATGGTCTCGCCCGCGTGAGACAGATTCATGGTGATACAGCTCTGCATAAGGTGTCCAGAGGTTGCGATAGCCTGCATCACGAACCTTCAAACAGAAATCGACATCATTGTAAGCGACAGCTAGATGCTCTTCATTCAAGCCGCCAACTTCGAGGAAGACCTCTCGCCGAACCAGCAGACAGGCAGCCGTGACGGCACTCAGATTCTGCGGCAACATCAAGCGTGAAAAGTAGCCAGTCTCATTGCGATGAAAATATTTATGAGCATGTCCCGCCACTCCCCCGATCCCCAGAATGACACCAGCATGCTGTACGGTATTGTTCGGGTAGTACAATTTGGCACCGACACACCCAATCTCTTCGCGCTGAACCCGACCTATCATATCGTCAAGCCATTGAGGATTTATCGGCTCGATATCGTTGTTGATCAAACCAATGATGTCACCCCGTGACTCCTGCACCCCGAAGTTATTGATCGCGGAATAATTAAAGGGATGATTCCATTGAAGCACTCTGACGCGCGAGTCACGTTGGGTAACTTCCTGCATAAAAGCGAGTGTCTCATCGCAAGAGGACTGATTGTCCAATATCAACAGCTCGAAATGTTTATAATTCGTCCTCTCCAAGAGCGCTTCAACACAGGGCTTTAGAATATCGACACCATCACGTGTCGGGACAATCAAGCTGACGAGTGGCTCGCCAATGACTGGCCAATTGACACGATACGTATTCGGCAGACTGCCCAGACTGACAGAGGCATGCGCGTAATGCTCAGCCAGGTAATCCTGAACGGCCTTGAGTCCGGCCTGACTGGTATAATCCTTCTCACCGCTGTCCAGCGCCGTAGAACCCTTGCCTGCACGCCAGTGGTAAAGGACCCTCGAGACATGCACGACTTGAGATGCCGTCAGGCCGTGCGTGACCCGCAAGACAAGATCATGATCCTGACTGCCCTCGAGCCCCACGCGGAACCCGCCGACTTCGCGGACTCGCTCAGTCAGATACATCCCCAGATGGGAAATGTAATTCTGGGAAAGCAGAAGATCTGGATTCCAACCGCTCTTGAAATGAGGATCGTGACGACGCCCCTGCTCATCCAGCTTGTCTTCGTCCGAATAGACCACCACAGCCTCTGGCAATTGCTGTATAGCCTCTACCATCAGGTAGAGCGCCTGAGTTGCCAGTACATCATCATGGTCAAGCAGTGCAACGTACTCCCCACTCGCGTGGGCCAATGCCGTATTGCTGGTATGGGAGATGTGCTTGTTGTGATCGTGAACGATGACATGCACACGATCATCTCGCTTGCGGTATTCATCCAATACTGCAGTCAGCTCAGCTGAGCCTGAAGCATCATCGACGAGGCACAGTTCGAGATTGCGATAACTCTGTTCCAGTACGGATTCCACACAGGCCCGGAAATCATTGATATCAGGCCGGTAGACCGGTACCAGCACTGAAATCAAAGGCTGATGATCAAGTGCTGTTTCTGCAATGGGCAGTTCATGTCGTGTTATCCACGCAAGATAATCCCCTTGGGTGCGATTATTGCGGAAGGTGTCAGCATAGTGACTCATCAGAGCCTTCTCGCGACTCTCCCCTCCGGCCGCCTTGGCAGAATTGAATATTTTTTTGGCATCTGCCAATGACTTGCCTCTGAATTTATGATGTAGGCGAGTGATACGCTTCAACATACGATCATGGGCAAACTGCGGCGTCAGCAGAATCAAATTCAACTTGTCTATGCTGAATTCGCCAGAAGCATCAATCGGATCGAATCTGAGACGAGTTCCCGGCCTAGTAACCTTGATGATACGCTTGGAAACACGACCGTTCTTGATTGGCAGTATGAAGCTTTTGTCATTGGTATAGCCATTGCCCTCATTGAGGTATAAACGCGATTCTCGAGCCATAGTGGCATGAAGGACAGTCGCTTCCAGCATATACCAACCCGGTAAGTAGACTTTCTTCGATAATCTTATCTGTGGATCAAGGCTACTGGAAACATATGTATACTGACCATCATGACACTCTACATCACGAAATGTATCAATGTACCTCTTCAGGTCAATCAAGAATAGCTTGTCCCACCAGAGATACACATAAGACATAAACTTCTTCATCATAAATCAATACCATAAAAAATAATCTGGGGGTATCGTTGCGACAATATCAATCATACGTCTCAGTAATACAGTGCAAAGGACACAAAAGGCTACATACTGTCAGAATGACAATTGCAAAAAAACCACAACGAATATAGATGGGCAAGACATTGCTTGGCGTGTCTCACGACATCTTGCCATCTATCAAATCATCAGAAACTGTCAGATGTTACTATCGTCCGAGACATTCATTTGACTGGTAATATACAGTTTATCCAGAACTCTTTTTTTCATCCTCTTTATCCCTCCACCTCCGGGTCGAGAATCTGATGCCTTGGCCAGCAGTAACAGTGCATCCTCCAGCAAGCCTTGCTGCTCAAAATAGGCGCCCAGCTCACGAAGGCGGTCAGCCTCCTTCATCTTGCTGCTGCCGATGATACCGCGAGCACGTGCACTCAGGCCCTTATGTGCTACAGGCTCTTCGAAGGAGATACCCAGGAGATCAAGCAATTTCAGGAACGTATAGCCTTGCTGACCTTCCTGATACTGCTCCAGGGCTGCTTTTCTGATGGCTTCCAGCTCCTTGGGACATTGCTCTTCGAGATAGGCCAGCGGTCTATAAGGGTTGCTGACATTGGCACTACTCACAACCTTAGAAGATTGAGGAGGAAACAAGGTCGCACGATCAAGAGTTGGAAAACGCAGTAGAACAGGCTCCATAGCGGTGAGGAACACTGCATTGATGTCCCTGTAGAGCGCTTCGGGAATGTCTTGGCTCCCCAAAGAGCCCTCTTCAGGATGGAGATCTGAATACCCTTGCAATGCCCAGTCAATCTCACGACCCACCTCTGAAGGAAGCTTGGCGAGCACTGTATTCAAGGTACGCTTGAGTTCCAGCGCAGACCGGACATAGCTACGATTGGTGATCTTTCTTTCCGGAAGCAGCGCAGGGATTTTAGAAGCAGGCACCCCTAATTCTTCCAGAAAGACCGCTTCAATCTGTCGTGTATCAGCCGCTGGTTTCTGGTAGGTCAGAAAACGACAGTGATCATCGCCAAAGGCATCAGCCCATTGCATCAAGGGCCCACCTGAAAGACTGGGTTTGCCATTTTGCAGTACCGGGGCGAGGTGGCTGGAAAGACTCCATGACTGACCATGACGCTTGATGCCTTGATTATGATTTCCCATCAAGTAATCAATCGGAGCACGTACGAAAGCAATGACACGAATATCCTGCGGCGGAATCTGAAAGCTTTCGTGGAACAATTTCGCCAGATGTTCTGACTGATTGAAAAAGGACTCGGAAGATAACACAAGCTTGAGACCCTTCTTTCGAGCATGGTTCAACCATTTCTCTAGCAGTGCCTCTGCACCTTCCACATCGCCTTCTCTCAATGTCACCCACAACTGGCCATGCCCACCTGATATACCATTCTTGTCAATACCATGCTCAGGATAATGGAAACCCAGTTTTTCAAGAGCATTGCGATTATTCAGCATGAAATTTTGCAGTGCTGAAGAACCGGCTTTCGGAGAGCCAATGTGAATAATTAGATCCAAGGAGCGTGTATGGTCTGTAGAAAAACTCGAGGATGAAGAGAATAACTTACGTATAATTTTCATGCAGAATCAACATCTCAATATAGTGTGAATATTGAATTCATAGAATAAATACAACACTTTGAATCATTCGGTAGAAAAAAAGCGCCAGTGCTGGTACCTCTCTGCTTTATCGACACAGGTGCATCAGAGCATGAGCTATCAACAGCTGATCCAGATCTAGTGATACCAGCGATTCATGCACATCGTTACGTAAGATTGAGTCAACGGCAGATCGATAAAGCACTTGGTATTCATAACAGTGTCGTCTATCGCGAGTCGCTCCAAAACGCGAACGATAGCGGCTACCATCCCGCGCGGGCCAAGCCATGCAACGATCATCGACGCCGGAATGCCGGCAAGCGGACCAAGCGCTTACCCAGTATGATCGCCGTCGTTGCCGGCCGCCTACGTAAAGAACGCAGCACACGTTTTATTGCACCCTTGCCCGGCATGAGCACCAGCCATAGATGAATTTATACGATGGCCTGGGATGATAAGACCTCTGACGGCAATCTCTGGAAGCACTCATGCCATCCGAAACGGCGTAGCGGGCATCGAGCTTATGCCAAGAGAGTACTGGGCTCGGCAAGATATCGAATCGCATCGGCATCAAGCATCGCCTAGTCGAAGACATCGACAGCTGCTTCATTGGTCACTGGGAGGATGACACGGTGGTCCAGGACATAAGGCATCGGGGCTGATTACGCAGATGATGGTACAGTTACTAGATATTCCGTTCCGAAGTGTATTGATTCGTGGCAGTCGATCGTACCTCCAGGGAAAACGCATGAAAGCTTTCAGACCGCGAGAATGTCAGCAAGATATGTCTCAACCAGTGCCGCTTTCTTCTGTTTCCGCCGAATTCCGCCTTTGAAAGATTTCTCTCCTTTCAGGCGGTAGTTGTCAAGAAATCTGTCGCCTCTGAGTTCCTTCAAGCCGCCTGTTTTTCCGGTTCGGCGACGGTGACCTGGAGCTCCCGCTCCGGGTTAAGCGACACGGTGCCAACCGGCGTCCCAGGGAAAACGCATGAAAGCTTTCAGACCGCGAGAATGTCAGCAAGATATGTCTCAACCAGTGCCGCTTTCTTCTGTTTCCGCCGAATTCCGCCTTTGAAAGATTTCTCTCCTTTCAGGTAATTCAGCGCAATATGCCGGACCCTGGCGAGGTTTTCCGCCGCCTGTCCGCGATGGATTTTGCAGGCATCTTCACGAAGCGCCACATCCAAAGACCAGTGGAGCTTGGCCTCAATATGCCAGTGCTGCCGAGCTGCTTCGGCGAGCTTCTTGGCGGTCAACTCGGCTGAACTAATGTAGTAGCGGATCATCGGCTCTTCAGGAGCCTCATCGCCCTCTTGGCGAAAACTCATCACCACCCCTACCGTTTTCAAGCCCGGCCATTCGTAGCTAAGCTCTTGAAACTCT
>NZ_JADPPY010000064.1:0-6105 GCF_018340035.1 Cobetia sp. MC34
TTTTTTTTAAAAACTTCAGCTATCCCAATCTCCCATGGACACCAACGTGACGATTGCGAATTTTGAGTTGCAAGGAATATGAAGAGATCTCGCTCATTGATTTGTTCCTTAATACTATTTGCTGTCTTTTCATCTGGAGAATCTGGAAGACTACTATCTTCCCAGTCAATATAGAGGTCCCACCCATGCTCAGAAAGATATGCCTGAAGACCTTTCGCAAGCTCTCTATCCTTATGACTGTGAGATAGAAAAGCCGTCGTTTGACCATTTATCTTTGCTTCTTTCAGGCTTTTTGCGATGTTCTGACTAGACATCGCTCTCCGAGAAGCGTTTCTTAAGTTTTGTGTATTTATTGCCATAATATGCCTCACAATAATAAAGATGCGATTAAAACTACGCTAATTAATGGAAAATAAAATCCTAGTATAGAGTAAGACATTAGAGATTTGCGTTTAAGTTTTTTCCCTGTAGGTAGAACCGAATAAAGATCAATATCATGAATCGTTCCTCTAGCTAGTTTAGAAATAAACTCGTTGTAAGAATTCCTAAAGCCTTTTTCCATAGAGAGATAATAAGCATCCAATATTAGGAACACGAGTATTGGTAAAAGTGCTAAAAGAAAATATGCACTTTTATTTTTATCTATTACAACAACTAATATTGCTGAGACTAATGTCACGCACCATGTTTTACATGATGCACTATTAGACGCCATTCTTTGAATTACATTCTGAATTATTGATAGATGTGTTTGTACAGCAGGAGACTCTGCTACCATTTGCACTTTGTTCTCTGATTCATTCACATTCATAACTAATGTCCTCTTTTAGCTGCAGTCTCAATCCAAGAAACAATATTTTCTTTGATATCTATATAAGCTCTATGAGGATTTGGATCGTAACATGGGACATAGTCGGAGAGATAGCCTCCCGAAGTTAGAGGTATAGAAGAAAATGGATTTCTACCTTTTTTAGAAAATCCATTTCTAGGACATTTTACGTTATGTATGTATATACCTATTACAGGTTTATAACTATCCCAAGCTTTTCTAATTTCATAATCTACCCATTTACTATTATGAGTATGTTCCCCTATCAAAACGACAACACAATTTTTATACTTCATGTTATTGTCGATCCAATTTTTAATTGAGCGATCGCCTAATGCTTTTATTTTTTCCCACTCATTAGGATTAACTAAAGTGTTTTTATCAATAGCTCCTATATTTCTTATTAACTGTACTCTGAAAACATCGTTTGAGTACTGAAAACTGAAAAAAACTGATTTTTTTCTCATATAAATCTCTGTTGTAAATAAAAATATCTCCATACATATTACATATATGTCATAAAAAATCGACTCGCTTTAATGCTCAAAGCTATAGACCTTAGATCTTAGAGAAAGACTCTGTCGCAAAAATGCTACTCATTTCAACCGGCCCGTTGGGCCGGTCGCTTACGCGCTAACGCCCTTCGGTTGTTGGGTACGCCCCTTTACCGTACACCCGGGCTCGTTCGTACCTCACTCGCACCTGGGTGCACGTCTTGGGCCGTACCAGTGAAAGGCCCTTGGGAATTTCTATCTTGTTCGTTGAACCAGCCTGCAGTACCGCATCGTTTTTCTCGAAAAACTTAGGCCGTAGGCCTAGATGTTCCCGCTTTTAGTTTGGGTTCGACCCAGTGAAGCGGCGTACTTTAGCGACCAAGTTTTGTCGTAAGGCGCTCAGCCGCAAAGCGGCTCGAAAGCGCCTATCTCGACTTGTCGAGGCATTTTTGGGGTTAGGCGGCCGTAGGCCGGGCGAAGGGAGGAGGTACGACGACCGAAGGGTAGGCGAGCACAACGTGCTCGAAAAAGAGAGAGCAGCGAATTTCAGTGCCCTCACGAGCCCTGTAGAAGAACATAAGAGGAGGCTTCTTAAAATTCATTGTAAATCAGTATGTTAGCGTGCACCCCTGCACACTCTAGAGTGTGCAGGGGTGCACACTCTAGAGTGTGCAGGTTATGTGCATACAGCACACATGAATGTGCGATATGCACATTGAATGGTGCAGTATGTACGTGCTATAAGTCATTAACAGAGTGCGATATGCACATTGAATTGTTCAGGGGTGCACAATGGATGATCAGCAAGTAGGAAAGCCACCAGCAACACAGAGAAAGAACAAGACATGGGTTCAAACCGAAAGAGCTGCACATGAGGCGTGGGCGCACCTCATCGGCACAGCTCCCATGGCTGCAAGGCTCGCTCATGTCTTAGTAGCCCATATGGGAGACTCGAACACTGTCGTAGCAAGCCAAACCACCTTAGGTGAACTAATGGCTTCTACAACAGGAAAACCAGTACACCGTAACTCCGTTAGAAAGGCGATTCAGAAGCTTCAGGCAGACCGTTGGATCGAAGTAGTTCAGCTAGGTGGGAAAGGGGGCGCACTGGCTTATAGGATCAACGACCGAGTAGCGTGGGGTGAGAAGCGGGACAAACTACGCTATAGCCGCTTTTCTGCCCAAGTTTTGGCCTCATCGAGCGAACAGACACAGCCAATTGATGGACGTCCAGAACTGCGCCAAATTCCTACATTAATGCGTGGAGAAGAACAGGTACCTTACGGACCACACGACGATCCCCCTAGCCAAGGCCTCCTGGAAGGAGCTGAGCCCGACCTCCCCTACAGGGACGCAGATTTTTTCGAGCGGGAGTAGCAAGCACGGGTTGCTTTCTAGCCTAGCTTGCCACCCTACTTCCGAGCTTTCAAAGCAGCCATCTCAGCAGCAAATAGATGCGCTGAACACCTCTCGGCATCTGGCTGATCAAGCTTCTCGGGAGCAGGCAATCTTCTCAGTTCTCTTAGCTCCTCACGCATCCCTGCGAGCTCATCAGCTTGACGTTTAGTTAGCTCAACGAGCTCAGATAACAACTGTGTCATCTCTGCTACAGATGCTTGTTGCGTGAGACTAGGTGTACCCGTTGCGTCACGTTGCGTCTTAGTGGGTGAGTTGACTGGCTCTCCCCAAACGCGCAGCAATTCAGAAAACGCAATCACACGCGTACCATCGCCACGTACTGTTGATGACACGCGGCCTGCCTTCATGGCTCGGTGTACTGTAGAGCGTGCTTTTCCGTACAATTTTGCAGCTTGAGCCACCGTCAATTGTTGCTGTTGCACAGTAGAGCGTCCTGTTGCGTTGCGACTGTTGCGTCAGTGTACCTTCTGATGTCACCTGCAAGGGTGGTTACGGTCAGCCAAGACGGCCACGCGAAATTCTAGCGGATGGCTGCTAGGCAAGAATCCTTATGCTAGTCTTCTAATGTGCTCGCTTCGGCGAGATGCAAGGAGAGCCGACTCCTCTATCAAACCGGACATAAGCCAGCAGCCATTCTGGGGACGGCACTCAGAGTCGCGAACGATGCGACCGAGCTGAATAACAGTCAGCAGCTTCACTGGGCATTTGGCTCCCGGGGTTCGCAGATGATGCGAATGTGCTGCAACCTAAAAGCGAGTGGCTTCACTGGGATTCGCGCCTAGGGCCGCAGGTAATGCGGCTGTGCTGCTGTGAAAGCACTGTTCACCTCAATGTGATCAGCGCGGCGACTATTGGTCTCTGTCTTCTCGTGATTAAGAAGACAGAGCCGGGCTTGATCTGAAATTTTTCAGGTTCAGGTGCGGGATAGTTGCGCCTAAATTTTGAGTATTGGCTCCTCAATGCCTGATTTAGCGCACCTTACGCTACCGGTCGCTTCAAAACCCTCCTAAAAAACGTCTCCGGCCCCGCTGTCACACGCCTATGTGCTCAGTGCTAGCGCGTTGCGTCTCTACTTTTCATCGCCACAGTCATCGGCGTAGAGCGGCAACTCCTGGCACTGCCTCATGTGCATGCAGCGGCGAGTCCGGCTGACCAATAATCGAACGCCCGGCTACTGCCCTCTGGCACGAGACTCGCTCCGGCGACCTCGAGATCAGCCATATGTGGCGTTCACGAAACGTGCAGGTAGCGGCGCGTCCGTCTCTGTGCCCCGCACAGAGACGGACGCCGTCAGGCGCCCGCGAACCCACGGGGGCTCAATGCCCCCGCGGGTTCGAGCGTCACCAAACCCTGCACCAAAACTCGTTTCTGACACCTGCACATCGCGTTGTCCGGCGTTCGCGCCACCTACCTGGCTGGTAGGAACGACCTTGCCCTGTGTCGTCAGCAACGAGCGCGCCTTGACCGTGGGAGTTGCCACCTCCCGCCACGATCCCCTGCCCACTCACTGAGTGTCGCGATCGGATGCGCACACAAAAATTTCCGGACGATTCCGGCGGCCATGTCACGAGACGACACGCTTCCCAGGTCTGACCGCGCCCAAAAGCGGTTTAACACTTACCGAACGTCTTGGCAGGACACCGGGAAGCGACTTTGACACTCCCTATCACCACGACGCAGGAGGCTTCGTGATGGGCAAATACGCATCGAAACGTAACTACGGTTATGGAAAACAAATGGCCTACGCCGGGCATCAAGCCCTGGTGAGCCTCTATGGCCGAGGCCACTACTCGACAGTGGCCACGCATTCGGCCCGCTGGGGCCAGTTTGCCCAGTGGGCCAAGGACAATGGCGTGAAGGATCTCGCCACGACACCCAACCAGGCACTGCTGGAACGCTATGCCGAACACCTCCAGACACAGGTGATGTCGGGAGATATCGCCGTTTCGACGGCTCAGAATCTCCTGAGCAGCGCCAATACGACCTTTCTGGCCCTGCGCGGCGATCACAGAGTCCGGGTGTCCCCGTCGCAGTACGCCGGGAAGCGCACCAATGTGCGACAGACAGCCCCGACAGCGGTGGACACCGACAAAGTCACGCAGACTTGCCGAGCCCTGGAGGCAGCAGGCTTACCCCGCGCGTCTGCCGTCCTGCAGCTGGCTGCCGCGTTCGGGGTTCGCCGTGAAGAAGCGATCAAGGCGGACCTGGAGCGATGGCATCGTGAGGCGTCCAGAAAAGGCACTGTAGACGTGCAAGAGGGCACCAAGGGCGGAAGGTCGGCACAGCGCTTAATCGCCGTCAGCGAGCCTCAACGGGCCGCTCTGGCCTATGCACGCTCAGTACGTCCAGAAGGAAGCCGAAATCTACTGGAACTTGAGGAGCGCTATGCGGATCTGGCGATAGCTCGGCAAGGCGAGCTCAATCGTGCTCGCCCCATCCTGAAGGCACATGGTCTCGGTGGCTTCCACGATGCCCGGGCCGCGTACGCCTGTGCCCGCTATGCCGTGATTACAGGCCATCCTGCACCTGCCGTCAGCGGTTCACTCTCATCCGGCAAATCCCAGGATCAGCTAGCACGCCAATTAATTAGTTACGAACTTGGACACAATCGGCTCGATGTGGTCGTAGCTTATATAGGAGGAAGCAAATGATGTTTAAGCTACAAAAAGGAAAGACATCAATCGATGAAGAAATACTAATGCAACTAGTAAAATCCCAGCCTCGAAAATCACACACAATTAGGGCACATGCTCAACGTGCTGCACGTAGCCGACAGCTTATTGAAAATCGCTTTGGGATAAAACATCCTAAACAGTGGAAAGCAAAACATGTGCGTTGGCTAATGAAAGACGGTTTAGGAAATATATCACCTGCCACAGCGTATGATTATTGGCGCACTTGTTGTTGGATATTAAAAGAATTGGGCGTATTTCAAGATTGGCAGCCTTATCTACGTGGACCATGGTTAAATCCTAAAGGTATATATCCTGGATAGGAATTAATCGGAATTCAATGTATGGCCTAAATAAGTCTAGGCCATACACTATCATTTATTAAACTGTAATGATGCTTCTTTGAGAGAAGCCCCGATATATGAAAGGTGTGGTTCCATTAGCTGAAGAGGTTTATTATCAGCAATTATTTCTTTTGGATGATCTATCCTACGATATAAATTAAGATACTCATTACCAACCCATCCATTATCACCTTCAGTTGGTACAATTATTATGCTAGATTTTTTTTTAAAAACTTCAGCTATCCCAATCTCCCATGGACACCAACGTGACGATTGCGAATTTTGAGTTGCAAGGAATATGAAGAGATCTCGCTCATTGATTTGTTCCTTAATACTATTTGCTGTCT
>NZ_JADPPY010000065.1:0-5544 GCF_018340035.1 Cobetia sp. MC34
GAATTACCTGAAAGGAGAGAAATCTTTCAAAGGCGGAATTCGGCGGAAACAGAAGAAAGCGGCACTGGTTGAGACATATCTTGCTGACATTCTCGCGGTCTGAAAGCTTTCATGCGTTTTCCCTGGGTGACAACTACGCTGGCAGATAGGGTGGGGGTCACAGAAGTAGATAGCGACGCCTGTGTTCTGCGTGATAGCGGCATGCCTGGCCATCTCCCGTCCTTGGTCATACGTCAGGGTTTTTCGTGCTGCCAATGGCATTCTGTTCAGCGCGGCACTGAAGCCCTCTACGGCTGATGTCGCAGTCGCATCATGCATCTTTGCCAGTATCAAGTATCCGCTACTGAGCTCTACAAGAGTGCCAATCGCTGAGGCATTGCCTTTGCCCTTGATTAGATCGCCTTCCCAATGCCCAGGCATCTCGCGCTTGTCCACCTCGGGCGGACGAAGGTGAATGCTGACCATGTCGGGGATCTGACCTCGCCGGTCCGTCTCACCACGCCGAGGCTTACGCGTACTTTTGCCTTGCCGCAGGCAATGGATGAGCTCTTTGCGCAGTTGCCCAACCGGCAGCGCATAGATGGCGGTGTAAATCGTCTCGCGACAGACGTAGGCGTCTTCAAGCTTGGGTAAATTCATGTGTCGAAGCTTGCCGGCGATCTGCTCAGGAGACAAGTAGCGGCGAAGAAGGTACTCGACAAGCCTGAACCGCTCACTACCGATGGCAAGCTTTCGCTTGGGCCGGCAAAAACGCCGACGTTTGAGTCGCGACGTTTGTGCGCGTTCAGCTCGGTAGTCGTTGTTCGGCTCACTATTTCGGCGAATTTCGCGGCTGATAGTGGAGGGAGAACGACTCAGGCATCGAGCAATGGCTCGGAGGCTCAGGCCTTGAGAGAGACAAACCTGGATAGTGGCACGATCAGTAATGCTGAGTTCTGAGTATGACATGAGCGCAATACCTTACAGGGAAACTCAGGTGTTGCACTCAGAATCTGCGGCCAAGCGCTCTATCCAAAGGGATTGCTCTCATTATTAAATTTGCGGAATGAATGATGAAACTGCCGCGTTAAATTCTTGAGTTATTTTTCAGGATAGTCTTGGTAGGTGTAGGGTCTCGGATGTTCAATTGACTAGAATAAGCTATCCTTTGCTTGCTGCCAGAGGGCTTCTTCGTCAGTTCGTTCAGGAGCATCGAGATGGACATCAAGCTTCATAAGCAAGCGACTACCACGCCCAAGGTCCGTGCTGAGATCCAGGCCGCTCCTGCCCACATCCCGGACACGGTATTGGCGGAGCGCTTTGGCGTGAGTGATATGACCATCCGCCGGTGGCGGCATCGAGACGACGTCTATGATCGTCCTCACACGCGTCATAACCTCCTGGCCACCCTCAACAGGGAGCAGGAAGAAGTGCTCATCGCCGCCAGAACGTTCCTTCGTCTGGGGCTGGATGATCTCCTCGTGGTGGCTCGTGAGTTTCTTCATCCGACCCTTCCCGCGCAGCCTTGCACCGGATGTTGAAAAGACGGCAGGTGCCGACACTTGCCGAGCTGGCACGCCAGGACCAAGAGGACAACAAGCAGGCTCCCAAGGCATTTCGGGACTACGAGCCAGGCTACCTGCATATCGACATCAAGTACCTGCCACAGATGCCCGATGAGACCCAGCGGCGGTACCTGTTCGTGGCCATCGACCGCGCCACGCGCTGGGTCTATCTTGAGGTGCGCTCCAGCCAGTCAGCGAAAGACGCAGAGGGGTTCTTCCATCGCGTTATCGACAAGGCACCGTTCAAGGTTCAGAAGGTGCTGACAGACAATGGAAAGTGCTTCACCGATCGTTTCACGTCGGGCGGTGAGCGTAAGCCGACAGGAAGCCATCTTTTCGACAAGGCCTGTGCACAGCATCATGTCGAACACCGGCTCATCCGTCCGGGTCACCCCCAAACCAACGGGATGGTCGAGCGCTTCAATGGCCGTATCAGCGATGTGCTGACGACTCGACGCTACGAATCGAGGGAGGATCTGGAGCAGACACTCAAGCGTTACTGTTGGCTCTACAATCACTGCATCCAGCAGAAAGCATTACATCATCAGGCGCCGATATCAGCCATGAAAGATTGGCAAAAAAGGCGGCCCGAGCTTTTCCACAGGCGGGTAATCAATCAGGCGAGACCCGACAGTTAGGTATAGTTATAATGTAATATATTGTTTTGCGTTGAGTGCCGTTTGCAGATAATAGATGGCGTAGAGTTATTGCTGTATTTTAAATGTATTGTTTGTGCCGTGATCGAATAATCTTTCAAGATAAATTTTAGAGTATTACTGATGACGTATGATCTTGTAAATAATTTAGAAAAAGCCAAATCTTATTTTAAAAAAAATGAATATATGAAGGCTGATGAGTTACTATGTAGAGTTTTTGAAATTGATTATACTTCTGCTGGTGCGTGGCGATTATACGTAGAGATAGAGATTTCTCAAAAAAGATGGTCCAATGCGCGTGTTAGAGTGAAAGAAGCGCTTCAGGTTAATTCTGATGAACCTTACCTTTATATTTTACAAGCAAAGATAGAAAAAAACACTGGAAATGAAGATTTCGCAGTGCAATGCTTGAATAGAGTGCTAGAAAAGTGGCCTAATCATAGAGGTATACAGGCTGAAATACTCTCGATCTGGCAAAGCCAAGGGGAAAAACTAGCAGCATTTCCGTTGCTCCGTTCCTTGAGGAAACAGCTCACTGAGCTTCCCGTTCCTTTACTTATGTCGGCAGCTCGCTTCTTTCTTTCACACAAGCGCTTCCAGGTTGCCACCGAGTTAGTCCAGCTGTCTTTACATAAGCAACCTGATCACGAAAATGCATTGGCATTGCTGAAATCCATTCCTGTTAAAGCTGCCCAAGAAGCACTGAATAGACAATCGCTGGAATATGCTGAAAAGAAATTATTGGACGCGTTTTCTCTTGAGCACCCTCTTGATGTTACCTGGTATCTTTCAGCTCAAATTGCTTATGAAAGAAAGGATTTCGAAACGGCAATGGAGCGTCTTGTAGTCGCACAACGTCTTGAGAAAGACACTCCTGTAATACGTCATTTACAAGTCAAGATTCTACGAGCACTAGGTGATGATTTTGAGGCTGCAGCAGTGTTAAATAGTAGTTTTCATCACTGGCCTTATCATCCTGCCTTGCAATGCGCCCAGCTGGATCTGCTAAGGGAATCTGGTAGGGCACAAGAAGCATTCAAAATATTAAGAGATATACATAACCGGGAAAATACGCACCCTAGTGCTCTACTGGCGGCAGCACGCTTCTATGCATCCTTCAATAGATTCAAGGCCTCAATCCGTATTTTAGAGAGAGTATTGATACTACGGCCGGATAATCTAGGGGCTAGGTTATTATATTGGACGGTTTTGGCGAAAAAATCCGAATCAGAATTTATCACGAAAACAAAGTCGATATGGTGCAGATATTCCATGCTGACCAATTTCCACAGCCTCGATATTCGTGAGTTGCATCATATCGTGAACTTATCATCTGAGATACATGCGTGTCATTCTGATGAATATAAGCAAGTTTATGCGTCCATTATAGATTGCCTGATAGATAATCATCGGTTCCTGACGGAAAAAGAGTCTTTCGAGCTACTTGAATATGTTGACTCACAAGGTGATGCTTTCACCACGCAAAAGATTGTGCAATATCTTTTTGGTGCTGGCCCCAAAACAGCAGAAGGGGCAAAGAGACTATTCTCAAAGACAATAGATACGGTCCCTGATGACGAGGTTGGTGTATTTGTTGATCGTATTTTACGGTTCGTTCCCGATGAAGATCGTCATGATTGTATGGCAAGCATCATGCTTCGATTGCAAGGGCCAAAAGCTGGGCTGAGTGAAATCCGAAAAGTCAAGAAAAAGACACGTACGCTGAAACAAGCCATGCAGCTTCTGGACTATATGCGCTTGGCTGATTTACATCGGCTTACTCTGCGCTATATAAGGTTTTGTAGACGTAGATGGAAAAATAGCCAAGACTTGGCTCTATTACATACCAAGATTCTTTTGGATGCAGGTTATCCTGCTGATGCCTTGGAAATACTGGATGATGTTAATGGACGTCATAAGCGGATAGCTGTCACGAATTTGCGTGCACGTTGCTTGTTACAGCTAGGATTTATCGAGAGAGCCAAAGTCGAACTAGAGTCGAGTGTCATTGTTAAAACAAATTTTTTGTTGATGACACGATTACATACCTTCCTCATGACAGGTCAAGAGGCGAGAGCACGAGATCTTATTGAACGCGTCTATCAACAGGATAATACCGATAAAGTAGTTTCCGGTCATTTTTCCGTGTCACTCTTGGGATCATTAGTGAATGATTTATCACTATACCGACAAGAAAAAAATTTTACTGAGAAGACTTCGCAAAACGATAAATTAGTGCTACGTTATACATATCCTGCTACTCAGAAAGTTCTATCACATGTTATGGATTATAGAGAACTGTCGTATGAGAGGAGTTGTATACCACGCAATATTGTACAGTATTGGAATACTGTCAAGATACCTGCTTCAATCGGTAATGTCATGTCCTCCTGGAAGAGTATACCTGATACAGATTATCATCGTTTTAGCAAAGCTCAGGCACGTCATTTTATAGGTAAATTCTTTGGTAAGTCTTATGAAAAGGCATTTATGTTAGCTAGCTCGCCGGCAGAAGAAGCAGATTTCTTTAGACTATGCTATCTGACCAAGTTTGGTGGCATTTATGTAGATTCCGATGATGGTTATTACCAAGATTTTAACGAGCTTTTCCCTGCTGGAGCTGAATTGATTTGCTTCAGAGAGGAGTACGGGGCGCTGGCCAATAATGTCATCATTGCTTCTCCTGGTCATCCTGCGATCAAGCACGCAATGCAGATAGCCGCCCAGTCGTTGCTTGATAAAGATAATGAAAACACTTGGCATAAAACGGGTCCAGGGCTTTTATCACGGACAGTTGCCTACTTCTTGAATACCGCTACTAGTAAAGAGGTTTCTAAGGTCTTTATCCTGCCGCAGTTTTACTTGAGGCGTAGAGTACATATCCATATGGAAATGCCTCACAAGAAAACGAATAGTTATTGGAACGCTAAGCATAAAGAAAGCTGGAGTTACAAATGCTTAGGAGATCTATGATATTTTAGGCTTTGTACCCTGAATGCAAGTAATAAACGCAGCACCCCCGGTATCCAGGCCTCCTGAGTATTCTCCTAAAAACACCTGCGCCGGTGTCCGGTAGTCGAGTCGCTTTCGAGGACGGCCATTCAGCTTCTCGACCACCTTGCGTAACTCTGCATTGCTGATCTGGCGGAAATCCGTTCCTTTGGGGAAGTATTGCCGTATCAGTCCATTTGTATTCTCGTTGGTCCCAAGCAGTAGGCGATGTCTGTCAAGCTTGTTGGAACCTGTAATCAGGCGGCTTCTAATCGCTGATCCTGTTGAACCAGCGGGTCTTCCTGGTCGGGGTTCAGCCAGACTGTCCGGCGCGGTGTCCAGTTGCGGGTGGC
>NZ_JADPPY010000066.1:0-5224 GCF_018340035.1 Cobetia sp. MC34
GACAGAAGAGCAGCATTTGGGCATGATTCAGCGGGCCGTTACGGCGTAGATAGCGCCCCTGGTGCGAGAACCCAACGGCCAGCCACTTCAAGCCGCCTGATCAGGGCACTCGTGAATAAGGCGGGTTTATGTCATCTTCGTGGCCGGGATTGGCATGTCACGTTTCGGGCGCATACGGCTGGGGCCTGACCACTCGCGCCCGGAGTTCTCGACACTCTCCTGGGCAGCCATGCTGTTCGCCGCAGGTATCGGCGGCGCGATCCTCTTTTTCGTGGTATCCGAGCCACTGTCGCACTTTCTGACACCGCCAGGTGGCTCAGGGACGACAGAAGAGACGCAACGTCGTGCCATCGTGCAGACCTTCATGCACTGGGGGATTTCCGGCTGGGGAGTCTTCGTGGTGATGGGAATGGCGCTGGCCTACTTCAGCTATCGTCATCGGCTGCCATTGGCAATTCGCTCGACCCTCTTCCCACTGCTCGGCAAGCGAATCTATGGCCCCATTGGCAATGCAGTAGACATCACGGGGGTTTTGGCGACGGTATTCGGGATCGCCACTGCACTCGGGATCGGCGTGATGCAGATGAACTACGGGCTGAACTATCTATTCGGTATCGGCGAGGGGCTGGTCCCCCAGATTCTGATCATCATCATGGTCATCGTACTGGGCACAATGTCTGTGATAACCGGTGTCGAGAAAGGCATTCGCCGCCTGTCAGAACTGAATCTGCTATTGGTCGGCGGGCTGGTGCTGTTCGTGTTACTCCAGGGGCCCACGCTACACCTGCTCAATGCACTGGTCACCAATGTTGGGGACTATGCCACCGCCTATCTGGGGTTGAGCTTCGAAACCTATGCCTACGCCCCCGACAAGCAATCCTGGTTCAACAGCTGGACCGTCTTCTTCTGGGGATTCTGGATTTCCTGGGCCCCGTTCGTGGGTCTGTTCCTGGCGCGAATTTCTCGCGGTCGTACCATTCGCCAGTTCGTGGCTGGCGCCCTTTTCATTCCGTTGTCCTTCGTCATGATCATGATGAGTGTCTTCGGCAACTCCGCCATCGAATTGGTGCAATCCGGTGCTGTGGAGTTGGGGGAGCAGGCGCTCAACACGCCTCAGACCAGCATCTACACCTTCCTTGAGCAATTGCCCGGTGTCGGTTTTACTGCGAGCCTGCTGACACTGCTAAGTATCGTGTTTTTCGTGACATCGGCGGATTCCGGAGCACTCGTGCTCGCCAATTTCACCTACGTGCTGCGTGACGTGAATCACGATGCTCCCATTCGACTGCGCATCTTGTGGTCCGTCCTCATTGGAGTGATCACTATCGCGCTGCTGATGGCAGGCGGGCTCAAGACCCTGCAAAGCGTTGCCGTGATCACGGCGCTTCCCTTTTCTTTCGTCATCTTCCTGGTGATGATCAGTATGTATCGCGCGCTGAACATTGAAAGTGAGAAAGCCGAGGCCCGCCAGCTGGTCTCTGTCATCAGTGGCGAAGGGGGGGATTGGCGTGAGCGGCTCACCCGTACCCTTGATGGCTCGACGCGACATGGGGCTGACAGTCTACTCAAGCATTCCGTGCGTCCAGCCCTGCAACTGCTCGCTAGCGAACTGCAGGCACATGGCCACCAAGCCTCGGTCACGGACCGCGACAGTGAAGAGGTCGAGGGCGGGTGCCCGACCCTGCAGGTTGATTTTCCCGGCGCTCCCAGCTTCCTGTATCAGGTGCGTCCATGCCGCATGCGTACCCCGAGCTTCCTGCCCGCAGATGACGACTACTATCTACGGCTGGATGTGCATCTCGCCGAAGGGGGTATCGGCCAGGACCTCAATGGCTTCACACGTACGCAGGTCATTCATGACATCCTGAATGAATATCAGCGTCATCTGCAATTCCTCAGTCAGGTCGATAAAACCCTCGATCTGGCCAACATCCCGGGCGGGCATATGATGAGTGAGCCAATGGAGGACATCCCCTCTGGCTCGCACGAGACACCACCTACCGCTTCCTCGGTAACGGGGGCATAACCAAGATGCGTGGACACCTTCCGCGGTAAGGCCCCCATGCAAACGCCGCCGGCACCCTGAGCAGGGCGTCGGCGGCGTTTGCGTTTCCCGGAACATTGCAATCAGCTCCCTATGCCTTCAGGCATCGATGCCGTTCTCAACGGAAGATCGAGCTCGACACGCCCCTCGAGAGAGACTGAATTGTACAGCGCGAGACACGCCGGTGACGCATGTCCCGACATTATCGGGAGACATCGTCACATAACAGCTCCTTGAAAGAGGCTGGTGAGACTGGCGGGCCAAGATAGAACCCTTGTACCTGGTCACAGGATAGGCTGGAGACCCTCTCGAGCTGCTCGGTCGTTTCCACACCGCCGACTGTCACATTGAGAGACAGGGCATGCCCCATTCTGATGATCGCATCCACGACCGCCTCATGACGCACGGAATGATCGAGGTACATGAGAAAGCTGCGATCAATCTTGATGCCATCGAATGGATAGCTTTGCAGGTACCCCAGCGAGGAGTAATCCGTCCCGAAATTATCCATTGACAGCCGAACCCCGAGAGCTTTGAGATCGCTCAACGTCGTCAAGATCGCCTCGGAATCCTCCCGCATGATGTTCTCGGTGATTTCCAGCTCCAGACGTTCAGCAGACAAGCCAGTTTCCTCAAGTACCCGTTGGATGCGCTGCACCAGATCATGACGCTGGAACTCGACCGGCGACAGATTGACTGACACCCAAAGCTTGTTGTCCCAACTCATGGCGTTCCAGCAGGCTTCTCGCAAGACCCAATCGCTGATCTCGAAGATCACGCCATTTTCTTCTGCCACAGGAATGAAGCAAGCCGGACTTAACACATCCCGAATAGGGTGATGCCAGCGTACTAACGCCTCTGCGCCGATGATGTCCTGAGTCATTGCATCGAAACGCGGCTGAAACTCAAGCCTCAACTCCTTGCGCGCGACAGCCTGGCACAAATCCATTTCCAGCTGACGTCGCTCCATGATGCGCTCGCTCATGGAAGGGTCGTAAATGCATGCCACATTTCTGCCCTGGGACTTGGCTTCATAAAGCGCAATATCCGCACCCCGCAACAGCGCATCATGAGTCAATACATGATACGGCGCGGCGACGATACCAATGCTGGTCCCGACGTGAATCACGTGATTTTCGATCTGGATCGGTTGATTGATCTTGTCGATCAGACACTGGCCCAGTCGTGTTGCGTCCTGAGGCGTCTTGCACTGCGTGGCGACCACAATGAATTCATCTCCCCCGAGTCTTGCGACCATATCGCGATCCTCTATGCAGCCTTGGATCGCTTTCGCAATTTCACGGAGCACCTGATCCCCAACTGCGTGCCCGTAGGTATCATTGACTGGCTTGAACCGATCAAGATCAAGCGCCAGCACGAACAACGGCTGGTCACCGCTCACCTCGGTACGCAATCTCTCGTCCAGAAACCGATCGAGACGATGGCGGTTGGCGAGCCCGGTCAGCGGATCATGTTGACTGATGTGCTCGATCTGCGCCTTGGCTTCCATTTCACGCGTGATGTCACACACGGTCCCCTGGTACCCCTTGAGCTCTCCACCGGCACGAAATTCACAGGCAAAGACCTGGCAATACCGAGTGCGGCCCTCTCCATCCTGCAACTCACACGCGATTGGTTGACGTCCAGCGCCCGCACCGTGAGCCGCTATGTCGGCCAATATCGACGGATCGTAATGCAAGAGTTCTGACAAGGGCCTACCTAGCCACTCGGATGCCGTGAGCCCCGTCAACGGCTCAAATCGATCTGACAGGTAGGTCAAGACCTGCTGCGTATCGGACTGCCAGATCCAGTCCGACGAGATTTCTGACAAATTCTTGAAGCGACGCTCACTGAGCTTCAAGGCATGCTGTACCTCGACCACGGCCTGACTGGCATGAAACAAATGCTTGCGAAGCCATATCAACAGGAATACGACCAACGCTCCCACCCCTCCCCAGAGAGGCAAGACATTGATCAGAAGATGTCGGCCATAAGCCTCTTTCTGCCATTGCACGACAATATCCCCGACATCCTCAGTAGCGAGAATCACAAAGGGCTCTTCGATGCCCTTGGCCCCAGCAACACCAATACGCAGGTCCGTCAGCCCGTAACGTTCCGAGATGGCAGCAAGTTTAGCCCCATCCAGAATGTCGACATACACAAGGTAGGAAAGCGTCTCGAACTGAGTGTAGGAACTGTCGGGACGAATAACGGCAGCGGACACGACCGCCGGCACACCGCCCACTGTCGTATATTCCGTGGCAACCTCATCCTCCCGTGAGCCCTCTCTGGCACTTTCCAGCAATCGTGGTACGTCACTCTCGACCCAATCCTCGAGATTGACATCTTGCAACTCACCTTTGAGGAGCGCATAGCGAGTACCACCTGCCGGTCCTACGATGAACACGCCATCCAATCCATAGGTGGGATACATAGAGGGGCCAATGTTATCTCGGTCATACGCCCACTCATGGTCGACGGCACCATAGGTGTACTGATACGAATCAATCCAGAAGGCGTAATCATCCAAGGCAATGGCAATCTGTGTCTGACGATCCTCCAGGGCCAGCAAGACATCGGCTTTGTCATGTGCCAGCTGCTCTTCATCAATCGCCATACTGAGATATATCAGAGCGCCACCCGCCATGAAAAACAGGAAGACAGTGAGGTACATGAAAAGACGTGAAGCCAACCGAGAGGTGGCCGCGTAACGAGCACTTTCATCAGGAGAGTCTGGTACGGGATATGAAGTCATGGTCATCCAGCGTGTGAAAGTCCTTGAAGGATCGTACGCCATGCTCGATCACTGCCGACATTGTCATGCAGACTGAGTCACTGGCTAACGGCATTCATGGTGGATTCTTTAGCGACTCCTGATGACAGTGGCGGTCACGCCATGTGGCAGACGACACTCAACGAAGAAGAAACCATCCTATCGGCCTACGACGCCTTATTACGAAGTACGTCGCACGCGTTGATCATTGTGGGAAACCTCGTACAGGGTGAAGAGGTCTTACCTCAATGCACGAACAAGAGGATAAAGAAACTTGCCGTTTAAGGAAACACTGCACAAATCCTGCCGTTGGTGCCTGATCGCCACCGACGGGGTAGAATCTAGCAATATCGCTACCGCCTGATAGAGCCATCCGATGAAGCAGATCTCATTCGCCCAAGCAGAGC
>NZ_JADPPY010000067.1:0-5087 GCF_018340035.1 Cobetia sp. MC34
TCAGTTGGCTGAAAGAGTTCCGTCGTATTGCGACGCGATATGAGAAGTTGGCCCGTAGCTTTTATGCGATGGTATGCGTAGCTTGCATACGCCGCTGTCTACGAGCCGACTTTTCGTACAGAACCTAACGCCGGCCAAGGGCCCCATGAAGCCACTGATTTGCTGTGGGCTCCACTCCCCACGTACCCGACCGGTAACGGCGGCCATCATGCTTGGAAGGCGCTTTGTCCACTTGGTGGTAGTGCGGCGCCGATGATCATTGAGTGTCTGAGCCTGCTCGGGATCATAGCCATCAGCGGTGGCGTTACGGCGAATTTCACGGCTGATCGTGCTGCAGTGGAGGTTCAGCTTCCTGCTAATCTAGCGCTAGCTCATGCCCAAGTCATAGCGGGCGTGGATCTGGTATCGTTGGGTCTGGGCCAGCTGTCGGTATTCCATGCTCTGCTTCACTTTAGTCGGTGAGCCGAGAAGAGTACCGGCGCTGACCCTCCTGCCTGTACCGTGTGCTCCAAAGTGCTGCGGTTATTATATGAATCTAGGAGTCATATAATAGCCATGCGTGTTACGTGTGTAACAAGTTGGTGCTACCGTCTGATAGGGCTCGAGTTTACGGGCTAGTTCACGCTTGTCTATCGCATCTTCATCACCTTTGACTCGCAAGGAACGCCATGTCCCGTTCACAATTTCTGCTCAAGGCTCCCCTGTGGGGTCTTGCGCTATTCACCGGTGCCAAGTCCTTCATCGCTAATCCGCTGATCGGGAGTGAACGTCTGAATCGCCGCGGGCTGCACGTCTGGCGGGTGAAGGCGGCGTCTCGCATCATGCGCTGGCGCATGGCCATGCTCA
The DNA here is from genome assembly GCF_018340035.1 of Cobetia sp. MC34. NCBI lineage: Bacteria > Pseudomonadati > Pseudomonadota > Gammaproteobacteria > Oceanospirillales > Halomonadaceae > Cobetia > Cobetia sp. MC34. The sequence goes on from NZ_JADPPY010000067.1 coordinate 847, forward strand.
GTCGCGGCGTGCCGACAGCGGAGAGTGAGGCCTATCTGCGTGATGGCTACCTGCTCAAGCAGAACTTTCTGTCGCCAGAGCTGTTCGCGCAGCTCAAGGCAGAGCTTGAAACCGTGCACGATCACGGTCCCGGTGAGGTACGTGAGTGTTGTCAAGGGGATACCCGCACGCATCGCGTATTGCTGGACCCGGAGACCCTGAGCGGTCTGCCGGTGGCTCGGCAAGTGCTGGCTGACCCTCAGCTCAAGCGTCTGTTGCGTTTCTGCGCTGGCCACCGACGCCTGCCCATCGTGCATCTCGAGAAGGTGTTCAATGGCGCCCGCGAGAGTGATGAGGCAGACCCGCAGAAGTCCCTGCACGTGGATACCTTCCAGCCGACCATGAAGTTCTGGCTTTACCTGGAGGAGGTGAGCGAGCGCAACGGGCCTTTCATGTTCGTGCCCCAATCCACGCAGTTGAACAAGGGCCGACTGGATTGGGAATATCACATGAGCCTGACGGCGCGTGAGCATGCCAATCGCTATACTCAGCGAGGGTCCTTCCGGGTCGAAGAGGGCGCGCTGGCTCGCTTCTGTCTCAATGTGCCCACGCTGTTCAAGGTGCCTGCCAACACGCTGCTGATCGCGGATACCTTCGGCATGCACGGCCGTGGCCCTGCCGAGGCAGGCAGTTCGCGTCTGGCGCTGTGGGGAATGAGTCGCACGACACCCTTCCTGCCGTTGCCGGGGCTGGGCGGCGAATGGCTCAATCGCCTGCAGTATCGTGTGCTCAAAGCAGAGCGGGCGCGGGATGACAAGCGTGCCGCAGCGCGTGGTGTCGAGTCTTCCTGGCATGTCGTGGCGCGTGAGCCCTATCGTGCGCAGGACCCGTCCTGATGTTGGCTGAAGCTTCATCCTTGGCAGGTGTGCGGTGGGTCGTTCTCAGCGATGGTGCTCGACCCACCGAAGATATCTACTTTCTTGAGTCAGCCGCACCTGCTCTTCGCCAGCAGGGGGCCATCGTCGAGCGTTTCGATACACGCCGCTACCACCTGCCTACGCGATGGGCATTGCGGCGCCTGGCAGGCGCCAATCTCCTGATCGTGCGTTCTCTGGGCGAGCGCTGGGTACGCCTGCTCGAACATCATCGTGATCGCTTCGGGCGTATCGTCTATCTGATCGATGATGATCTTGGTGCCGTGACCCGTACCGCTGGATTGCCTGCCGCCTATGTGGCGCGTTTGAGCGGCTTGGCGATGCGTCAGCCCGCACTGCTTGCGCTCGCGGATGAGGTAGTGGCCTGTTGTGAGGCGCTGGTGGCCCAGCTTGGACGAGAGCATGCCAATGTCTCGTTGCTGACACCGCCAATGCTGACGCCGGAAACTGAGCTGGCCGATTTCACTCAGTCTGACTGGACCATCGGCTACCACGGTACCCGTGCGCATCGTGATGATATCGCGCACTTGGCGCCGGCACTCACGCCAGTGATGGAATCACATCCCCAGGCACGCCTCGAGATCATGATGGGGCGGCACGTGCCTGAATCATTTTGCGGTATTGCGCGGCTGGAGACCCCGGAGGCGCTGCCCTGGAAGGTCTTTCAACAGTACCAGGCGACACGCCGTATCCAGATCGGCCTCGCGCCACTTCTGGAGACGCCGTTCAATCGCGGCAAGTCGTGGATCAAGTTTTTCGATATCGCCGCGATGGGCGGTGTCGGTATCTATAGTCGTCGGGCGCCGTATGATGGAATCGTCGAGCATGGCGTCGATGGGCTCTTGGTGGGGGACGGCCCCAGCGAGTGGCGGGCAGCGCTGGAGCAATTGCTGGCTGACCCAGCCGCCACTCAGGCCATGGCAGAGCGGGCATTGCAGAAAGCCCGAGATATTGGCGCTGTAGAGGCGTGTACGAACTTCTGGAGTTCGCGCTGACTTGAGCGAGATGATCCCCCCCTCCAAGGCCCGCAGCTTACCCTGCGGGCCTTGTCGTTTCTGGAGCTGAGAACGACCAATCTGCCACTGCCAGCGGCGATTTATCGCCCAACGGAGGTAACATGTTGATTACACCTGCTACACACCAGCAAAATTTGAGTGGTGTGATGCCCAGAAATCATTAAGCTCAATATAAGCGTCCCAGAGTCAGTGTGTGCTCTCGCTCGCGCTTGTTTGGCGGTGACGCCGAACGTGCCGGGACCATGAATGCCTCGAGTAAAGGAGACTGACATGACCGCCTTCCCGACCACTCCTCGTTGGATCGTACTCAGTGATGAAGCCCAGGCGCTGGAAGATATCTACTTCTTCCTGCCTGCTATGGCCGCGTTGCGCAAGGAAGGCACACGTGTCGAGCGTTTCGAAACCCGCCGCTGGAAGTTCTCCCCCAAGCTTGCCCAGGCGCGCCTTACCGGCGCCTGCCTGCTGATCGCGCGTAGCCTGGGGCGGGAATGGATCGAGATGCTGGAAACACACCGTGAGCAGCACGGTCGTATCTGCTATCTCGTCGATCATCTGTATTCGCCTGAGTTGCTGTCATCTGAGCAGGGTACCTCTACCCCTGAAGCAGGCTCTGAGTCTGAAGCGGCTCAGTTGCAGAAGCGATTGTTCGCGCTGGCGGATGAAATCGTCGTGGTCAGCGAGCAGCTGGAGGCCGCTCTGGCGAGTCTGCATCCCAAAGTCAGCCTGCTAACGCCGCCGTTGATAGGGGCACTGCCGGACCTTCGCCATCTCGATAGTCAGGACTGGTGCATCGGCTTTCATGGCACCCTGGCGCATCGCGACGATATCGTGGCGTTGGCACCGGTACTGCGTGATATTCAGACGCGTCACGACGATACCGAGGTGGAGTTGATGATGGGGCGTCATCTGCCGCTGGCGCTGAGTGACATTCCGCGCCTCAAGTCCATGGAGGCGTTGGGCTGGGAGGCTTTCCAGGACTATTGCTCGCGGCGTCGGATCGCCATCGGTCTGGCACCCTTGATGGAGAATTCCGACAACAGAGCTGCCTCCTGGCTGCGGTTTTTCGATATCACCCGCATGGGAGGGGTGGGCATCTACAGTCGCCGGGCGCCCTATGTGGATTTGATCGAGGACGGCGTCGATGGCCTATTGGTCGGGGATGGCCCGGCAGAATGGACAGCCGCCCTCGAGCGCCTGCTGGGCGACCGTGATGCGACGCGTGCCATGGCGCACAACGCGCAACACAAGGCCCATGAAGTGGGTGATCCGCTGCGGGTGCTGGATTTCTGGCGCGCCCGTTCCACGGTGGCGCGTGCCCGCTAGCGGGCTGGTCTGTAATGGCCGCTATAGATCGCCGAAACGAGATAGCCTGACCGAAATCGCCCGACCCAATCACTGTTTGCTCAAGCGCCGTGCCCCTCAGGGGTGCGGCGCTTTGTTATTATCTAGCCATCTTTTCGTTCTGAGTCATTTGCCCCGTTAAAAGGAGTGCTGCATGGCCACCCCCGAGTTACCCGATGACTTGCCCCGCGCGACGTCGCGAGCATCGCAGAAGGATGCAGAGGTGGCGCACAGTCAGCGTCTCGCGAGCCCAGCGGTCGCCCGCAATCGTGACGTGATTCTCGATGTCCTGCGGGATGTGTTGGCACAGCGGTGTCAGGTGCTGGAACTGGCCAGTGGCAGCGGCGAGCACGCCGTGCATTTCGCCCACGGGCTCCCCCATCTCGAATGGCAACCCAGTGATGCCAGCCCGCGTGCCTTCGAGTCCATCGCAGACTGGCGCGCCGAAGCCGCCTTGTCCAACCTCAAGGCGCCGATCACTTTGGATGTACAGGCCGAGTGGCCTGAGGTGGCCTGTGATGCGCTGGTGGCGATCAATCTGATCCATATCTCGCCCTGGCGGGTCACGTCCGAGCTGATGTTGCAGGCCGGTCGACGCCTTCCGAAGGACGGCGTGCTGTATCTCTACGGCCCCTACAAGCGGGGAGGGCAGCATACAGCGCCGAGTAACGAAGGCTTTGATGTGCAGCTCAAGAGCCGCAACCCGCTATGGGGCGTGCGTGATCTGGAAGCGGTCATCGAGGAAGCGGAGCGCAATGGCCTGACGCTCGAGAAGGTGATCGAGATGCCGGCGAACAATCTGAGTGTAGTATTCCACCGACTTTCTGGCTTATAGGCCTCACTGTCCCCTATCTGCCAGCGTAGTTGTCACCTAAACGGATTGAGAGGTGATCAACGTGCGTTATTCCACAGAGCGTAAGGAAGCCATCCTCAAGAAGATGGCGCCGCCTATGAGCATGACCATCCCGGA
>NZ_JADPPY010000068.1:0-4984 GCF_018340035.1 Cobetia sp. MC34
CCGAGAGGTCTTCGAGGCCGCGAAGCAGCGTCACCCGGAGCGATGGTCAGGTGACATCCGAAAACTCGACCTGCCGGAGATAGTGCATTTGAATCCGGAGCGGGATCCGATACCGCAGGCAATAGGGTTTTAAAAAGCCAGAACCACTTCATGTGCCAACTATGTTGACAGATTCCGACCTCTACCCCTAACGTACCTGTCAGCGCGGTCATGAGTGACAGCAAGTACACACCACCAACGGGCGCCCATGGGGCTAGTGGAGAATCTACCTGAGAGGTGCCCAGCAATAACCAGGGAAAGCCGGTGAGCAACCAGGTGCGTAGCCATTCGCTCACCACCCACATACCGGCAAAGCTAAGACAGGCTAACCGTGGCCCCGTGATGCGCCGATAGAGCCCAAAGGGGATTGCAAAGAAGAGCGCCAGGGCGCTGACAAAAAGAGTGGTGAGGAGCATCGCCACCAAGGCCCCGGTGCCACTGAAATCGTGAATAGCAACGAAGACCCATGATGTGCCAGAACCGAACAGGCCTACCCCATAGCACCACCCACGCAGGGTGGCCATGGCGGGCGTTAGCGACTGTATCTTCCAATAGACCAGTGCCACGGCCACTGGGCCAAGCCACCATAGGGAAAAGGGGGCGGCACTCAAGGTGGTCATTACCCCAGCGGCGAGCGCTACAACGCAATCGACTATTGGTGAGGAGCGCCCAGCAAAAAGCGTATATTCTTTATCTTTATCGACCACATCCATAGCGTTACTCAGAGCGCTTAAAAGCAGGACTTTCACGCCATAACGCCACTGCGAACATCAATACACCTGCAAACAGAGCGATATCGGCCATGTTAAAGGCGGGCCAATGCCATTCGCCCCAGTAAATGTCCAGATAGTCGACGACGTACCCTCGCGCTAAGCGATCAACAGTATTACCGAGCGCGCCGCCAAGAATCAGGCTGTACGCACAGGCCTCCAAGCGCGACAGGGGTTTGCATAGCTGCACAACCAATACGACGACCACCACCAACGCTAAACCAAGAAAGAGGTAGCGCTGCCAACCCCCTGCTTCTGCGAGAAAGCTGAAAGCGGCTCCTGTGTTCCCGGTATAAACCCAGTTAAAAAACGGCGTTAGCGGAATGACTTGGCCAAACGACATCTGGGCGTGCACGATTTCTTTGACCAGTTGATCGGCTAGAGCCAATACGCAAGCAAATGTGAACCATGGCCAACGTCGTGAAGGGCTATCGTTTGGCGCTGTTCTCATGACGTTGTTTTTCCTTGTGACAGGCCTGTCATTGCGGTACTGGGCGAAAAGCGGTAACCCAGCAGTCGCATGGCGTTCAACGTCACCAGGACGGTAGCACCGGTATCGGCCATCACCGCAATCCACATGCCGGTAATACCCAGCGCCGTTGTAACTAGGAAAATGGCTTTTAAGCCAAGGGCGAGAACAACGTTGGTTTTCACATTGCGCAGTGTGGCACGAGAGAGGTCTATCAGCTCAGCGATGCCGGTAACGCGGTTCTTGAGCAAGGCTGCATCGGCGGTTTCCAACGCCACATCCGTGCCGCCCCCCATCGCGATACCCACATCGGCTGCCGCGAGTGCCGGTGCATCGTTGATGCCATCGCCTACTTTACCGATGGGGCCACGGCCAGCCGCTTGCCAGTCTCGAACATACGCTGCCTTGTCTTCAGGCATTAGTTCGCCGTACGCTTCAATGCCTAAGCGACCCCCCGTGGCAGCGACGGTGCGGGCATTATCACCGCTGAGCATGACCGCCTGTACGCCCAAACGGGATAGCGCCGCTAGGCCTTCAATGGCATCTTCGCGTGGCTCATCGCGAACCGCGATCAAGCCCAGTAAACGCTCGCCTTCGACGAGGAGAGCGAGGCTCTTACCGGCTTCTTCTAACGCGACAATCCGAGCACTGAGACTTTCCTCAAGGATGACTTTCTCGTGAAGGTGACGAGGCGTCATTAAGCTCAGCTCGCGACCCTCCACCTGGCCGGAAACACCGCGCCCCGCCAGAGCGCGGCCGCCGGTGACGGTGGGGAGGTTGATGCCCGACTGTCGGGCATGCTCAACGATAGCCGTGGCGATAGGGTGACTGGAATCCCGCTCTATTGCGGCGGCGAGCCGCAATACGCTGTTATCGTCTTCCTCAGCAATCCAAGACTCCACATCTGTGACTCTTGGGGTACCCGCAGTGAGGGTGCCCGTTTTATCTAATGCCACCAAGCGAAGCTTACCTAACTGTTCAAGAACGGCTCCCCCTTTGATCAGTAGTCCGCGCCGAGCTCCCGCCGAGAGACCGGCGGCGATGGCGGCTGGGGTGGAAATGACTAACGCGCAGGGGCATGCGATTAACAGCAATGCTAACGCACGGTAAATCGACTCCGACCATGCCATGGTCGATACCAGCGGTGGCACTATCGCCATCAGTAGGGCGAGTAAGACGACGGCGGGCATATAGTAATACGCAAAACGATCAATAAAGCGTGCTATCGGTGCCTTGGCGGCCTGTGCTTCTTCAACCAGACGAATAACGCGTGCGATCGTATTGTCATCAGCGCCTCGTGTTACCTCCACCTCCAGGGCGGCATCAAGATTCACTGTGCCAGCAAAAATGTCATCACCAGGCGCTCGCGAACGGGGTATGGACTCGCCGTTTACCGGCGACTCGTCAATGTCGGAGGTGCCCACCAGGATGCGTCCATCGCAGGGTACGCGATCACCGGGCCGCACCAGCACACGCTGCCCGGGTTTAAGTGACTCCGCCGAGACGTCACGCAGATGGCCATTGTCCATCAGCCTCGCCGTTGAGGGTGTTAAATTTGCCAAGGCTGAGATACTGCGGCGCGCTCGTGAAGCAGCTACCCCTTCGAGTAGCTCACCTACGGCGAACAAGAACACGACCATCGCAGCTTCAGCGGCAGCATTGATGGCCAATGCGCCAAGCGCAGCGATGCACATCAGCATCTCTATGGTAAAGGGATTGCGCATTTTGAGGGCGCCCCAGGCACTCTGCGCAATGGGTATTAAGCCGACTAGCGTGGCCAAAATGAAAGGCATATTACCCAGCGCAGGCCATGCTAAACGAAGCGCGAAGGCTACGATCAGCAAATTGCCTGTGATAATGACCAAGCGCCCTTTAGCGGTTTGCCACCAAGAGGATGAAGCACCAGGTGCGCGTGTTTGGCCATCATGGGAAGCCACTTGATAGCCTAGTTCGTTCAGGATGCCCTCAATGGTCTTTCGCGAGGGGGCCCCGTGATCGTGGTGGTGAATCTTCACTGATCCCGTGACCGAGCTTGCCGTGACTTCCTCAATGCCTTCCAGTCGCTCTAGCGCCGATACAACCTTGCGCTCACAACCGCCGCAGTCCATGCCTTCAACACGCAGCGTCAAGGTGGTAGGCGCTGTTGTCGGCGTTGATGTTTTCATGGTGCCTCTCCTGCCAATGGGCTATGGTTTTTAAGTGTAAACCTTGTAGCAACTACAGCTTCAAGCCCTGCCTAAGGAGTTTTACCATGTCGATGATCGGCCAAAGTATCAGCATTGGTGAGTTAGCACGACGAGCCGATTGCAAACCTGAAACGGTTCGCTATTACGAGCGTATTGGGCTGTTGCGCGATGCGACACGAACCGGTGGGGGGCAGCGCCGCTATGGAGACGACGCTGTGCGGCGCTTGACCTTTATTCGTCATGCCCGTGACTTTGGCTTTTCGGTGGAGTCAGTGCGAGAGCTTTTGGCCATGTCAGATCAACCTGATATGCCTTGCCAAGAAGTCGATGCCATCGCCACGCATCACCTAAAGAAAGTGGAGTCCCGCCTTCAACGACTGTCCATACTGCGTGAGGAGCTTCAACGGATGGTCACGCAGTGTGCCGGTGGTAAAGTGGAAAGCTGCCGAATCATTGAGGTCATCAGTGATCATCAACTCTGTATCACTGAAAAATCGCACGGAGGGGCTCTCGACTTGGGTTAGCACTAACGCTACGCCCCACGCCCAATGGTCAGCCCAGCGAAACATCCAAAAACAGCATGAGTACCAATCCGATGGAGAGGCCCAGCGTGGCCTTTTTTTGGTGCCCGCTTCGATGAGTTTCGGGAATAATCTCATGACTGATCACATACAACATCGCCCCCGCTGCAAAGGCCAACCCCCAGGGCAGTAGCGCTTGTGACATGCTGATGACTCCAGCGCCTAATAAGCCACCCAACGGCTCAACAAGCCCCGTAAGGGCGGCAATCGTCCATGACCGCCAACGTGAATAGCCCACGCCTAGCAGTGATACTGCTACGGCCAGTCCTTCTGGGGCATTCTGAAGTCCAATGCCAATCGCTAGTGGAATGCCTCCTTCGCTTCCCCCTGCGCCGAAGGCCACGCCAACGGCTAGCCCTTCTGGCAGGTTGTGTATCGTGATGGCAATAATAAACAACCAGATACGACGTAGTGAGGCAGCCTCTGGCCCTTCTCGCCCCTGTTCGAAGTGCTCATGAGGTAAGAGTTCGTTCAGTAGTGCGACCATTCCAATCCCTAGCAAGATGGCCGCACAGGCAATGGCAGCAGGTACCACGCTACCTCCGTAACGCAGCTCCGAGGCTTCTAAGGAGGGTATGATCAGTGAGAAGAAAGAGGCCGCTAGCATGACGCCAGCGGCGAACCCCAACGCTAAATCGCGAACACCACGATTCGGTCTTTTGGTAAACAAGATAGGAAGCGCCCCGACAGCCGTCATCAAGCCCGCGGCAAGGCTTCCCAATAGTAAGCGACCGGTGATCCCATCTACCGCAGAGTCCTGAATTCCGTCACGTTAGATGTCCACCTATCAATAAGTGGACACTTATCATGATGGAATCAAGCGTGTTGGAAGTTCCTCGCAAGCGTCGCCGCTTCACTGCCGCCTTCAAGGCCAGGATCGTCGAAGCGTGTCAGCAACCCGGTGCCTCCGTTGCCGGAGTGGCGTTGGAGCACAGCCTG
>NZ_JADPPY010000069.1:0-4596 GCF_018340035.1 Cobetia sp. MC34
ACTAGCCGGATAAACCGGCTAGTAGAGGAAATAGGCCATCTATACAGGTCAGAAAGCGACCGCTGTTGCGGTTGAAGCACCAGTCTGAGCGCTGCAAACGCGTAGAACCGAATTGATCATCGGTTCCCTAGAACAACAGGTTATTGAATATTACTCCTGTATATTCTATTTGGTTTTAACGTTATTCTTTTTTTGCGTTGTTGCCGTTTCAGGCGTAGGCTTGAGGCATCAATCCTTGAGCGAAACAGGAGGTCGGAAGATGGCAACCTCAACACAGCGCCCCCAGGTCGAGAGCTTCTTCGACGAAGGCAGCAACACCTTCACGCACCTGGTGCGCGATCCGCAGTCCCGCCAGTGCGCGATCATCGATCCCGTGCTTGACTTCGACTATCCCGCAGGCCACACCAGTACCCGCTCAGCGGATGCCTTGCTCGCGCATATCGAAGCCGAATCCCTCGAGGTGGCGTGGATTCTCGAGACCCACGTTCACGCCGACCATCTGTCAGCGGCCACCTATCTAAAAGGCAAGCTGGATTGCCAGCTGGCGATCGGGGCGCGTATACGCGAAGTGCAGGACATCTTTGCCGATATCTTTGCCGCCGAGGCGGGTTTCGCGCGTGATGGCCGCCAGTTCGATCGCTTGCTCGAAGAGGGCGACAGCCTGGCGATCGGGGGGCTTGAATGCCGCGTCCTGCATACGCCGGGCCATACGCCGGCCTGCGTCAGCTACGTGATCGGCGACGCCGTCTTCGTCGGCGATACCCTGTTCATGCCCGATTACGGCACCGCGCGCTGCGATTTCCCCGGCGGCGATGCGCGTACGCTGTATCGCTCGATTCACAAGGTGCTCTCGCTAGCGGACAGCACACGCATCTTCCTGTGCCATGATTATTCGGCCGAAGGGCGGGAAGGCTTCTGCTGCCAGACGTCGGTGGGTGAGCAGCGTGAGCACAATATCCATGTGCATGACGGCATCGATGAGCAGGCTTTCGTCGACATGCGTACCAAGCGTGATGCCGGGCTTGGCATGCCGCGTCTGATGCTGCCGGCGGTGCAGGTGAACATGCGTGCCGGCCAGATGCCGCCGGAAGAAGACAATGGTCGCGCCTATCTCAAGATTCCGCTCAACCTGCCGTTTGATCAGTTTTGATGGCTGCCATGCCGGCAGGGAGTATGTCCAGGCGCTTTGCCTATGTAGCTTACTTACGTAATTTTGTGACTCAAATGGACGATTTTCCGCGATGGGAGCCTTATCGATGAGCCAGAGCACGCCACAGACCCCGCCAGTTTCGGATTCTGCAACGACGCCTTGTGACAACCAGGGGGCTGATTCGGCCGCGGAAGCGACCCGCACCGCCAATCACCGCCTGGCACCCAACGCCCACAAGGTGGTGATCATCGGTGGCGGGGCCGGCGGTATCGCGGTGGCGGCCAGTCTGCTCAAGCGCCAGCCGGGCATGGACATCGCCATCGTCGAACCCGCCGAGCAGCACAGCTATCAGCCGGGCTGGACGATGGTCGGTGGCGGCATCTTCACGCCGGAATTCACGCGCAAGCCGATGCACTCGGTGATGCCCAAGGGCGTGCACTGGTATCGCGATACGGCCACCGGCATCGATGCCGAGGCGCATGAAGTCACGCTCGGCAATGGCCATCGTCTGCGCTACGAGCGTCTGGTGATCGCCATCGGGCTGGAGCTGGACTGGGGCGCCATCGACGGGCTTGAGGAGACGCTGGGAATGAATGGCGTCACCTCCAACTACCGCTATGATCTCGCGCCCTATACCTGGCAGCTGGTGCAGACCCTCAAGGGCGGCAAGGCGCTGTTTACCCAGCCGCCGATGCCTATCAAGTGCGCTGGTGCGCCGCAGAAGGCGATGTATCTGGCCTGCGATCACTGGCAGCGCGAGAACGTGCTGTCGCAGCTCGAGGTCAGCTTCCACAACGCCGGCGGCGTGATGTTCGGCGTGCCGGCCTACGTGCCAGCGCTGGAAGAGGCGGTTGCAGGCTATGGCATCGATGTCAGGTTCCATCAGCGGCTGGTCGCGGTGGGTGGCGAGACGCAGACGGCACGCTTCGAGGTGCCGGCAGCCGAGGAGGGTGGCGAGCCGGAGATCGTCGAGCAGTCCTTCGACATGCTGCATGTGGTGCCGCCACAGAAGGCGCCGGCGTTGATCGCACAATCCGGGCTGGCCAACGCCGCAGGCTGGCTGGATCTCGAACCCGAGACCCTGCAGCACATGAGCCATCCCGACATCTTCGGGCTGGGCGATGTCAGTGGTACCTCGAATGCCAAGACTGCCGCGGCCGTGCGCAAGCAGTCCCCCGTGGTGGTCGAGAACCTGCTGGCGACGCTGACCGGTGGCGCGCTCACGGCGGGCTATCGGGGCTATGGCTCCTGCCCGCTGACGGTGGAGAAAGGCCGCATCGTGCTGGCGGAATTCGGCTACGGCGGCGAACTGCAGCCGACCTTCCCCAAGTGGGTCAATGACGGCACGCGTCCGACTAGCCTGGCCTGGCAGCTCAAGGCGCGGGGGCTGCCGTTCATCTACTGGAACCTGCTGCTCAAGGGCCACGAATGGCTGGCGCGTCCGGCGTCACGCGATGTCTGAGCCGGTTCTAGAGGCAAAGGGGACGTCGTTTGCCCGTTGGCTGCCGCTGGCGGGTTGGCTTGCCCACTATGACCGCCACAGTCTCGGGCGTGATCTGCTGGCGGCGGTGATCGTCAGCGTCATGCTGGTGCCTCAGGCGCTGGCCTATGCACTGCTGGCGGGGTTGCCGGCGCAGGTCGGCCTCTACGCCAGCATGCTGCCGCTGGTGCTGTATGCGCTGTTCGGGACCAGCAGCACCCTGGCGGTGGGGCCGGTGGCGATCATCTCGCTGATGACGGCCTCGGCGATCGCGGGCATGAGCGGCGCCGATGGCGCGGCGCTCTCCACGCCCGAGATGCTGGCCGCCGCGCTGCTGCTGGCCTTTCTCTCCGGCGCGATGCTGATCGCCATGGGGCTGTTGCGCCTGGGAGTGCTGGTGAATTTCATCAGCCACCCGGTGATCTCGGGCTTCATGACCGCCTCGGGCATCCTGATCATCGCCAGTCAGCTCGGGCCCATCACCGGCCTGAGCCTGAGCGGCGGCAATCTGATCGCGATGGGCGAGTCGCTGTCGTCAGGCGCGCAAGAGCTGCACTGGCCGACACTCGCCATCGGGCTGGGCTGCCTGGCGTGGCTGATCCTGGCACGTCGTCATCTCAAGCACGGCCTGATGGCCTTGCGGATGAGTGAGAGCGCGGCGGGCATGCTGTGCAAGACCACGCCGATCATCGCCGTCATCGTCTCCAGCCTGCTGGCCTGGGGGCTGAGTGATCCTCTCGTTCAGGGCGAACAGCTTGAGCAGGGCAAGAGCGGCATGGCGCTGGTCGGGGCCGTGCCCGGCGGGCTGCCCGACCTCAGCCTGCCGAGCCTTGTCAGCCATGACTGGTCGGGTCTGCTGATCTCGGCACTCTTGATCAGCGTGGTCGGCTTCGTCGAATCGCTGGCGCTGGCCCAGACCCTCGCCGCGCGGCGCCGTCAGCGCATCGACCCCGACAAGGAGCTGATCGCGCTGGGCGTCTCCAACATGGGCGCAGGCGTCAGCGGTGGCATGCCGATCTCGGGCGGGCTGTCGCGCTCGGTGGTCAACTTCGATGCCGGTGCCGCCACGCCCTTGGCGGGGGCCTTTACCGCCATCGGCATTCTGCTCGCCAGCCTGTGGCTGACCGACTGGCTGGCGTGGCTGCCGCGCGCGACGCTGGCGGCGATCATCATCGTCGCCACCACCAGCCTGATCGATATCGCGGCGATCAAACGCACCTTCCGCTATTCGAAGGGTGACGGTGCGGCGCTGATGATCACGCTGATCATCACCCTCGCGCATGGGGTGGAAAGCGGCATCATCGTCGGTATCGCCGTGTCGCTGGGGCTCTATCTCAAGCGCACCAGCCAGCCGCACAGTGCGCTGGTCGGGCGCGTGCCGGGCAGCGAGCACTTTCGCAATGTCGAGCGTCATGAGGTGGAGACCGACCCCGAACTGGCGATTCTGCGCATCGACGAGAGTCTGTATTTCGCCAATGCACGCTATCTGGAAGACACCGTGCTGGCGCTGATGGCCGAACGCCCCTCGCTCAAGCATCTGGTGCTGGCCTGCCAGGCGGTCAATCTGATCGACGCCTCGGCGCTGGAAAGCCTGGAAGTCATCAATGAACGCCTGAGCGCCGCTGGTGTGAAGCTGCATCTGAGTGAAGTGAAGGGCCCGGTGATGGACCGCCTCAAGTGCTCGGAGCTGCCGGCCAATCTCGGCGGTGACATCTATCTCAGCACCTTCGATGCCTGGCAGGCGCTGAGCATTCATGGCAGCCACTGCGGCCAGTCCTGCGCGCGGGACGGCATCAGCCAGACGGCGGCGGTCGGCTGATAGAGGAAGGCGCTGGTTTCATCCCGCCTTATTCACGAGTGCCCTGATCAGGCGGCTTGAAGTGGCTGGCCGTTGGGTTCTCGCACCAGGGGCGCTATCTACGCCGTAACGGCCCGCTGAATCATGCCCAAATGCTGCTCTTCTGTC